>CAWFOJ010000098.1:0-13028 GCA_963816585.1 uncultured Holophagaceae bacterium | reverse complement strand
CCCCCCACCCCCCCCCCCCCCCCACATCGTCTTAACCTGCACCTGCCCCTGGAGCGCTCTTCGTGAGCCCCAGGAGTTCGAGATGGTACTGCTGCAAGGGGCTGGGAGATGGGTTCCTCGGGCGGAGAGCGGCCCCCTGGTGCGCAGCAGCTACCACGCCCAGGAAAGCTTCCGGGACTGACCTGGACGAGGGGGACCGCGCGCTCGCCTTGTTCGCTCTCCGCCCCCACGCGATGCCAGCCGCAGCCGATCCTGAATGCGGTGGATAGGGCGTCAGGCTCCTAGAGAGGCGCCGAGCCCTCCCGGTACTCGGGCAGGAAGGCGGTGAGGATGCCCAGGATGGGCAGGTACGACGCACACCCGGTAGACGAAGGCGATGCTGGTGTGGTCCGCCAGGGCCCCCAGCAGCGCGGCGCCCACCCCGGCCAGCCCGAAGGCCAGGCCGAAGAACAGCCCGGAGATCAGGCCCACGTTCCCAGGCACCAGCTCCTGGCCGAACACGAGGATGGCCGAGAAGGCCGAGGCCAGCACCAGCCCGATCATCACGGTCAGCGCCGTGGCCAGGCCAGGCCGGCGTAGGGCAGGACCAGGGTGAACGGCAGCACCCCCAGGATCGAGGTCCAGATGACGTATTTGCGGCCGATGCGGTCGCCGATGGGCCCCCCCAGAACGGTTCCCGCCGCCACCGCGCCGAGAAAGACGAACAGGTCAGCTGGGCGTCGCGCACCCCCAGATGGAACTTCTCGATGAGATAGAACGTGTAGAAGCTGGAGAAGCTGACCAGGTAGATGTACTTGGAGAACATCAGCAGGCCCAGAATGGCCAGGGACCAGGCGATCCGCCGCCGGGACGGGGGTGGGCCCGGTTGCGGCCTGGGCGCGTTTGCGCTGTTCCCGCAGGTTCGCGGTACCACCCGCCCACCCGGCCACCAGGATCGCCAGCAGGGCGCCCGACGAACCAGGCGACGCTGCCCTGGCCCCGGGCCAGCACCATGAGCGCGGCCAGCAAGGGCCCGATCGCCGGCCCGGTGTTGCCGCCCACCTGGAACAGTGATTGGGCCAGCCCGTGGCGTCCTCCCGAGGCCAGACGGGCCACCCGCGACGATTCGGGATGGAAGACCGCCGAGCCGGCCCACCAGGGCGGCGGCCACCAGCAGCACGCCCAGGCGGGGCGCCACGGAGAACAGCAGCATCCCCATGAAGGTGAATCCCATGCCCATCACCAGGGAATAGGGGCGGGAGCGCCGGTCCGTGTACAACCCCACCATGGGCTGGAGCATGGAGGCGGTCATCTGGTAGACCAGGGACACCAGCCCCAGCTGGGCGAACGTGAGGCCCAGGGACTGCTTGATCATGGGATAGGTGGCGGTGATCAGCCTGGACTGCATCATGTCGTTCGAACAGATCGGCAGAAGCTGATGGCCACCAGCACCGGCACGGCCAGAGCCAAGCCCGCGGCGTCCGGCGGTGCGGCGGCGGCGGTGCGGCTCATGGCTCCTCCAGCGGGTGCTCCCAGCATACGGTTGATCGGCCGCCGTTGTCCCGCCAAAGTTGGCCAGGAAATGACTTACGTGTGCCCTCCGGCATCCGGCTTCACCAGGCGATGGGCTTGCGGTTGCGGAAGAACCCGCCATTGGGCCCATCGGCGGGCAGCGTCGCCAGCCATACCGGCGTGTCCGCCCCCTGCTCCGGCGACTTGGGCGCCGGGGGCCCGCCCATGCGGGTGTGCACCCATCCCGGGCAGCACGCGTTCACCTTCAGGTCGCCCTTCAGCTCCCGGGAAAGGCTCAGGGTCAGCGCATCCAGGGCCGCCTTGGACACGGAATACGCGAACGGCCCCTGAAGCCCCTCCGCGAACGCCCCCCGATCCGGAGCTGAGGTTGACGATCCGCCCGTAGCCCCGCGCCCGCATCCCCGGCAAAATCCCCCGGATCAGTTCCAGCGGGCCGAACACGTGCGCCTCGAACGACTCCCGCACCGTCGCCATGGCCACCACCTCGGCGCTGCCCTCCGGGCAGATGCCCGCGTTGTTCACCAGCACGTCCACCTTCCCGGCCAGCGCCAGCGCCGCCGCCTGCACCGAGGCCGGGTCCCGCAGGTCCACCGCCTGCACCGATGCCCCGGGGATGGAGGCGGCGGCCTGGGCCCCTCCGCCACGTCCCGGCACCCCAGGACCACCGAGAGCCCCGCCGGGCCAATTCCCGCGCTGTGGCGAGCCCGATGCCGCGATTGGCGCCGGTGACGAGGGCGGGTGGGGGGCGGACAGGGGCCTCCCGGAGGTATGGGAAACGCCAGAAGGCATCAGCCCAGGGAGGGCAGGATTCAAGGTCTGGTTTCCTCTCGAACCAGCCAGCGACCGCCGCAACGCCACCAGGTTGGCCGGCATCCAGGTTCAATGCCGTGCTCCCCTGCTCCGGCGATCATTGTATCCACGCATTCTGTGATGGGGCATTTGTCACCTGGAGTCATCGACCGGTACAACTCCGCGCGCTGCCACCGCCCGTTTGCCCCCGAACACGAGGCAGGTATCCCGGCGATTACGTTTCGGGAACACTTTCCAGGATATCCAGCGCTGCAAAGTCTCTTCATCGATCTGAACATATCCCCCTTCGTTATTGTGCCGGGTGCCGGACGCCGCGCTGATGCCGCCCATGTTTTTTCCGAATGCGGGCGAAACTCCAGCACGGAATTTCGAACAGAAATGAAAAATGAACGAGGTAGGACATAAACATTTCCACGTATTGCTCGAATTTCCATATCGAGTTTCGCCGCTACTCGGAAAAATACATGGGCGGCATCAGCAGCATCATCCAGGCACCCGGCGCGATGACCAAGGGGATTCTGCAAGTGTCGATGAAAAAGACTTTGCAGCGCTGGATATCCTGGAAAGTGTGCCCCAGAACGTTTATCGCCGGGATACCTTCCTCGTGTTCGGGGCAGACGGGCAGTGGCATCACGCCGGGGTTACCGGGTGACGAATCCGGCCGGACCCTACGCCCCATCGCCGAAATACGTGGATAGAATGATCGCCGGAGCCAGGGAGCACGGCATGATCCTGAATATACGGCCAACCTGGTGGCGCTGCGGCAGTCGCTGGGCTGATTCAAGAGGAAACCAGACCTTGAATCCTGCCCTCCCTGGGCTGATCCTTTCTGGCGTTTCCCATCACCTCCAGGAGGCACCATGTCCACCCCCCACACCCGCCCTCGTCACCGGCGCCAATCGCGGCATCGGGCTCGCCACAGCGCGGGAATTGGCCCGGCAGGGGCTCTCGGTGGTCCTGGGGTGCCGGGACGTGGCGGAAGGGGCCCAGGCCGCCGCCTCCATCCCCGGGGCATCGGTGCAGGCGGTGGACCTGCGGGACCCGGCCTCGGTGCAGGCGGCGGCGCTGGCGCTGGCCGGGAAGGTGGACGTGCTGGTGAACAACGCGGGCATCTGCCCGGAGGGCGGCGCCGAGGTGGTGGCCATGGCGACGGTGCGGGAGTCGTTCGAGGCGCACGTGTTCGGCCCGCTGGAACTGATCCGGGGGTTGTTGCCGGGGATGCGGGCGCGGGGCTACGGGCGGATCGTCAACCTCAGCTCCGGATGGGGGGCGTTCGCGGAGGGGCTTCAGGGGCCGTTCGCGTATTCCGTGTCCAAGGCGGCCCTGGATGCGCTGACCCTGAGCCTTTCCCGGGAGCTGAAGGGCGACCTGAAGGTGAACGCGTGCTGCCCGGGATGGGTGCACACCCGCATGGGCGGGCCCCAGGCGCCCAAGTCGCCGGAGCAGGGGGCGGACACGCCGGTATGGCTGGCGACGCTGCCCGCCGATGGGCCCAATGGCGGGTTCTTCCGCAACCGCAAGCCCATCGCCTGGTGAAGCCGGATCCCGGAGGGCACACGTAAGTCATTTCCTGGCCAACTTTGGCGGGACAACGGCGGCCGATCAACCGTATGCTGGGAGCACCCGCTGGAGGAGCCATGAGCCGCACCGCCGCCGCCGCACCGCCGGACGCCGCGGGCTTGGCTCTGGCCGTGCCGGTGCTGGTGGCCATCAGCTTCTGCCATCTGTTCAACGACATGATGCAGTCGCTCATCACCGCCACCTATCCCATGATCAAGCAGTCCCTGGGCCTCACGTTCGCCCAGCTGGGGCTGGTGTCCCTGGTCTACCAGATGACCGCCTCCATGCTCCAGCCCATGGTGGGGTTGTACACGGACCGGCGCTCCCGCCCCTATTCCCTGGTGATGGGCATGGGATTCACCTTCATGGGGATGCTGCTGTTCTCCGTGGCGCCCCGCCTGGGCGTGCTGCTGGTGGCCGCCGCCCTGGTGGGCATGGGTTCGTCGGTGTTCCACCCGGAAGCGTCCCGGGTGGCCCAGCTGGCCTCGGGGGGCCAGCACGGCCTCGCCCAGTCAGTGTTCCAGGTGGGGGGCAACACCGGGCAGGCCCTGGGGCCCCTGCTGGCGGCGCTGGTGGTGCTGCCCCGGGGGCAGGGCAGCATCGCCTGGTTCTCGGGCGTGGCCCTGCTGTCGATCCTGGTGATGACCCGGGTGGGCGGGTGGTACCGGGCGAACCTGCGGGAACAGCGCAAACGCGCCCAGGCCGCAACCAGGGCCCACCCCCTGTCCCGGCGGCGGATCGCCTGGTCCATGGCCATCCTGGGCCTGCTGATGTTCTCCAAGTATTTCTACCTGGCCAGCTTCTCCAACTTCTACACGTTCTATCTCATGGCCAAGTTCCACCTGGGCATCCGCAGCGCCCAGCTGCACCTGTTCCTGTACCTTGGCGCGGCGGCGGCGGGCACGTTGCTGGGGGGGCCCATCGGCGACCGCATCGGCCGCAGGCGGGTGATCTGGGCCTCCATCCTGGGGGTGCTGCCCTTCTCCCTGTTCCTGCCCTACGCCGGCCTGGCCTGGACCACCGCCCTCACCGTCATCATCGGGCTGGTGCTGTCCTCGGCCTTCTCGGCCATCCTGGTGTACACCCAGGAACTGGTGCCCGGGAACGTGGGCCTCATCTCCGGGCTGTTCTTCGGCCTGGCCTTCGGGCTGGGCGGGGTGGGCGCCGCGCTGCTGGGGGCCCTGGCGGACCGCACCAGCATCGCCTACGTGTACCAGGTGTGCTCGTACCCTGCCCATCCTGGGCATCCTCACCGCCTTCCTGCCCGAGTACCGGGAGGGCTCGGCGCCTCTCTAGGAGCCTGACGCCCTATCCACCGCATTCAGGATCGGCTGCGGCTGGGCATCGCGTGGGGGCGGAGAGCGAACAAGGCGAGCGCGCGGTCCCCCTCGTCCAGGTCAGTCCCGGAAGCTTTCCTGGGCGTGGTAGCTGCTGCGCACCAGGGGGCCGCTCTGCACCCGGCGGAACCCCATCTCCAGCCCCTTGCGGCGGTACATCTCGAACTCCTGGGGCTCCACGAAGCGCTCCAGGGGCAGGTGCAGGTGGGTGGGGGGAAGGTACTGGCCGATGGTGGCGATGTCCACCTTGGCCCGGCGCCAGTCGGCCATGAGGTCCAGCACCTGCCCGGGGGTCTCCCCCAGGCCCACCATGATGCCGCTCTTGGTGCGCATGGCCGGGGCGAGCCGGTCCCGGTGCTCCCCGGCGGCCGCCAGCAGGCGCAGGCTCTGGGCATAGTCCGCGTCCGGGCGCACCCGCCGGTACAAGTGCGGCACCGTCTCCAGGTTGTGGTTGAGCACCTCGGGACCGGCCGCCAGCACCGCCGCCAGGGCCGCGGCATCGCCCCGGAAATCGGGGATCAGCACTTCCACCCCGCACCCGGGGGTGAGGGTGCGGATCCAGCGGATGGTGGCGGCGAAGTGCCCGGCGCCGCCGTCCGGGAGGTCGTCCCGGTTGACGCTGGTCACCACCGCGAAGCTCAGCCCCAGGCTGGCCACGGCCTCGGCCACCCGCTGGGGTTCAAGCGGGTCCAGGGCTCCGGGGCGGCCCTTGCCCACGCTGCAGAACCCGCAGTGGCGGGTGCACACGTCGCCCATGAGCATGAACGTGGCGGTGCGGTGCAGGCCCCAGCACTCGTTGAGGTTGGGGCACCGGGCCTCCTCGCACACGGTCACCAGGCGCTTGGCGCGAAGGAGCGCGTGCACCTGGTCCACCACCTCCGGGGCGGGGACTTTGACCTTCAGCCAAGCCGGCCGGGGTCCGGGGAGGAGGGGAGGGCGTGCCATGCCTTCCGATCATAACCGGCGGGGCGGGAGCGCCGGTCTGGCTTATGGAATACAATGGTGCCATGGCAGAATTCGACCCCGAACCCGCCGCCGCACCGGGCGCCGGCCCCAGCTTCGAGCCGCCCAAGGGCTTCGAGACCCGGTTCCGGGACCTGGAACTGCACCTGGCCTCCTTCGACGGCCCCCTGGACCTGCTGCTGCACCTGATCCGGGAGCAGAAGCTGGACATCCTGGACCTGCCCATGGCCGAGGTGACCCGCCAGTACATGGACTACCTGCTCCTCATGGAGGAGCTGAACCTGGAGATCGCCGCGGAATTCGTCGCCATGGCGGCCCAGCTGCTGCAGATCAAGTCGCGCATGATGCTGCCCCGGCCGCCGGCGGACACGGGCGAGGAGGATCCCCGGGAAGACCTGGTCCAGCGCCTGCTGGACTACCAGCAGGTGAAGGAGGCCGCCCGCATCCTGTCCGGGCGGGAGGCGGACTGGCAGGGGGTGGTGTTCGCCCCGGGCCTGGACCTGCAGGAGCACGCCCGGGTGGAGGACGAGCCCATCCGGGCCACCCTGTTCGACCTCCTGGGAGCCTACCGGGAAGCCCTGAAGCGCTTCCTGCCCCCGCCCCCGGTGGAAGTGCGCGCCGCCCCCAAGACCCTTGACCAGCGCATCCAGGAAGTGGTGGCGGCCCTGGCCTCGGGCCAGTGGCGGCCGTTCAGCGGCCTGCTGGCCGCTGCCGCCACCCGGGAGGAGCTGGTGCTCACCTTCCTGGCCCTCCTGGAGATGGTCCGCACCGGGCGGGTGCGCCTGGTGCAGACCGAGCCCTTCGGGGAAATCCGTGTCAAGGCCGCCTGACCCCACCCTGGACCGGGGCTTCCGCCTGGCCTACGGCGTCGGCCTGGCCCTCTGCGTGGCCTGGCCCCTGGCGCTCCAGGCCCTGCTGGGCACCCTCGTCCCTCCCAACCCCCAGCCCGCCGGGGAGGTGGTCCAGGAACTGGGCTACACCTTCACCGGCCTCACCCTGGCCAGCGCGGCGTTCGTGCTCTGGCGCTGGGGCCGGGTGCGGCGGAGCTTCGGCGCCCTGGACCGGCGCCGGCGGGTGCGGGTGCTGGCACGGGAGATCCTGGTCTATTCCGTCCTCTTTGAAGCCAGTTCCCTGTTCGGGCTGCTGTACTTCGCCCTGGGCGGGCCCCAGGCGGAACGCTACGCCCGGGGCTTCCTGGCCCTGACCCCGGTGATGTTCTTGGTCTTCGTGCCCCGCCTGCGCGCCTGGCGTGAGGCGGCACGGGAGGAGTAGCGCCATGTCCAAGCCCGCTATCCAGCTGAACCTCCAGGAACCCGCCCCCGAGGCCGCGGGCACGGATCCCCGCCCCCCGGGAAAGCCCCGGCGCCGGATCCTCTGGTCCTGGACCGGCGGGGTGGCGGCCGCGCTGATCATCGCGGGGGTCGCGGCCTCCTACCTGCGCAACAGCCCGGCGCCGGCGCCGGGGCCCGCGGAGGAGGCGGACGCCGGGAAGGATATGCCCCCTTCCCTGCGTCCTTACTATGAAAAAGCCAAGGCCGGCGACGTGAACGCCATGCGCATGCTGGGGACCCTGTACCTACAACGGCCTGAACGTGCCCCAGAACACCCAGGAAGGCATCCGCTGGTACCGCAGGGCCGCCAAGGCCGGGAGCGTGGCCGCCAAGAAGGACCTGGAGCAGCTGGGCCTCACTCCGGAGGATTAGCGGCCTCCCGCCAGGCCACGATCCGGCGCGCCGCGGCCGGGCCCACCTTGGCCTCCAGGTCGGCGGCGGCGGCGTCCCGCACTCCCTGGACGCTGCCGAAGCCCTGCAGCAGCTTGCGGGCGGTGAGGGGTCCCACCCCGGGAATCCGGGTGAGTTCCGTCTGCAGGGTCCGCTTGGCCCGCAGGCTGCGGTGGTAGGTGATGGCGAACCGGTGCGCCTCGTCCCGGATGCGCTGGAGCAGCTGCAGCACCGGGCTGGTCCGGGGGATGCGCAGGGGCTCGGCGCTGCCGGGGCGGAACACCAGCTCCTCCTTCTTGGCCAGGGCGGCCCGCTCCAGCTGGTCCAGGCCCAGAACCTCCAGGGCCGCCCCGGCGGCGTGCAGCTGGCCCTGCCCGCCGTCGATGAGCACCAGGTCCGGGTACTCCTGCCCTTCGTCCCGCAGGCGCTTGTAGCGCCGGGTCACCACCTCCGCCATGTTGGCGAAGTCGTCGTTGTGCTCGTTGGCGATCTTGAACCGGCGGTAGCGGCTGCGGTCCGGGAGGCCGTCGCTGAACACCACGCAGGAAGCCACCACCTCCCGCCCCTGCCCATGGCTGATGTCGAAGCATTCGATGCGCCGGGGCGGCCGGGCCAGGCCCAGGAAGCCCTGCAGCCCCTCCAGCACCGCCTGGTTGAGCCGGGCCGGCTCGAACTTGCGCTCCAGGGCCAGGCGGGCGTTCTCCTGGGCCATGGTGAGCAGTTCCACCTTCTCCCCCCGCTGGGGCACGTGGACGGCCGGACGGGCCCCCCGCAGGCCCCCCAGCCATTCCCGCAGCAGGTCCAGGTCCGCGGGCTCCTGCTCCACCAGGATCCGGGCCGGCACCTCCTCCTCGGCGTAGACCCGCTTGAGCACCTCGGCCAGCACGGCGCCGTCGAAGGCCTCCACGTCGTCCAGGACGTACTCCCGGCGCCCCACCATGCGCCCGTCCCGCATGACCAGGCGGTGCACGCAGGCCCGGCCGTCCAGCACCGCGCTGCCGTAGAGGTCCGTGTCTTCCTGGTCCACGGTGGCGGCCTTCTGGCGGTCGAACCAGGCGTCCAGCTGCTGCAGGGCGTCCCGGGTACTGGGCCGCCAGCTCGAAGGCGCTGCGCTCCGCCGCCTGCCACATGGCCGCCCCCAGGCGCGCCTTCAGCTCGTCCCGGCGGCCCTCCAGGAACAGCCTCGCCTCCTTGGCCTGCTCCCGGTACGCGGCCTGGTCCACCGCGCCGATGCACGGGGCGGTGCACCGGTGCAGCTGGTACTTCAGGCAGGCCCGGCCGCGCCGGCCGTCGATGTCGATGTCGCAGTCCCGGACCTGGAAGAAGCGGTACACCAGCTCGGCGGTGCGGTAGGCGGTGGAGGCGGGGAAGAACGGGCCGTAGTAGAGGGACCCGTCCTTCTTCACCTTGCGGGTGACGAACACCTGGGGGAAGGCGTTCTTCCAGGTGAGCTTGACGTACGGGTAGGTCTTGTCGTCCCGAAGCAGGATGTTGTAGGGCGGGCGGTGCTCCTTGATGAAATTGTTCTCCAGCACCAGCGCTTCCAGCTCGGTCGCGCAGACCACGAACTCCAGGTCCCAGACCCGGGCCACCAGGCGCCGGGTCTTGGCGTCCAGCTGCTTGGCCTGGAAGTAGCTCTTGACCCGGTTGCGCAGAACCTTGGCCTTGCCCACGTAGAGGAGGTTGCCCTCCTGGTCCCGGTACAGGGTACACCCCCGGCTGGGTGGGCAGGTCCGCCAGCTTCCGCCGGAGGGCGGCGCTGCGCTCGACGTTGCTGCGGGGTGCGGCCATGCCAAGAGTCTAACCTCCCCGGGGCAGCCCCACCCCGGACTGGCCCGGGAACCTGGGGAAGGATCCCCGCAAGGGGACAGTGCAGCCTGGCCTGGAGGTCCCCATCCGCGATCCGGACGCCACCCGCAGGGGCCGCGCCGCCCGGCGCTATGGGCGCCGGTGCGAGCGGGGCACCGCCTGGCTGTACTGGCTGCGGGGCTGGGACATCGTGGCCGCCGGCTTCCGGGCCGGGCGGTTCGAGCTGGACCTGGTGGTGGTGCGGGGGGGCGAGTTGCGGGCGGTGGAAGTGAAGGCCAGGGCCCCGGGGGCCTGGTGCGGGGCCGACACGGCCCTGGGCTTCCACCAGCGCCTGCGCCTGCAGACCGCCCTGCGGGTCTACCTGGAACGGGTGCCCTGGCCCGGCCGCGTGAGCTTCCAGCGGGTCAGCTGGAACGGCTGGCGCTGGCGCTTCCACCCGCCCGAACGCTGGGATGCCCTGGCCCTGCACGGTTGAACAGCCGGTTTATTGGCCTCGGCCTCCGGTTCCCGGAGCCCCGGGCCGGCTGGGACGGTGGGGACGGAGTGCACTGGGGCGATGCTGATCCTTGGCCTGGAATCCTCCTGTGACGACTGCTCGGCCGCGGTGGTGCGGGAAACCGCCCGTGGGCCCGAGCTCCTGGCCATGACCCGCAAGAGCCAGGACGACCTGCACGGCCCCTACGGAGGCGTGGTGCCGGAACTGGCGGCCCGGGAGCACCTGCTGCAGCTGCGCGGGGTGATCGCCGGGGCCCTGGGCCAGGCGGGCCTGGAGCTGTCCCGGCTGGACCGCATCGCCGTCACCCAGGGCCCGGGCCTGGTGGGCTCGCTGCTCTCCACCTTCTCCGCCAGCAAGGCCATGGCCTGGCGCCAGGGCATCCCCTGGGTGGGGGTGCACCACCTCCTGGGGCACCTGAACGCGGCCCGCTTCGCCGTCCCGGACCTGCCTTTCCCGGCCCTGGCCCTGCTGGTCTCCGGGGGCCACACCCACCTGTACCTGGCGCCCGGCTGGACCCGTCTGCGGCTGCTGCGCAAGACCCGGGACGACGCCGCCGGGGAGGCCTTCGACAAGACCGCCCGGATGCTGGGCCTGGGCTACCCCGGCGGCCCGGTGGTGGACACCTGCGCCCGCCAGGCGTCCCGGCCCGCCCCGCCCTTCACTCCGCCCAGGTTCCGGGACGGCCAGGCCAGCTGGAGCTTCTCCGGCCTGAAGACCGCCGTGAAGCTGCGCATCCAGGGCGAGCCCGGCATGGCCGGCGCCGGGCCCGGGGATGCCCGGGTCCAGGCCCTGTGCCGGACCCTGCAGGAGACCGTGGCGGCGTGGCTGCTCAAGCCGGTGCCGGCCCTGGCGGACGAGACCGGCGCCCGCAGCCTGATCGTCTCGGGCGGGGTGGCCTGCAACTCGGAACTGCGCGCCCAGGCCAAGGCCGTGGCCGCGCGGCTGGGCCTGGCGCTGGCCATCCCCGAGCCCCGGTACTGCACCGACAACGGCGCCATGATCGCCGCCGCCGGGGCGCTGCTGGCCCCCCCCCAGGATCCCTGGTCCCGCAACGCCGACCCCAACCTGCCCCTGGAATCGGAGTGAGCCCATGGAAGTCACCCGCGAAGACGTCCTGCGCTGCGCCCAGCTCACCGGGTTGCGCCTGGGCGAGGAGGAGATCGAACCCATGCGCCGGACCATGACCCAGTTCCTCAGCCACGCCCAGAGCCTGGACCGCCTGGACCTGGACGGGGTGGAGCCGTGCACCCACGCCGTGGACCTGCCCCTGCCCCGCCGGGCCGACGAGTCCCGCCCGGGCCTGGACCGGGAGCAGGCCCTGGCCAACGCCCCCGCCGCCGACCAGGGCTGCTTCGTGGTGCCCAGGGTTCTGTAGATGACCGCCCCGGACGAGTGGACCCAGGCCTGGCGCCAGGCCACCGTGACCGGCAACCGGGAGGTGGGGCGGGGCTGCCGCCTGCTGGGCCTGGAGCTGCGGGACCAGCTGCCGTTCCCGTTCGAGCCCGGTCACGTGGCGGTGCTGCGCCATCTGGGCCAGCGCCATCCCTACACGGTGTCCCAGGTGGAGCCGGAGGCGCGCCGGGTGGGGATGCTGTACCGGGTGATCCCCGGCGGGCGCCTGACGCCGGTCCTGGTCTCCCTGGCGCCGGGAGCCCGGGTGGAGTTCACCGGCCTGCACCACGAACCGGTGCTGGCGGGCATCGCCCCGGACGCCCAGGCGGTGGTGGGGCTGAGCACCGGGTCGGGCCTGGGGCCCCTGTGGGGGTTCGCCGCCTGGGCGCTGGAACGGGGCTTCCAGCGGCCCATCACCCTGTTCGCCGGCTTCCGGGAGCCCCAGGACATCTGCCTGGCTCCGGAACTGGACGCCCTGCAGGCGCGGTTCCCGCACTTCCGCTGGCACCCCACCCTGTCCCGCCCGGACGCGGATTGGCAGGGCCTGGTGGGCCGGGTGGGGCAAAGCGCGCCCCCGCGCATCCTTGACCCGCGGGCCTGCCATTTCCACCTGGTGGGCAACGGCGCCATGCTGGCGGAAATGCAAGGGGCCCTGGAGGCGGTGGGGGTGCCCGGCGGCCAGGTGACCAGCGAGGTGTTCTTCAACTTCAACGCCAAGGCCGACCCGGATGTGGTCCGGGCCATCGCGGCCCGGTTCAGCGGGAGCCTGGCGATCTGACCGCGCGGGTCCCGGGTCAGAGCGTTCGCCGTTGGGGCACCCCTTCAGCGGGACCCAGCGGCGGCTCCAGCCCATCCTCCAGGCGTTCCGGCCAACGGCGGGGCCGGCCGTGGCAGCGTTCCAGCAACTCCTTGGTGTAGAGCTGCAGCAGGAGCCGGTCCGGCCCTCCCGCAGGCCCGGCCCGGGCCCGGCCGGAGGGGATGGCCTCCAGCAGGCTGGCCAGATCAGCCGTGAACGGGTCCGGCCCGTCCTGGGCGTTCTCGTGGTAGCTGTCGACCAGCTGCTTGGCCTCGAGCAGTTCAGCGATGGCGGCGCGCACCGCCGGCCAGGGATCCGGGGCCGTCCCCGGCCCGGTGCCCGCGGCCGCGAACCGGGCGCAGGCCCGGACCCAGGACTGGACTTCCCCCTCCGCCAGCCAGCGGCTCAAGAAGGCTGCCATCACCCGGGTTGGTTCGACCGGAAGGTCCATCGCATGTCCCGCTGCCATTTTGCCCGCAATGGGCCGATCCGGCCGGTATCCCTTCCATTCCCCGGGAGGGAGCGCGTATTTTGAGGAGGACAATCCAGGGAGACTCCCGTGACCGCTCCGGCCAATTGGTGCGGCTCCAGCCGGGAAACCGGCTTCCGCTCCTTCGTCTCAAACGGCCTAG
>CAWFOJ010000097.1:0-7381 GCA_963816585.1 uncultured Holophagaceae bacterium | reverse complement strand
AAGGGGGTGGTCAGGGCCGGGAAATCCTGGCGGATCCTGGGCACGTCCAGAGGGAGGGATGCGGTCGCGGGAGTCATGGCAGCGTGTCCAGGTTTTCGGCGTTGGTCCGGGCCAGCACCGTGGAGCGGAGCTGGCGCCTGAGGCTGGGCAGCGGGATGCCCGCCAGCAGGTCCGAGGCGAACGCGTAGGTGAGCAGGTTGCGGGCCAGGGCCGGGCGCATGCCGCGGCTCTGGAGGTAGAACAGGGCCTCCGGGTCCAGCTGGCCGATGGCCGCCCCGTGGGCGCACTTCACGTCGTCCGCGTAGATCTCCAGCTGGGGCTTGGCGTCCACCTTGGCCCGGGTGGAGAGCAGGAGCCCGCGGCACTGCTGCTGGGCATCGGTGCCCTGGGCGTCCTTGCGCACGAAGATGATGCCGTTGAACACCGCCAGGGCGTCGCCGTCGGCGATGGCCTTGTGCACCTGGCGGCTGGTGCAGTTGGGCACCTTGTGGTCGATGAAGGAATGGGTGTCGGCCACCTGGCCTTCGCCCAGGAGCGCCAGGCCGTCCAGCACCAGGCTGGCCCCCCCGTCCACCAGGTCGACCTTGGGGGTGGACCGGGACAGGCGCCCGCCGAAGGCGATGGTGCGGCAGTCGGTACTGGGCGTCCTTCTCCAGGCGGGCGGCCAGGGTGGAAAAGTGGTAGGCCTCGGTGGACTCCCGCTGGATCCGGGCGTGGTTCAGCTGGGCGTTCTCCCGCACCAGCACTTCGCTCACGGCGCAGACAAGGGTGCGGCCCCGGCCCTGGTACTCCTCCACCAGAGTGGCGGCGGCGTTGCGCTCCAGCACCACGAACAGGCGCGGCAGGGCGCAGGTGGCCGCCTCCCCTTCCTGGGCCTGGATGAACAGGACGTGGATCGGCGCCTCCACCCGGGTTCCCTTGGGGACGATGAGCAGGGCGCCGTCCCGGAACCGGGCGGTGTTGAGGCCGAGGAACGGGTCGTCGCTCCCCGCCCCGGCCAGGGTGCCCAGGTCGTGGGCCAGCTCCGAGGCGGCGGCCAGGTTCAGCAGGCGCACTCCCGGGAGGCAGGTTGGAGGTGTTGCTGCGGTGGGGGTCGAAATGCCCGTTCACGAACACCAGGCGGGAGCCCCGGGCCTCCGGCAGGATCAGGGGGCCGATGTCCACCGGGGCCGGGAGCCCCGGGGTGAACGCCAGGCCCTTCAGGGTCGCCAGGTCGGTGTACTTCCAGGCTTCCTGGCGGGTGGTGGGCCAGGTCTGGACCGCCAGGGCCGCCTCCGCCTGGCCGCGCAGGAGGTCCCAGCCGCCCGGGCGGGGCAGGGCCTGCACCGCCGGCAGGAAAGGGGCCGCCAGGGCCGGGCGCTCGGTGACGGCGGCCATCATGCCCTCCCGGCGGCGGCCGTCTCGGCCGGGGCCGCCACCGGCTTGAGCCAGTCGTAGCCTCGCTCCTCCAGCTCCAGGGCCAGCTCCATGCCCCCGGAACGCACGAACCGGCCGCCGGAGAGCACGTGCACCCGGTCCGGGCGGATGGTCTCAAGGATGCGCGGGAAGTGGGTGATCACCAGCAGGGCCCGCTGGGGGCTCATGAGGCCGGTCACCGCCTCTCCCAGCACCCTCAGGGCGTCGATGTCCAGGCCCGAGTCCAGCTCGTCCAGGATCGCCAGCTTGGGTTCCAGCACGCACATCTGCAGGATCTCGTTGCGCTTCTTCTCCCCCCCGGAGAAGCCCTCGTTCAGGCTGCGGTCCAGGAAGGAGCTGTCCATCTTCACCATCCGGATCTTGGCCTGGATGTAGTCGTCGAACTCCAGGGGATCCAGTTCGTCCCGGCCCTCGCCCTCGGCCTTCTTGTTGTAGGCCAGGCGCAGGAACGAGGCGTTGCTCACCCCGGGCACCTCGATGGGGTGCTGGAAGCCCAGGAAGATGCCGGCCCGGGCCCGCTCGTCCGGGGCCATCTCGAACAGGTTTCGGCCCTCGAACAAGGCCTCGCCGCCGGTCACCTCGTAGGCCGGATGCCCGGCCAGCACCTTGCCCAGGGTGGACTTGCCGCTGCCGTTGGGCCCCATGATGGCGTGCACTTCCCCCGCCTGCACTTCCAGGTCGATGCCCTTGAGCACTTCGTTGTCGCCGATGCGGGCGGTGAGGTTGCGGATGGAGAGCATGCTTGACTCCGGGAAGTGAGGTTCTGGTTCGCGCATCAACCCACGCTGCCTTCCAGCTTGAGGCCCAGCAGGCGGGTGGCCTCCACCGCGAACTCCATGGGCAGCTCGCGGAACACGTCCTTGCAGAAGCCGTTGATGATCATGGAGATGGCATCCTCGGCCGGGATGCCCCGCTGCTGGAAGTAGAACAGCTGCTCCTCGCCGATCTTGGAGGTGGTGGCCTCGTGCTCCACCTTGGCGCTGGGGTTCTGCACTTCGATGTACGGGAAGGTGTTGGCGCTGCAGCGGCTGCCGATGAGCATGGAATCGCACTGGCTGAAGTTGCGGGCGCCCTCGGCCTTGCCCATGACCTTGACCAGGCCCCGGTAGCTGTTGCTGCTGTCCCCGGCGCTTATGCCCTTGGAAATGATGGTGGACCGGGTGTTGCGGCCGATGTGGATCATCTTGGTGCCGGTGTCCGCCTGCTGCTTGTGGTTGGTGAGGGCCACCGAGAAGAACTCGCCCACGGCGTTCTCCCCCAGCAGCACGCAGCCCGGGTACTTCCAGGTGATGGCGCTGCCGGTCTCCACCTGGGTCCAGCTGATATGGCTGTTGCGGCCCTTGCACAGGCCGCGCTTGGTGACGAAGTTGAAGATCCCGCCCTTGCCGTCCTTGTCCCCGGCGTACCAGTTCTGCACGGTGCTGTACTTGATCCGGGCGTCGTCCAGGGCCACCAGCTCCACCACCGCGGCGTGCAGCTGGTTCACGTCGAACTGGGGCGCTGTGCAGCCTTCCAGGTAGCTCACCGAGGCGCCCTCCTCGGCCACGATCAGGGTGCGCTCGAACTGTCCGGACTCCTTGTTGTTGATGCGGAAGTAGGTGCTCAGGTCCATGGGGCAGGTGACGCCCTTGGGGATGAAGCAGAAGGAGCCGTCCGTGAACACCGCCGAGTTGAGGGCGGCGTAGAAGTTGTCGGCGGGGGGCACCACCGATCCCAGGTACTTGCGCACCAGGTCCGGGTGCTCGCGCACCGCCTCGCTGAAGCTGCAGAAGATGATCCCCAGGTCGGCCAGGCGGTTCTTGTAGGTGGTGGTGACGCTCACGCTGTCGAACACCACGTCCACCGCCACCCCGGCCAGGGCCTTCTGCTCGTTCACCGGCACCCCCAGCTTCTCGAACGTGCGCAGGAGCTCCGGGTCCACCTGGTCCATGCTCTGGTACTTGGGGCTCTTGGGCTTGGGCGCCGAGTAGTAGACGATCTTCTGGAAATCCGGACGGGGGTAGGTGACGTTCGCCCAGCCGGGCTCAGTCATGGTGAGCCAATGGCGGTAGGCCTTCAAGCGGAACTCAAGCATCCATTCGGGTTCTTGCTTCTTGCGGGAGATCAGCCTGATGACATCTTCATTGAGTCCCGGGGCGACGCTGTCCGCCTCGATGTCCGTCACGAATCCGTATTTGTATTCCTGGCTGGTGACCTGCTGCAAAGACGTGCTCATGGTCAACTCCCCTTCCTGCATTATTCTGCAATCATGACCTGAATTGTCAACTTTGTCACGGAAGGTTTTGCCGGCCTCAGCCGTGGCCCAGGTTCTTCTCCAGGTCCTTGATCATGGCCTGGATCTTGTTCCGCAGGAGTGACGCCTGGTCCTCGGGCAGGTCCCCGGGGTCCGCCTCGAGGCCGTCCCGCAGCACCCCCAGGCCCTCCTCCGGCTCCTTGAGCGCCACCAGGGCGCTGCCCATCTGGAAGTGGTTGATCATGGTGGGCTCCGACGCCAGGACCGGGTCGATCAGGTCCGCAACCTCCTGGGGGCGCTTGAATTCCAGCAGGTACTGCCCCAGCAGGGTGCGGGCCCGGGGTTCCTGGCCGGGCAGGGGGTTGGCCTGCAGGCGGCGCACCTCCTCCAGGTCCGCCTCGCCCACCTTGCCGTTCATCAGGCGGTGGGCCTGGCGGATGATGGCCGCCTCCCAGGCGCCGCTGCTCTTGGGATGGGCCGCCAGGAACGTGTCCAGGGCCAGGTTGAGGCCCTTCTCGTCGTTCCGGTCCAGGTAGTGGTCCACCGCCAGGTGCAGGGCCTGGAAGCAGAGCCGGGCATGGCGCCCGGAGCCGGCGAAGGCGATGGCCCGGGCCAGGCCGGCGGCAGGGTCCCGGCGGAAGCCCAGGAGCAGCTCCAGCCACTCCAGGCGCTCGCTGCGGTCCTTGCGCCGGGCCCGCTTGAGGGCCGCTTCCGCCTCGGCCAGGTTGTCTTCATCCAGCCAGTCCTCGGCGTCGTCCAGCTGGTACACCGCGTCGGGCTTGCCGCCCCGGGCGGAGCGCAGCTGGGCGGGGTTCTCCGTGTCCAGGAGCAGCAGCAGGTCGTGGTCGCCCGGGTGCTGGCGCAGGAGCTCCTGGAGGATGGTGAAGGCCTTGGGGCGCTCGTCCGCCAGGATGTAGCCCTCGGCCAGGAGCTCCCGGATGCGCAGGTCCCCGGGCATGAAGCCGGAGGCCTCCTTGAGCAGGGGGATGGCCTTGGGGGCCTCGTCCTTGGCCAGCAGCGTCTCCGCCAGCAGGCTGAGGGTCTCCCCGTCCCGCTGCAGGGCCACCGCCTCCTTGGCCGAGGCCAGGGCGTTGGTCAGGTCGCCGGCGTCCAGGAGCAGCTCCGCCAGCTGGTGCTTGGGCGCCACCTCGTCCGGACGGATCTCGGCGGCGGTGCGCAGGGTCTGGATGGCGTCCCCGGCGCGCTCCGGGTCGTCCTGGAGCAGCTTGGCCAGCAGCATCCATCCTTCATAGTGCCGAGGGCTCAGCTGCACCACCCGGCGCGCCAGCTGTTCCGCCTCCTCCCAGCTCTGGGCCACTTCCTTCAGGGCGGCGACGGTGAACACCAGCTCGTAGTTCTTGGGATCCAGGGCCAGGGCCTCGTCCAGGCGGGCGGCGGCCTCGGGCAGCTGGCCGTTCTCCAGCAGGGCGGAGGTCTCCAGCAGCGCCCGGCGCAGCTGGGAACCGGCCTTGGGCTTGGCGATGGGCAGGATGCGCGCCCGGTAGCGGGTGAAGATCTCCCGGGCGCTGATGAGCTGGAGGTTCTCCTCCACCAGCTGCTCCCAGCGGGAGGAGAAGGCGCGGCCGTCCAGCTGGCCCTTCTGCTCCATCTCCTGCACCAGGGACATGAGGCCGTTGCGCAGCATCACCTCCGACCGCTCCAGGCGCCCCAGCTGGTCCGAAACCGTCTCCAGGTAAGTCTCCACCCGGCGCAGGGTCTCCTCCAGGCCGGTGATGCGTTCCAGGAGATGCTCATCCAGGTCATCTTCGGTCTCGATGGCCTCTTCTTCGTCCCAGGTCTGGTCCCCCGCCACGATGAGCAAGCGGGTGCCGCACTTGCGGCAGATCTCCCGCTCCCCGGGGTTCCAGGTGAAGCAATTCTGACAGTAAGTTCCCGGCGACTCGTTGGTCATGGGACCAGAATACAACCATCCCATTGGCCGTAGGATGGCCCAGGGTCACGTTGGCCCGGCGGCCAGGAGGGCCTTGGAACAGGGGCCATCAATCATTTCTACCCGGCCCCGGACGCGCCGCGTTTTCCAGGACAAGTGCTGGCAACGGAGCGTCTGGATTATCCTATGCTGTAGCCGCCGAGGCCGCCATGAGCAACCAAGAGAAACGACAAGAGGCCATGGAACTAGTGGGGAAGGCCTACCAGCACCATATGCGCGGCGAGATCGAGCGGGCCATTGAACTCTATACCAAGTCCCTGGAACTGCACGGCACCCCCGAGGCCTATACGTACCGGGGCTGGGCCCGGTCCTACCACAAGGAGTTCGAGGCGGCCATCGAGGACTGCCACCGGGCCCTCGACCTGGATCCGGAGTTCGGCGCCCCGTACAACGACATCGGGGCCTACTACCTGGAGCTGGGGGCGGTGGAGGACGCCGTCCCCTGGCTGCGCATGGCCCTCAAGGCCAAGCGCTACGAGACCTACTGTTATCCTCACTTCAACCTGGGGCGCGCGTTCGAGGCCCAGGACCGCCTGGAGCTGGCCCTGGACCACTACCAGAACGCCCTGCGGGAGAACCCGGGGTACGCGCTGGCGGCGAAAGCCGTGGAGCGGATCCGGGAGAAGCTCTCCCTGCGGGAGAGCGCCCAAGCCGGAGGCCGTTGATGCCCTTCACCATCGCCCACAGCCCTGATTCGGACGACGCCTACATGATGGCTCCCCTGGCCCGGGGCTGGCTGGACCCGGAAGGGTTCGACTTCCGGTTCGTGCGCAAGGACATCGAGACCCTCAACGGGGAGGCCCTGGAAGGCCGCTACGAAGTGACCGCCATCAGCTTCGGCGCCTACCCGGAACTGGTGGACCGCTACGAGCTGCTCACCGCCGGCTCCAGCATCCAGGAGGGCACCGGGCCCCTGGTGGTGTCCCGGGAGCCCATGGCCCCCCAGGACCTGCGCCGGGTCACGGTGGCCATCCCGGGACGGCGCACCAGCGCCTACCTGGCCCTGCGCAAGTGGATGCCGGACCTGCAGGTGGCCCTGGTGCCCTTCGACCAGATCCTGCCGGCGGTGGCGGCCGGGCGCTACCCTGCCGGGCTGCTCATCCACGAGAGCCAGCTCATGTACCAGGAGCAGGGCCTGCACCTGGTCCAGGACCTGGGCGCCTGGTGGAAGGCGGACTGCGACCTGCCCCTGCCCATGGGCGGCAACGCCATCCTGGCCAGCCTGCCGGGCCCGGACAAGGAGCGGTTCGCGCGACTCATGCGCCGCAGCGTGGAACTGGCCATGGCGAGGCACGAGGAGAGCGTGGCCTACGCCCAGTCCTTCGGCCGGGGCATGGACACGGCCATGGTGGGGCGCTACGTGCGCGCCTGGGTGAACGGGTTCACCGTGGACCCGGGCCTCCGGGGCCGGGCGGCCGTCGCCCGCCTCCTGGGGATGGAACCCCGCTGGGTGCAGGGGTAGTTTTCCCTGTTTTTTCAACTTCAAGATGAATCACCCAAGAACTTAATTGATTTTTACGCCCGTGCTAGGATGATTCACTGAGAATCCCCTAACGCTCGTAAACTCCCCGTTCTTTCGTGCAGGCTAGTCGAAACCCTTCCAGCAGGGGCACCCATGCGGCCATGGACCTTAACCTCCCATGTCTTGTTTCCTCTTGCGCTTGCGGGGCTCCTGGCGGGCTGCGGCGGTAGCGGCGGGTCCTCGGCCGGAGGCAACGTGCTGCCCTCCGGCTCGGGCCCGACGACCACCTACGGCTCGTATGCGCCCTTTGACCAGCCCC
>CAWFOJ010000096.1:0-6725 GCA_963816585.1 uncultured Holophagaceae bacterium | reverse complement strand
CAGATGGACCAGGACCTGGTCGCGGCCCAGGGCATCGAGCGCCGGGGGCGAATCCTGGCCCTGCTCACCCACCTCAAGCAGATCTGCAACCACCCGTCCCAGTTCCTCAAGCAGACCGGGCCGTACAAAGGCCGCAGCGGCAAGCTGGAACGGCTCACCGAAATGCTGGAGGAAGTGCTGGAGAGCGGCGAGAAGGCCCTGGTGTTCACCCAGTTCCGGGAGATGGGCGACCGGCTCCAGGTCCATTTCCAGGACGTGCTCGGCTTCGAGCCCCCGTTCCTGCACGGCGGCACCACCCGGGAGCAGCGGGACGAGATGGTGCGCAGCTTCCAGGAGGACGCCGACGGCTCCCCGGTGCTGCTGCTCAGCCTCAAGGCCGGCGGCGTGGGGCTGAACCTCACCGCCGCCACCCACGTGTTCCACTTCGACCGCTGGTGGAACCCGGCGGTGGAAGACCAGGCCACCGACCGCACCTACCGCATCGGCCAGACCCGCAACGTGCAGGTGCACAAGCTCATCACCATGGGCACCCTGGAGGAGAAGATCGACGCCATGCTGGAGTCCAAGCGCGACCTGGCGGACCGGGTGGTGGGCAGCGGCGAAGGCTGGCTCACCGAACTGGACGACGAGGCCCTGCGCCGCCTGGTGGTGCTGGAGGCGGACGCGGACATCATGGGCGAGGACGAGCCCAACGGCAACGGCAACGGCAACGGCCACGCTCCCGGCGCCGGAGCCCCGGCGCGCGTGTCCGCCCCGGCCGCCGGGCCGGAGCCGGCCGCCCCCCTGGCCAGTTCCGACGGGCCCGCGGCCCGGGAGGAAGACGAGGAGGAACCCACCCTTGCGGGCGCCCCGGCGCCCGGCGGCGGCCCGGCGCCGGCGGCACCCGCCCAGAAGGCGGCCCGCAAGAGGCCCAGGACCGCCGGCGGCCGCGGCCCGGCGGCCCGCTCCGCGCTGCGGAAGGGGGTGATCTCGTGAGCCAGCTGAGCGAGCGCTTCGGCACCACCTGGTGGGGCCGCCTCTGGATCACCGCCCTGGAGCAACTGGGCGACGACTTCGAGAACCGTTTGCCCCGGGGCAAGAAATACGCCGAGGAAGGGGCCGTCAGCCACTTCACCGTCAGCCCCGGGGAGATCCAGGCCAAGGTCCACGGGCGCAAGACCTACAACGTGACCCTGGGCCTGCCGGCGCTCACCGCCGCCCAGTGGGAACGGGCCCTGGAACGCATCCGGCAGGAAAGCCGCTTCGTGGCCTCGCTCCTGGCCGGGGAGATGCCCCAGGGCCTGGACGAGACCTTCCGTGAAGCGGGCGCCAGCCTCTACCCCCGGGTGCCCAAGGAACTCCAGACCCACTGCGACTGCCCGGACTGGGCCAACCCCTGCAAGCACGTGGCCGCGGTGCTGCTACATCATGGCCGAGGCCCTGGACCGGGACCCCTGGCTGCTGTTCGACCTGCGCGGGCGCACCCGGGAGGAGGTGCTGCAGGCCCTCCAGGCCATGGTGGAGGTGCCCCCGCCCGAGCCGGCGCCGCGCAAGCGGGGCCGGCCCAGGAAGGTGATCTCGGTGGCGGACCTGCTCACCCGGCGCCGGGAACTGGCGGAACCCTGGTTCCGCCTCCCGGATGACGGCTACGACGCCCCGCCCCGGCCCCTGCCGGACATCGCCCTGCCCCGCACCATCCCCGCCGACCCCTCGGTGTTCATCCAGCTGGGCCCCCTGCCCCACGCCCGCATCGAGGCGAGCCTGTGCCTGGCGGCCCTCATGCACCGCACCGCCCAGGTGGTGCAGATGCAGATCGAGGAAGGCGTGGAGACCATGGACGACCCGGAACCTGCGGAACCCACCGCGCCCTCGCCGTTCGAAACCCCGATGCCCGCCCCGTCCATCTCCAAGCCCTGGCGCCACAACAAGAAGCGCCGATGGAGCAAGAGCTGAACCAAGGAGTCCAGATGCAGCCCGCCCACCCAACCACCATCCACACTCCCGACGCCCCCGCAGCCCTCGGCCCCTATTCCCAGGGCAAGGTCTTCGGCCATCACCTGTTCACCTCCGGCCAGATCGCCCTGGTGCCCGGCACCGGCGAGTTCCTTGGCGGCACCATCGAGGCCCAGACCGAGCAGGTGCTCAAGAACCTCGAGGCGATCCTCAAGGCGGCCGGAACGGACTGGGAGCGGGTGGCCCAGACCACCGTCTTCATGACCGACCTGGCCGAGTTCGGGGCCATGAACGCCGTCTACGAGCGGATCCTGGGCACGGCCAAGCCGGCCCGCGCCACGGTCGGGGTGGCCGCGCTGCCCAAGGGCGCCAAGATCGAGATCGAGATGGTGGCTTTCGTCTAACGGCGTTCCCGGGGCGGCAGGCCCATGAACTCCACGATCCGCCCCTGGGTGTCCCGCAGGCAGGCCTGGTAGGCCCGGTCCAGGCTTCCCGTCCTGGCCAGGGAAGCGGCGAACAGGCTCGCGGCCACCTCCAGGTGCAGGTCCGACGGGGGCGGGGCCGCCGGGCAGGAGTCCAGGGCCGCCATCAAGCGGGCCAGGTCCACGGCCACCCCCCGGCACCAAAGCTCCGCTGCCACCTTCACCGCCCGCAGCAGGGCGTTTTCCCCCTGCACGTCCATGGCCAGGAACACCCCTTCCCGCCGGGGCAGGATCCGCATCAGGGCGGAGGTGAGGAGGCTGCGGGGCCCATGCTCGATGAATACCCGCACTCCGGCGTCCCAGGCCCGCCAAGCCATCTCCGGGAAATCCACCGGCATCATGGCCTGCCCGGTGATGGCCATGGCGGTGCGGTCGTCGCCCAGTTCGTAGGCGCCCCGGAAGTGGGCCGAGTGGAACTCCATGCCCGGCACCGGGCGGGTCGGGCGCAGATGGTGGCGTTGCCAGACCTGGCGCTGGGCGCCCATGACCGGGGTATGGAGAATGTTTCCGGCGGTGAGGAAGGCGGTCAGGTCCGGGCATCCGGCCATCACCCTCCGGCAGGCCTCCGCATCCCCGGACAGCGTACAGTGGACCGGGGAGAACACCATGCTCACGTACGCCCGCTCCTCCCGGGCGGCCCATTCCTGGACTTTGGCCACGGGCCCGAACACGGTCCAGGTGCGCCACTGGGCCTGGGTCTCGGCCGGCAGGCCCCACCAGGACCTGGCCGCCTCCCCGGCGCCGGCCAGCAGCCGGGTGTAAGCCCGGTCGGCACGCAGCCGCTCGAACTCCCCTTCCCGGCACTCCCAGGCCCCGTAGGCGGTCAAGGCGTTCATTTCCCCCTGGGAAACCCCCAGGGCCAGGTCCGGACGGATGCCCAGGACGTCCCGGGTGTAGGCCGCGTGGACCTGGCTCAGGAACATGGTGGCGGTCCAATCCCCCAGCAGGTCCCCCGGCGGCCCCGACTGGGCCCCGTAGACCCAGCCGGCCGCCGACAGGTCCCGGTATCCACGCATGAACATGGGCAGGTAGGGCATGCCCAGCAGGAGTTCCCGGCCCATGGCCAGGTAGCCGGCCCCGGCGGGGGTGAACAGGCAGGCCACCTTGCCCCGCACCGGGGCCGGGCTGAAGCAGGCCCGGGGATCCACCCATCCAGGGGCGCCGCCGCAACGCTTCAGGGCCTGGGGCACCCGCTCCAGAACGTCCCGCCGCTCCCGGACGCCCTGGGCCAGCACTGCCAGGCGCACCGGGCCTTCCCCGCCGCGCTCGTCCAGGATCACCCGCCGCAGGAGGTCCTGCAAGGTGTCACCCCCGTACGTGGCGAGGCCAGGCGCCTGGTACAGAGGCAGGGGCGACGGGCCCGGCTGGAAGGGGCGCCAGAAGTCCGAACCGGTCTTGCCGCCCCGGGGGGTTTCCACCTCCAGGGCGAACCCGATGCCGTCGGTGCGGTCCAGCAGCGGCTGCCAGCGGTGGTCCTCCTGGCTGTAGCAGGCATGGTGGGCGGCCATGACGCAGCCGGCCGCCACTTGCAGCAGGCCCGAAACCGCGGCTCCCTGGCCCCCCAGGAAGTCCCGCGGGTCGAAGCGCCAGGGCCGGCGCCGGCGCACCGGCCCTGGCGCCAGCACCGTCCAGATGCGGTCCCGGCTGCGCTGGGCCGCGTCCCGGCGGCGCAGGGCCAGGAACACCGCCAACCCCCGCAGGGGCGACCCGTCCCGCCCGGGCCAGGCCTGGACCGCCCCCACCAGGGCGCCGTCCAGCAAGCCGGTCTCGATCCTGCGGATGGCCGCCTCCAGGGCCAGGTTGCCCCCAAGGTCGTCGCCGAAGCAGATGCCACCCTTGCCCTGCATGGCGAACCGCTGCTCCAGGACCCGGGGCAGCAGTTCCAGCCCCCCGCCGGGATTGCGCTCCAGGCTGAGGAAGAGGCTGGAGCGGGCCTGGTTCCAGGTCCCGGCCCCGCCGTAGGCTTCCTCGGCGGCGCCCAGGGCCACCAGGCACAAGTCCCGCCCCTCCGTGGCCTCGCCCGCGGCCTGGTTCTTCACCAGCTTTTCGACGAAGGCGCGTGAACCGTCCAGGCCCAGCCCGCAGATGCCCACCCCCACCACCGCCACCTCGGCCGTGCGCAACGTTCCGGACGCCTTCATGCTGCCCCCCCTCTCAGGGGTTCCGCACTTCCCCGCCGACCGGTGGAATCTGTATCCATGACCATGAATAACCCATCACCCAATTGGGGCACGGCTAAGGTACGTTATGATTTATTAATTGTCAATAGGGGCCTTCCTGGGCGGGGTCCCTTCTCTGCGGCGCATCGAGGATTACCCGACCCTTTCCCGAAAATGGATGCAAACTGCATCCGTCCCTTCGGGACTCCGTGAACGAGGCCACCTCCATGATCCAAGATTTGAAGACCGTGCTTCTGCGTGACCTGGCCAGCTTGCGCCGGGAGATCGAGCAGTATCCCGACGACGCATCCCTCTGGCGGCCGCTCCCGGGCACCGCCAATCCCGGAGGCAACCTGGCCTTGCACCTGGCGGGCAACCTGCGCTTTTTCGTCGGCACCCAGCTCGGCAAGATCCATTATGTGCGCGACCGGGAACGGGAGTTCTCGGTCCGGGACCTGCCCCGATCCCAGGTCCTGGAGGAGATCGATGCGGCCGCCCGGGCCGTGGAGACCACCTTGGGAAGCCTGGATCCGGTCGTCCTGGAACAGGAATTCCCCGTGCCCATGGGCGGCCAGCGCCTGGGCACCCGCCACTTCCTGCTCACCCTTTGCGCCCACCTGGGCTATCACCTGGGCCAGGTGAACTACCACCGCCGCATCAGCGGCGCCCCACGCTAGGAGCCTGACTACGTATTAGAAGGCCCCGCGATGGTGGCACCGGCCATGGCAGGACAAGGCACGCGAGGAGAGCGATTTGGATAATCGGTCGACGAGCGTAACGCTGGACTGCCGTGGCCGCTGGCAGCCCGGGGTGCGGGTCCAGGAAGGTGGGCAGCTCGTCCGTTCCTCCAGTCACCTGAACGGTTACTCTTCCTCCTGGGGTTCCTTCTTGCGGCTTTTAGATGTTGGACGAGCGGCCAGCCGCAGGCTGTCGGGAGGATTGGGCAGGTCGGGCAGGGAGATGGGGGCCATGAAGTAGTCCCCCACCACCTTCCAGGCCCGGGCCTGCTTGGGCAGGCGCTCGGGCTGCATGACCTCCCAGCCCTGGGCGTAGGGCACGAAGGAGGGCATCACCAGGGCGAAGCCGGTGTACAGGAAGGCCGGGTAGCGGATCCATTGCTGGCCGCCGTCCGCGTCGGCCATGGGCAGGGCGAACAGGGGGTGCAGCCCGCCGTTGATCCAGAAGCCGGTGGGCGGGTCATGGCGGGGATAGACGAAGATCCGGCGGTGGTGGATGAGGGTGTTGGAACCCACCCGGTACGAGTCCAGGGGCTGGATTCCGGTGTTCTCCAGGGAAGGGCCCCAGGCCCGCTCCGGGTGGCCCACCACCTGGATGACCTCCCGCCCGTGGCCCTGCAGCTTGTAGAACAGGCCCCGCAGTTCTTCCCCCTCCTCGTCTTCCAGGTGGCCCTGGTTGGGCTTGATGTCGCCCAGGAGCACCACGCGCCGGGGCTGGTATTCGTCCAGGAGTCCCAGGAGCCGTTCCCAGATCTCGTGATGCTGGCCGTTGGGCACCGGGTCCGGGCGCTTGCGCCGTGACGCCCCCAGCCCCAGGAACAGGTCCGCCAGCACCAGGGTCTCCTGGCGGGGCAGCAGGACCGCGCGCCGGCTGTCCAGGATCACGTCGTCGGAAAACTTGATCTGCATGGCTGGAGGGTTCCCCTCCTTCCATTGGAACATGGGTTTCCCGCCGGTCCCAACCAGGGCCGCAAATAGGGGATCCTGGAAGGAGGAGGCGAGCATGCCTGGAGTGTGGATGGAAGGCCTGGCCAGCCTGGGCGCGGGAGTGTCCGGGGGCCTGCTTTCTGGCCTGTTCGGCATCGGCGGGGGCGTCGTGCTCATTCCCCTGCTGGCCCTGACCCTGGGCCTCGGCCAGCACCAGGCCCAGGGGGTGGCCCTGGCGGCCATGCTCTTGCCCAACGGGCTCCCGGCCGTCCTCTACCTGCGCCGGATGGGGATGATCATCCACTGGAACCTGGTGATCACGCTCACCGCCGGGTTCCTGCCGGCGATCTGGCTGGGCGCCCAGATCGCCAACCATCTTCGGGAGGCGCCGTTGCGCCTTGGCTTCGCCTGCGTGCTGCTGGCCCTGGCCGGGCGGACCCTGGTCCTGAGGCGCCGGAGCGGACCCCGGCGCGCCAGTGCCGCCCCTC
>CAWFOJ010000095.1:0-5051 GCA_963816585.1 uncultured Holophagaceae bacterium | reverse complement strand
ACGGGGTCCTGCAGGTCTTTGTGTGACCGGCTCAGCCCTTCAGGATCCGCCGCTCCAGAAGGCTCTGGAAATCCCGGCGGCCCATACTTGCATCACCTTCCGGCAGGAGCCTTCCCATGACCCATCTCCCCCTCAAAGACCCCGTCACCTGGCTCTACCCGCCCATCGAACCCTACCGCACTGGCCGCCTGGAGGTTTCGGACCTGCACGAACTGTGACTTCGAGGAGAGCGGCAACCCCAGGGGCAAGCCGGTGGTGTTCCTGCACGGGGGGCCCGGGGGCGGGTCCGACCCCAAGCAGCGCAGCTTCTTCCACCCGGACCAGTACCCGCATCATCCTGTTCGACCAGCGGGGCTGCGGGAAGAGCACCCCCCACGCCTGCCTGGAGCAGAACACCACCTGGGACCTGGTGGAGGACATGGAGAAACTGCGCGCCTGCCTGGGCATCCGGCGCTGGCAGGTGTTCGGGGGGTCCTGGGGCTCCACCCTGGCCCTGGCCTATGCCCAGGCCCATCCCCAGGCGGTCACCGAGCTGGTGCTGAGGGGGATCTTCCTGCTGCGCAAGCAGGAGATCGACTGGTTCTACCAGCGGGGCGCCAGCGCCCTGTTCCCGGACGCCTGGGCCGGCTACCTGGCGCCCATCCCCGAACGGGAACGGGGGGACCTGCTGGGCGCCTACCACCGGCGCCTCACCAGCCCGGACCCGGCGGAGCGCCTGGCGGCGGCGCGGGCCTGGAGCCGCTGGGAGGGCTCCACCAGCAAGCTGCTGCCGGACCCGGACTTCACCGCCCACCACGAAGAGGAGGCGTTCGCCCTGGCCTTCGCCCGCATCGAGTGCCACTACTTCGCGCACGGGGGCTGGTTCGCGCCCGAGGACCAGCTGCTTCGGGACGCGGTCAAGCTGCGCCCCATCCCGGGAGTGATCGTCCAGGGCCGCTACGACGTGGTGTGCCCCATGGAGACCGCCTGGGCCCTGCACCAGGCCTGGCCGGGGGCGGATTTCATCGTCACCCCGGACGCCGGGCACAGCGCCTTCGAACCGGGCAACAGCCGTGCCCTGGTGGCGGCCACCGACCGCTTCGCCCAAGGGGCTCCATAACTGTTACAAACCGATAAGATGGTTGGATGCCCGTCCACATCATCGTCCTGATGCTCCTGATGGCGACCCTGAGCGCCAGCTGGAACGCCATGATCAAGGGAGCCGGCAACAAGCTTTACATGACCATCCTCATGACCGGGGGCGCCAGCCTGGTGGGCCTGGTGGGCCTCCTGGTCCTGCCCTTCGTGCCTGCACCGGCCCGGCCCAGCTGGCCGTTCATCCTGGTCTCCGGCACCCTCTCGGTGGTCTATTACGCGACGGTGGCCAAGGCTTACCACCTGGCCGACCTGAGCCAGACCTTTCCGGTCATGCGGGGCGGCGCGCCCCTGCTGGTGGCCATGACCAGCTGGGCGGTGGTGGGCGAGCACCTGACCCCTGGCGCCTGGCTGGGGGTGGTTCTGATCTGCGCCGGCATCCTGGGCCTGGCCACCAGCGCGGCCGGGCGCAACACCCGGGGGTTGGCCCTGGCCCTGGCCAACGCCGGAGTGATCGCCACCTACACCCTGGTGGACGGCCTGGGGGTGCGCCGTTCCGGCTCGCCGGTGGCCTACTGCCTGTGGGTGAACGTTCTCACCGGGCTGCCTCTGACGGCCTGGGCCCTGGTCCGGGAGCGGGATGGGTTCTGGTCCTACGCATCCGGGCGCCTGGGGCTGGGAGTGCTGGGCGGGGCCATGAACACCGCCATCTACTTCACCACCCTGTGGGCCATGACCCTGGCCCCGGTGGCGGTGGTGGCGGCCCTGAGGGAGACCTCCATCCTGTTCGCGCTGCTCATCTCCTCGGTGGTGCTCAAGGAGCGGGTTGGCAGAAGGCGCCTGGCCTTGGCGTGCGCCATCGCCGGCGGGGTGATGGCGCTGAGGCTGGCCTGATCCGGCCCTTGGAAACGGGACCATGCTTGGCGCCGGAAACCCGGCCCATCCCCTTCCTGTCAGGCCCCAGGCGCCCGGACCGCCGCCAGACAGTGGCCCAAGTCCGCGCGTACGCCTACAATCTTTAAAAAGGCGCAGCTTAGCTGGAAAAGGAGAGGTCGCCATGAACGGTGCCGAAGCCTTGGTCCTTACGCTCCTCAAAAGCGGAGTCGAAGTCTGCTTCGCCAATCCCGGGACCAGCGAAATGCACTTCGTGGCCGCCCTGGACCGCGCTCCAGGGATGCGCTGCATCCTGGGCCTGGCCGAAGGCGTGGTGACGGGGGCAGCGGATGGCTACGGGCGGATGGCGGGCAAGCCGGCGGTGACCCTGCTCCACTGCGGGCCGGGGCTGGCCAACGGGCTGGCCAACCTGCACAACGCCTGGCGGGCCCAGACCCCGATCGTCAACCTGGTGGGGGATGTGGCCACCTACCACCGGGTCCTGGACCCGCCCCTGGTCACGGACATCGAGAGCTTCGCCCGCCCGGTCTCCGCCTGGGTGCGAACCGTGTCCGAGGTTCTCAGGGTCGGCGGGGACGCGGCTGCGGCGGTGGCGGCGGCCAGGTCCCAGGGAGGCGGGATCGCCACCCTCATCCTGCCCTCGGACGTTTGCTGGAACCCGGGCGGGGTGCCGGCGGATCCGGTCCCGCCTTGCCTGCCGCCCGCGGTCGACGAAGCGGCGCTGGAAGAAGCTTCCCTGGCGCTGGGCTCCGGGGAGCCGGCGGCGCTGCTCCTGGGCGGACCCGCCCTTCGGGCCGGGGCCCTCGCCCAGGCCGCGCGCATCGCCGCGGCCACCGGGGCGACCCTGATGGCGCCTTTCCTGTCCGGCGGCAGGATGGAGCGAGGACGCGGGCGCGCGTCCGTCCAGCGGCTGCCGTACCCGGTGGACCAGGCGGTGGCCGTCCTGGCGCCGTTCAAGCACCTGATCCTGGCCGGAGCCTCTCGGCCGGTTGCGTTCTTCGCCTACCCCGGCAAGCCCTCACGGCTGGAGCGGCCGGACGCCCAGGTGCACCTGCTGGCCCGGCCCGAGCAGGATTGTGCCCAGGCTCTGGAACGCCTGGCCGGCCGGGTCGGCGCCGGCCCGGCCACCCCGGCGCGGGGCGTCCCGCCGGAGTTTCCCGTCGGCGCCCCCATCGGGCCCGGATCCGTGGCCCAGGCCGTGGCCGCGCTGCTGCCCGAGCAGGCCGTGGTGGTGGACGAAGGCGTCACCTTCGGCCTCCCGTTCTTCGGGGTATGCGGGGCCGCCGCGCCCCACGACTGGCTGCAGGTGACCGGCGGGGCGATCGGGTTGGGCCTGCCCATGGCCGCCGGTGCTGCCGTCGCCGCTCCGGGGCGGCGGGTGGTCTCCCTGGAGGCGGACGGCTCGGCCCTGTACACCGTCCAGGCGCTGTGGACCCAGGCGCGGGAGAAGCTCGACGTGACCACGATCATCTTCGCCAATCGGAAATACGCCATCCTGATGGGCGAACTGCTCGCGACCGGGGCCGTCCCCGGGCCAGCGGCCGGCAACCTGTTCGACCTGGGCGCGCCGGCCATCGACTGGGTCGGCCTGGCCGCCAGCTTCGGGGTGGAAGCCGCCCGGGCCGGTTCCCTGGAGCGGTTCCGGGACCTGTTCAGCCACGCCGGATCCCGGCCGGGACCATTCCTCATCGAGCTGGATATCTAGTCGAACGCCGCCTCCGGCCCGGCTCACAGCGCCCGCAGGAACGCCTCCACCTGCTCCCAGTCCCGGCTCAGGGGGAACGGAGGCAGCGCCGCCCGCACCTGGGCGGCGTAGCGCTTGCCGTTGGGGTCCTCGTGGGGGAGCATCAGGCGCGGGTCCAGGATGCACACGGCGCCCCGGTCGGTGCGGGTGCGGATGAGCCGGCCGATGCCCTGCTTGAGCTTCAGGGTCATCTGGGGCACCTGGATGCCGATGAAGCCCAGCCCCTGGGACTGGGCGTCCGCCTCCCGCACCCGGGCCTGGAGCACCGGGTCGTCCGGGGGCGCGAACGGCAGGGCGGTGACGATCACCAGGCTGAGGGCCTCCCCGGGCAGGTCCACCCCCTGCCAGAAGCTGGCCAGGCCCAGGAGCGCCGCCTGGGGGGTGCGGCGGAACCGCTCCAGCATGGCCGCCCGGGTCAGGCCCTCGCCCTGGATGAAGAAGGTCAGGCCCGGCAGGGCCGCCTCCAGGCGGGGCCGGAAGGCCGCCAGCATCTTGCGGCTGGTGAACAGCACCAGGGCCCGGCCCCGGCTGGCGCGCAGGAGCCGCTCCATGGCGCCCAGGCTGGCCTCCACCCAGGCCGGGTCGCCCACCGCGTCCCGCCCGGGCTTGCGGGCGGGCAGGTCCGGGGGCACGAACAGCATGCCCTGGGTGGGGAAATCGAACGGGCTCTCCACGTGCCGGCTGCGCTCGGCCTCGTCGTCCCGCAGGCCCAGGCGCAGCTTAAGGCCGTTGAAGCCGCGCCCGTCCCGCAGGGTGGCGGAGGTGAGGATTACCGTCTCGAAACCCCGGCGCAGGTGCTGGTGGAAGAACGGCTTCACGTCCACCGGGTTGGCCTTGAACAGCACCGTCTGGGGCCCTTCCCGGGTGATGGTGGAGACCCAGCCCTTCCGGCTGGGCGAAGATCTGCTCCATGCGGGCGAAGGCCAGGCCCACCCGCTCCGCCACCTTGCGCCAGCCCAGGTCCTCGGGGTTGCCGTCCACCCGCCGGGCGGCCAAACGCTTGGTCTCCTTCCACACCGCCTGGCCCGCCTCCACCCATGCGCCCACCGCGTCCCCCAGGAGGTCCAGGGCCAGCCGCCGGTCCTCGAACCCGAAGGTGCCATGCTCCCCGGGCAGCCGGGCCATCAGGGAGGCCCAGGCGTCCCGCCAGGGCAGGAGCAGGGGGTCCAGGACGGCGGCGTCCGGGTCCTTGGCGGAGGCTTCCTCAAGGTCCCAAGCGGATGGGTTCTGTTCTCGTTCAGGTTGCGTATTGCTCCTCGCCTGGACGAGCGCTAGTAAATCATGGGTTCGCTTCAGTACCTGTTCGCCAGCGGCAGGGGTGGCATGGGCGGCTTGCGCT
>CAWFOJ010000094.1:0-7217 GCA_963816585.1 uncultured Holophagaceae bacterium | reverse complement strand
GCCCGGCGGCCCCGGAACAAGGCGGCGAACATCAGGGCGGGGAAGGTGATGGCAGCCGCCGCCTCCAGGTAGCCCCGCCCGCTGGCGGCCGGGAACCGGTAGCCCAGCAGGAACACCAGGGCCAGCCCCAGGGTTTCCAGGAAGGTGCGCAGCCGGGTCATGGCCGGGTCCGGGACTCCGCCCGGCGGGCCGTCTCGAAGCAGGCGATGCCCGCGGCCACGGCCGCGTTGAGGCTCTCCACCCCGCGGGTGGGAATGGCCACCCGCCGCACTTCCGGCGGCAGGTCAGCCCCTTGCCAGCCGTGCCCTTCGTTGCCCACCAGGATCCGCAGCGGTTCCCCCAGGTCCGCCTGGGCCAGGGGCAGGGCCTCCGGCCCCCCGTCCAGGGCCAGCCAGTGCCCGCCATCCAAGGCGAGAGCCAGGCTCCGGCGCAGGGGCATCAGGAAGGCCGCGCCCATGCTTCCCCGCAGGGCCCTGGGGCTGAACGGGTCGGCGCAGGCGGGCCCCAGGAGGGCCTCCTGGAAGCCGAACGCCGCAGCGCTGCGCAGGATCGCCCCCAGGTTTCCGGGATCCTGGATGCCCCAGGGCACGATCACCCGGCCCGCCAGGGGACCCTCCGGATCCGGCCCCACCGCCGCCAGGAGGGCATGCCGGGGCGGGCTGGCGGCCTCCGCCAGGTCGCGCATAAGGTCTTCGCCCAGCACCAGGGTCTCCGGGGCCACGCGCCGCTCCAGGGGATGGGCGGCCGCACCGTCCAGGCGCAGCCAGGTCTGGGGCCGGAATCGGCCCGGGGCGCCGGCTTCCACCCAGGCCAGGACCAGCTTCTCCCCCAGGAACAGCGTGTACGCCCGCCGCTGTCCGCCCGGAGCTAGCAGCGCACGGAGAGCCTTGAAGCGGGGATTGGCCCGGCTGGAGATCTGGGATTCGACCGGCATCCCCTTAGCCTATCCCGAAATGGGCCTGGCCAGACTCTCTGGGCGCCTTCAAGTCGTCGCTGGTGTTCCGGGCCGCCGCGTCCCCCTTCCGACGACGCCGCCGTGTTCGGGAGGCCGGCCCCGGCATTCGCCGTCCGACTCGAGCAGCACTTGCCGCTTCCCGAAAGCCTGCCAAGGCGGGTATCAGGCTATGATTTCAACCTTATTGCCGTCCGGATCAAGGTGGTGTTCATGGCTTCAATTTGCGCGCCACCCTCGAAACGGAGAAATATGAATGGGTCTCTTGCGCTCAGAACAAATTGGTCGAGCCGATCCAGGCCGCCACCCCGCCCTGAACGGATTCGATGAACCAGGCTCCTTTCTGGTGGCCGGCCGACTTGCCCATCCGATTTTCTGGAGGTACACCGCAATGCTTTACCAGACCCACGTCCGTGTCCATCTTGGGAATATCCGAGCAAACATCGAAGGCATCCGCAAGGCCGTCGGTCCGGCCCGCAAAGTCCTCCTGGCGGTGAAGGCCAATGTGTACGGTCATAATGCTGTTGAGGTCTCCCTCATGGCCGAGCGCTCCGGTTTGGCGGACTGGCTGGGTGTGGCCACTGTGCCGGAGGGGGTCGAGCTGCGCAAGGCCGGGCTGCGTCTGCCCATCCTGAAATTCTCCCCGACCTTCCCCGAAGAGATGGCCGCTGCCGTGGAGAATGAAATCACGCTTGCAGTTTGCGAGCGTTCCAACATCGAGGCCCTTCAGGCGGTCTGCATCGCCACCGGCAAGCAGGCGAGGGTGCACCTCAAGGTGGACGCGGGAATGGGACGGGTCGGCGTCCCGGCCGAGGATGCGCCCGGCTTGGCCCTCCTGGTCGAAAGGGAATGCCCAGACCTTTATCTGGAAGGGGTCTTCACCCACCTGCCCGTGAGCGATGAGCCGGCGCAGGCGCCCTACACCAGGAACCAGATTGTCCGCTTCAAGGATGCCATCGCCGAGATCGTCAACGCCATGGGGCGGACGCCGGAACTCGTTCACTGCTCCAATTCCGGAGCCATTCTGGGCTACGAGGAGGGATGGCTCTCCATGGTGCGGCCCGGCATCATGATCTACGGTCCCTACTATTCCGATGAAACCAGGCCAACAAGCATTCCGTTGTTCCCCGGCCTGTCATTTTATACACGGCTCTCTTTCATCAAAAAAATCAAGGCGGGCACCCGCATCGGGTATGGCCTCACCTGGGCGGCGCCGGAGGATACCTGGATCGGCACTTTGCCAGTGGGTTACGCAGATGGATTCAGCCGGCATTTCTCAAATCGCGGGCGTGTGCTCGTGAACGGCAAATCCCATCCCATTGTGGGTCGCGTCTGCATGGACCAGTCCATGATCGACTTGGGTCCGGAAACCGACGTGCGGGTGGGGGACGAAGCGGTGCTCATCGGACGCAGCGGGAATCAGGAAATCACGACCTTTGAATGGGCCCAAGTGTTGGAAACCAACCCGCATGAAGTCACCTGCCAGATCAATCCGCGAGTGCTCAGGCTGTACGACCCGTATTCTTGAGTTGGACGTTATTGACCGTCTTCAGGGCAATGGCATGCATGCGCCCCGCACCAGGTTGCAAGCTGACCCAGAACAGCCCTCCAACCGGCGTTGATGTTTCCTAGAACCGGTAGTCGATGCCGGTCTGCACCGAGCCCCAGGTGCGGTTGGCTACGGTGATGAAGAGGGTACTGGGCCATGACGCCCCAGTTTCGGCCGATGTCGCAGCCCACGCCGGCCAGGGCGGCCAGCTTGGTGCCCGACTCATCCAGCACGTCCACGGTGGATTTCTGGCCCCCTTGGAAGGTGGCCGTGGCCCGGACCCGGGTCAGGCAGTTCATGCCCCCCAACCCCACTTTCCAGTAGAACCCTTCGTCATCCCCCGACGGGTACCACAGGTACTGCAGGGACACCATGTGGGAACGGGCCTTGCGGTCACCTTCCGAGGACAGCGCCGAGGCCGGGACGCCGGCCGCGGTGGACGACTGCTTGCTGTCCCCATACCACAGGCCGTCGTAGGCCAGGCGCACCACCTTCCCGGGACTCGCCTCCCAGCCGCCGAACACCCCCAGCCCATAGCCGGTGTTGGTGCCGAAGTCGCTGCGCATGCTTCCGGTCGGGTAGCTGCCCAGCACCTGGAACCCGATCTGGGGGATCTCCACCGCCATGGCGAGGCCCGCCGCCGCGCCCAGCACCAGGCTCAGGCTCCATTTGTACAAACCACAGGTCATGGCTTCTCCTTTTCGAAGTCAAGGGAACCTCCACCAATGGGTCGGCCGGCCGGTCGGTCCGCTCCGCGTTGTTGATCGGCCTCCTTCCTTGCGGAGGCCCCTTCCAAGGTGGGCACACCCCGGCAAAGGTGCCGAAGTCTACCCGTCCACCCAACCGAACCGCCGGCCGCCCGAGCGGACCACGACGCTTAGAAGGAAGGTCCGCTCAGTCCCCGAAGCAGCTGCCGACCTGGCGGGCGCTGTGGATGAGCGGGTGGTCCGCCGGCACCAGCTTGCGCTTGCCCACCACCTCCCCCAGGGCCACCGGCACGCACATGCCGTTGCGGTACGCCACCATCACGTTGTAGGTGCCTTCCCCCAGCAGCTCCGCGGCCTTGGCCCCCAGGAGGGTGCTGAGGGTGCGGTCGAACGCGGTGGGGACCCCGCCCCGCTGCACGTGCCCCAAGGTGGTCACCCGCGCCTCCACGCCGGTGAGGGCCTGGAGGTGCCGGGCCAGGCGCGAGCTCATGGGCTCCTGCACCACGTGGTAGGCCATGGTCTCATCATGCAGCCGACGCACCCGGAGGGGCAGGTCGGCCCGGATGGCGTCCACCGCCTCTTCCTCCCCGCCCGCGCCGTTCACGGCTTCCCCGGCTCCGGGCGGTCCGTGTCCCTGGCCTTCCTGCGGTCCTTGTCCTTGCCTTTGTCCTTGTCTTTGGTTTTGACCTCGGCGGCCGCCTGGGCCTCCTGGAGGGTGTGGGCCCCTTCGGCCACGGCGATGATGGAGAAGCGCTTGCCGTGCCTTCTGCGTTCCAGCAGGAACTCGGCGACCTTCTCCAGGCTGTAGGGCAGTTCCGGGATGAGGATCACGTCGGCGCCCCCGGCGATGCCCGACTGGAGCGCCAGCCAGCCGGCCCGGTGGCCCATGACCTCGCACGACGATCAGCCGGTGGTGGCTGGTGGCGGTGGTGTGCAGGCGGTCGATGGCCTCGGTGGCGATGGTCACCGCGGTGTCGAACCCGAAGGAGACGTCCGTGCCGTACACGTCGTTGTCGATGGTCTTGGGCAGGGTCATGACGTTGACGCCTCCCCGCTGCCAGAGGCGGTACGCGTTCTTGGCGGTGCCGCCGCCGCCCAGGCAGACCAGGCAGTCGATCTGGTGCTTGCGGGCGTTCTCCACCGCCGCGTCGGTCATGTCCATGAGCCGCCCGCCGATGGGCATGGCGTGGGGCTTGTCCCGGCTGGTGCCCAGGATGGTGCCGCCCCGGGTGAGCACCCCGGAGACGGTGGCGTCGTCCAGGACCAGCATCCTGTTCTCCACCAGGCCCCGGAAACCGTCCTGGATGCCCAGCACCCGGATGCCGTACTCGTTCATGGCCACCTTGGTGATGGCCCGGACCACCGCGTTGAGCCCAGGGGAGTCGCCGCCGGCGGTCAGAATGCCCAGGCAGCGTGTCTTGGAGCTTCGCATGGGGTGCCTCGTGAGGGTTCCAGCATGGCGGAATCCACGGCCCCCGGCGTGGAAGAAATCCGTAAAAAAGGCCGGTGTCCCGCCACCGGGACTACTCGATGGGCAGCCGCCCCTGGGTCATGCGGATGATGGCCGGCACGTGCAGGTCCTCGGCCAGGCTCACCAGTTCGCCGCTGGGGGTGGGGGCCTGGGGCAGCAGGCGGGTGGGGGTGAGCGGATGCTCGGCTCCCGCCTGGGCCTGGGCCACTTCCCCGTAGACCCGGGCGCCTTCGCCGTCCACGCGCCGCCCGGACTCGGCGCCCGCCGCGACGGCTTCCGATGGGACCGGCAGGGCCAGCTCCGCCCCCGGCTCGATGAACCCGGAGGCCAGCACCGTCACCAGGGCCCGGTCGTCCAGTTCCGGGGCTTCCACCTGGCACAGCTTGATGTCCGCATGGCCGTGGTAGTGCCGGCTCAGGTAGCCCATGGCCGTCTCCACCGCGGACAGTTCCACCCGGTCCCAGTCGGCCATGATGGAGACGATCACCTGGGACGCCGCGCCGGTGTTCTCCCGCTCCAGGAGGGGGCAGTCCAGGGCCCGGGTGAGGGCGTCCAGGATGGCCTCGTCGCCGCGCCCGGCGCCGGTGCCGATGAGCGCTTCCCGGCCGTTGCGCAGCACCGCCTCCACGTCGGCGAAATCGCCGTTGAGGGTGCCCGGGCGCAGGATCAGGTCGGTTATCCCGCGCACCCCCTGGATCAGCACCCCGTCGGCCACCCGGTAGGCCTCCTTGATCTTCACGCCCTTCTCGCACAGGCTGAGCAGCTTCTCGTTGGACACCACGATCACCGTGTCGGCGGTGTTGCGCAGGTTCTCCAGGCCCTGGGCGGCCTTGTCCGCCTTGTTCACCCCCTCCCAGCGGAACGGGGTGAGCACCACCGCCACGGTGAGGGCCCCGAATTCCCGGGCGCAGCTGGCCACGATGGGTGCCGCGCCGGTGCCGGTGCCGCCGCCCATGCCCCCGGTGATGAACACCATGTCCGCCCCCTGGATCTGGGCCAGGATGTCGTCCCGGCTCTCCTCCGCGGCCACGGCGCCCCGCTCGGCATTGCCCCCGGCGCCCAGCCCGCGCATGCTGATGCGGCCCCAGCGGGACCTTGATGTGCGCCTTGCTCTGGGCCAGGCTCTGCTGGTCGGTGTTCATGGCGATGAAGTCGACCCCCGTGACGCCGCTCAGGATCATCCGGTCGATGGCGTTGCAGCCCGCGCCGCCCACGCCCACCACCTTGATGTTGGCGCCGGGCAGGTGGACGGGGTTGGGAAGGAAGGGGATTTCGGTCATGACTTCTCCGTGGGCCAGTTCAGATCCAACGCTTGAATTTTTCCAGGAAGCCGCTGCCGCGGCTGGATTTGCCGACGGTCTCGTTGAGGCCGCGGTAGAGCGCCTTCACCGCGCCCAGGGCGTTGGTGTAGAGCGGGTTGGCGATGACCTGGGACAGGCCCTGCACGCCGGACACCCGGCCCAGCACCACCCGGGGCCGGCCCAGGATGTTCTGGGCCAGGATGGGCAGGTGCGGCAGCAGGGCGCCGCCGCCCACCAGGTGCACCCCGCCGTGGATCTCGTGGATGAGGCCCGAGCGCCCGATCTCCGCCAGCACCATGTTGAGCAGCTCCACCGCCCGGGCGTGCAGGACTTCCGCCATTTCGCGCCGGGACACCTGCCGGCCCTCCTCCTCCAGCTCGATGTGCTCCTCGGGGGGCACCTGCATGGGCAGGGCGGTGCCGTACACCCGCTTGATCCGTTCCGGCCATGGAGATGCCGCCCAGGTGCTTGGTGATCTCCAGGTCCTTGGTGAAGTGCATGCCGCCGATGGGGATCACGGCGCTGTGGAACAGGGTGCCGCGCAGGAACACCCCCAGGTGCGTGAGCTGCTCGCCGATGTCGACCACCACCGCGCCGTTCTCCCCGTCCTCCCGGCTCAGCACCGCTTCCGCCGAGGCCAGGGGCGAGTACATCAGGGACGCCCCCTGCAGGCTGGACAGGTGCAGGGCCCGGTTGATGTTCTCCAGCACCGACCCCGGGGCCACGATGATCCGCACCTCCGCCTCCAGGGTCTCGCCGATCATGTTCACCGGGTTGCGGATGTCCCGCTGGCCCTTGATGTGGAACATCTGCGGGATGCGGTGCAGGACGGTCTCCTCCTTGGCCAGCTTGCAGCCGTTGGTGGCCTGCTCCAGCACCCGGTCCCGGTCCTGGTTCTGTCGTCTACTTCGTTCGAGACTCTCGTATTGCTAGCCCTGTGGGACCTCGCCGGCAACGGCGCATTCACTACACCAACCTGGAAACACTGAAGGCGAGCCACCCGGGTTGCGTTAGTCCTCTCACGGGAACATGCGAAGCGCACCAGCAATGCCAATACAATGAGGTATCCATGCGAAACGCCTCGGCGGGAAAAATCGATCTCGGCTACCTGATATTCCTGGCTGCCACCGCGGCGTTGGGAGGACTGCTCTTCGGCTTCGACATCGCCATTATCACCGGCGCTGGTCCCTTCCTGATCCATCGATTTCAATTGGACGACTTGAGCCTGGGTTGGGCT
>CAWFOJ010000093.1:0-12570 GCA_963816585.1 uncultured Holophagaceae bacterium | reverse complement strand
ATGAGCTGTGGCACCAGTTCCAGCATGACGGGATAAACACCTGTGCGCACGTGCAGGTGCTCGTCCAGGGAGCGCAGCCAGACCGGATCGCCCAGCCTGATCCGCGCACGAAGCGGATCCGGGCGTTGATGTGCTTCAGGATGCCCACCCGCTCCTCGTTGCCGGCCAGGGCGGCCAGGCGCAGGTGCAACTCCTCGTCCCGGTCCGCCAGGATCCCCAGGTCGGTGTATCCGAATTCGTCCCGGATGGAAAGGCACAGTTGCCGCAGCCCGGCGATGGCCGGAGCCAAAGCGGCCGGGGGGATCACGGCCAGGGCGGCGGTCTCCAGGTCCCCGCGCACTTCGTAGAGCTCCAGGATCTCGGAGGCGCTGAGCCGCCGGCAGGAGAAGCCTTGGTTGGCCACCACCGTGAGCAGGCCTTCGCTCACCAGGCGGTTCATGGCCTCCCGCACCGGCGCCCGGCTCATGTGCAGCTGCCGGGCGATCTCGCCTTCGTTCAGGCGCTCCCCGGGCTTGACGTCGAACTCGATCGCCATCTGCCTCAGGAATTCGTAGGCCCGCTCCACGTTGGTGCTCCCTGGAACGGCCCGGAACGGCGCTCGACACCGAAACCTCCCAGGGAAAGTCCTCGTGCGGTCCAGGCGCAAAAAACACCCATCGTCGACTTGAAAGCCAACAATGTTGTCGACACAAACGAATTCGTCGACAACCTTAAAGACAGGGACTTCGGCTGTCAAGCAGAATTCGTTTTCCGCAAAAATATTTCGGCAACCCCGGCGCACCTGCCATCGGAACCCGGGCGGGCCATGCCTGACGCCATGGCGGGGTGTCGCGGCCTTCAAGCCAGCCGCAGCACCGCCGCCCCGAGGGCGATGATCCCCGCCGCCGCTAGCCGCACCGGTCCCGGCCGCTCCTTCAGCCACAGGCCGGAGATGGCGATGCCGAACAGGATGGACGTCTCCCGCAGGGCGGCGACCACCGCCATCGGGGCCCGGGTCATGGCCCACAGGGCCAGCCCGTACGAAGCCACCGAGCCGGCGCCGCCGACCAGTCCGCGTACGGCCAGTTGCGGGCCGCGCACCGGGCGAGCGCCTCCCGTTTCCAGACGCAGGCCCAGGCGGCGAGGGGCACGCCCGTGAGCAGGAAGATCCAGAGGGTTACGCCGCCGGGGCGCCGGAGCGGCGCACGCCCATGCCGTCCACCAGGGTGTAGGCGGCGATCACCAGGGCGTTGAGCAGGGGGCGAAGGCCAGGCCCCGGCGATGCTCCCGGCGGCTGCCCGCGGCCATGCAGAGGATGCCCAGGCAGACGGCGCCGGTGCCGAGCCAGGCGGCCGGGGACAGGCGCTCGCCGAGGGCCGCCCGGCCCACCAGGGCGACCAGGAGCGGGGCGGAGCCGCGCATGACCGGGTAGACGAGGCTCAGGTCCGCCGCGCTGTACGCCCGCACCACCAGGACGAAGTAGACCACCTGCAGCAGCACCGAGGCGGCGATGAAGGGCCGGCTCCCGGGCGCCGGCGGGGGCAGGAAGGGCAGCGCCGCGCCGGCCAGGACCGCGGCTGAGGCGCCCACCAGGATCAGGGTCAGGAGCTTGTCCCCGGCGCCCTTGACGATGGCGTTCCAGGAGGCGTGCAGGGCAGCGCCGAGCAGGACCAGCAGGAAGACCTCGAGCGGCATCGATATTCTCCTGCGCCAGTGTAGCCACTATGCCGCTCGGGTCATCCCGGCGGCTGCACCGGGCGCCGCCACCCAGGTTCAGAACCGCCCCTGCAGGGAGTGGGCGTAGCCGGTCAATTCCACGTAGGCGTTCCCGGCCTCCCGCCCCTGGCCGTCCCGCACGCGGCAGGCCCCTTCCCAGTAGGTGATGGCCGGGCCCAGGCGGGTGCGCAGCTCCTGGTCCGCCACCAGGGGCTCCAGGGTCCAGGTTTCGCCCCAGGCCCGCAGGGTGGAGGGCAGGGGGTAGCGGGCGCCGGAGGCGGAGCCGGCCCAGGGGCCGCCGGTCCACTGGAAGTCATGGGTGGTGCGCCGTATGCGGCCCCCGGCGTCCACCTCCGCCAGGGTGGACCAGGGGTCCTGGGCCCCCTCGGCGTCGCGCAGGCGGTAGACCATCAGGCTGCGGCCGTCCTGCAGCTGGATGCCGGCCCAGTCCCAGCCTACCTGCCCCGGGGCCAGGCGGCCGGAACTGAATTCGTGGTCCATCCAGGACTGGCCCTGGACCGCTTCCTCGCGCCCGGGCAGGCGCAGCGTTCCGGCACTGGCCAGGCGCGGGAAGCCGAGGTAGTGGCTGGCGGCGGCGGGATCGGCCCCCTTGCGGACCACGCCGTTCTCCCCGAACACCACCGGCGGGGTGGCCGGGTCCAGGTCCAGGTCCAGGGCCGCCAGGCCCACGGAGAAGCTCAGGTGGATCCGGCCCCCCGGGGCCCGGCGGGCGCTCCAGGAGGCGTCCCGCAGGTCCAGGTCCCCGGCGGCGGCGGCGGCGGGAAGGCCTTCCCGGCCGAGCCGTTCCTCCATGGCGAAGCTCCCGGCCCCCACGTCCGTGAGGGCCGCGTGGGCCAGCAGGAACTGGTCGCAGCGCCAGGCCGGGCTGCCGCTCCAGCCCTGGGCCGGCAGGGCCTTGCGGAAGAAGGTCAGCTGGTAGCCGTAGCGCCGGGCCCCGTCCCGGCTCCACAGGTGGCCGGTGAAGTACCCACCATTCCAGGGCGAAATCCGGATGGGCGCCGTGATCCCGGGGAAACTGGAACCGGTAGCCCGGCCTGGCCTCCCGGAGCCCTCCCGGGGCGGCCATCAGGATGCCGGCCAACAGCAGGGGACCGATCACGTGGCCCCCTCCTCCACCTGGCGGTCCGCCGGCAGGCCCGTAGCCCAGTGGGCGACCGGCGCCAGGACCCCGGCGGCCAGGGCCAGGCAGGCCCCCGCGAGCCCCCCCAGGAACCCCCAGGGCAGGCGGTAGCTGAGGGTCCAGCCGAAGGCCTGGGGGTTCAGCACCCGCACCAGGATGAAGGCCAGGGCCAGGCCCAGGCCCAGGCCCCCCAGGCAGCCCCCCAGGGCGACCCCCAGCCCCTCCCCCAGGAGCACTCCGCCAACCGCCCCGTCGCCGGCCCCCAGGGCCCGCAGCGTGCGCAGGTCGCCCCGCCGGGCCAGGGCCAGGCCGGCCATGGCCTGGGCCAGCCCGCCCAGGGCCACCCCCACGCCGATGACTTCCAGGGCGTAGGTGATGGCGAAGGTCTGCCGGAAGATCTTCAGGATGCGGCCCCGCAGGGCGGCGTTGCCGCGCACCTGCAGCCCCGGCCAGCGCTGGGCCAGGCGCCGGGCCACCGCCTCCGGATCGGCGCCGGGCCTCAGGTACAGGCCCACCCCGGCGCACCCGGGATCCCCGAACCAGGCCCGGAACACCGGCCCGTCCAGGATCAGGCTGCCCCGCTCGTTGCCGTAGTCCGCGTAGATCCCCCGCAGGGTCGCCAGGTGCCGGAGGCCGTCCCGGGGCAGTTCCAGGCGGTCCCCCACGCGCAGCTGGAAGCGCCGGGCGAAGCTTTCGCTGGCCAGGGCGCCGGGGCGTTCCAGTCCGTCCCGGTGCAGGCGCGCCAGCACCGCCCGGCCGGGTCCCCCCCGGAGCATCACCAGCTGGCCCCGGGCGGCGGTGACCGCCAGGTCCCCGGCGCCCAGGCTGGTGGCCTGGCCCCGGAAGGTGATCCCCAGTTCCTGGCGGCGGTCCGCCGCCGCCACCGCCGGGTCCCCGGCCAGCTCATCCACCACCGCGGGCGGGATCCGGTGCCGCAGGCTGGCGCCTCCGGAACCCATGGGGGACACGTACAGGTCGGCCCTGAAGCTGGTGTCGATCCAGTTCCTCACGGTGGTCTCGAAACTGTGCACCATGACGCCCATGCCCACGGTCATGCCCACGGCCACCGCCAGGGCCGCGGCGGCGAAGCCGTGCCGGCCGGTGGGGCGCGCCAGGGGGCGCAGGGCCAGGCGCAGGATCCATGGCGTTCCGGAGGGCCGCCCCGGGGCCCCCAGGGCCGGGAGCAAAGCCAGGGTGCCCAGGCTGCCCCCGAACAGCACCAGGGCCGATCCTGCGTACGCGTGCCAGACCGTCCCCGGGGGCCGGTCCAGGAGGCAGGCCAGGGCCAGCCCGCTTCCGGCCAGGACCAGGCCGGCCAGGGCCAGGGGCGCCCAGGGCATGGGCCGGGCCTCGCCGCCCCGGGCCAGGCGCTGCACCGGCGGCGTGCGCCCGGCGCGCAGGGCCGGCCACGTGGCGGCGCCCACACAGGTGAGGGTGCCCCCCAGGAAGGCCAGCAGCGCCTCCCGGCCCTGGAACGCCGCCGCCCGGGCCGAGGCGGCTCCGTACAGGGCCGACATGGTGCGGGCCACCCCCAGCACCGCGCCCTGGGCCATGGCCCAGCCCAGCAGGAGCCCCAGCAGGCTGCCCAGGGCCCCCACCAGGGCCGCTTCCCCCAGCACCAGGGCCAGGATCCGCCCCCCCGGGCAGCCCAGGGCCTGGAGCAGCGCCCAGGTCTCCCGCCGCCGCTCCACCGCCGCGTCGAAAACCTGGAACAGCAGGTACGCCCCCACCGCCAGGGCCACCAGGGACAGCACCGTGAGGTTCAGGCGGAAGGCGGCGCTCATGGTGCGCCCGCTCTGGGCCCGCAGTTCCGGATCCACGGTGCTCCACCCGCGGGGCAGGGCCGCCCGCACCTGGGCCTGGACCCTGGCCCCGTCCCGCCCGGGGAGCCAGCCCAGGTCCAGCCGGTCCAGCTGCCCAGGGCGCCGGAACAGCCGCTGGGCGGCCGGCAGGTCCATGACCAGCAGGTTGCGCTGGACCGGCGGGCGCCCGGGCAGGTCCGGCATCAGGCCGGCCACGTGCAGGTCCACCTCCCGCCCGTCCACCCAACCGGCCAGGTGGGCGCCCGGGGCCAGCCCCAGGGCCGGGGCCGCCAGCACCCCGTCCGGATCCTGCAGGATCCGCTCCAGGCCGCCCCAGGTGCCGCCGGGGGCGCCCCCGGGATCCGGGTTGCCGGCGCCAAGGGCCACCAGGTCGGTGCCCAGCACCTGGAACGGCTCCAGGTCCCCGGCCCGGGAGAAGCTGCCCTCCAGCACCGGCCGGATCCAGGCGTCCCGGCGCAGGGCCTCCAGGCGGGGCAGCTCCCGCTCGTCCAGGGGGCCGATCTCCGCCCGCACCACCAGGTCGGCGCCGGTGCCCACGCCCCGGGTGAAGGCGTCGAAGCTGGCCACCGCGGCCCGGTTGGCCAGGCGGATGGCCAGGAACACCGAGACGCCCAGGGCCACCGCCAGCACCGCCAGGAAGGTGCGCCCGGGCTCCCGGGCCAGGGACCGCCAGGCCAGGCGCCGGAACAGCCCGTTCACCACCCCTCCCCATCCTGTGCGAGGGGAGTCCTCCGCTCGCGCGGCCCGCCCTGGCACTCCCCTGGGCCCCCACCCGGGGGCCAGGCGGAGCCTTGCCCCCACGTCTGCACCCGGCCGTCCTTCAGGTGCACCAGCCGGGAGCAGATGGCCGCCGCGGCCGGATCGTGGGTGACCAGCACCAGGGCGGTGCCGGAGTGCTCGGCGAGCGCCTCCATGAGGCCCAGCACCCGCTCCCCGCTGGCGCTGTCCAGGTTGCCGGTGGGCTCATCCGCCAGCAGCAGTTCCGGCTCGTTGGCCAGGGCCCGGGCCACCGCCACCCGCTGCATCTCCCCGCCGGACAGTCCCCGGGGCCAGGCTTCGGCCCGGTCGCCCAGGTCCACCGCATCCAGCAGCCAGTCCACCCGCCGCCGCAGCCGGTGCCGGGGCCAGCCCAGCAGCTGCAGGGGCAGTTCCACGTTCTCCCGGGCGGTGAGGGTGGGCACCAGGTGGAAGAGCTGGAACACCGTGCCCATGGCCTCCCGGCGCAGCTGGGCCAGGCGCCGGGGCCTGGCGGCGCCAAGGGATTCGCCCCGGAAGCGCACCTCGCCCCGGTCCGGGCGGTCCAGGCCGCCCAGGAGGTTGAGCAGGGTGGTCTTGCCGCAGCCGGAGGGGCCCAGAACCGCCACCCGCTCTCCCGCCTCCACCTGCAGGTCCAGGTCCTGGAGCACCCAGCGCCCGTCGAAGCAGCGGCCCGCCCCGCAGGCTTCCAGCAAGGCCATGGCTGCCTCCTCGCCAGCATCTTGCACGAAAAAGAGCCCCGCAGGGCTCCTTTTTCAACGTTCCGGGCCGGCCTATTCCACGGAGATGGGAATTTCCGTGGTGTAGTCCAGGGTGATCACTTCCGGCTCCTCGAAGGCGATGCGCCCTTCCTCCACTTCCTTGACGGCCACCTGGGCCCAGAAGGACGCCAGCCGGGGGGCTTCCTGGGCCTGGCCGAGCTTGGTCATGGGCACCTGGACTTCCACCTTGGGGTAGGCCCCGCGCTGCAACTGCTCGCAGCGCTTGCCGGTAACCACCACGAACCGGTACTTGTTGGCAACTTCTTCCGGAATGTGTACAACGGTGCGCGCTGTCATGGATCGCCCTCGAAGATAGCGAGTATAGCCCGGAACTGGGAGAAAATCCAGCGTTAGGATAAAGGCGGAGGCTTGGGATGAACATCCTGTTGGGCATCACCGGCGGCATCGCCGCCTACCGCGCCGCGGAACTCGCCCGGATCCTCGCCAAGCGCGGCCACACGGTGCGCTGCTGCCTCACCGACGCCGGGTCCCGGTTCATCACCCCGCTCACCCTGGCTTCCCTCACCGGCCAGCCTTGCTTCGGGGCCAACCCCGAGTACCACGAGTGGCGGCCCAACCCCATCATCGAGCATGTGGACCTGGCCCGCTGGGCCCACGTGGTGGCGGTGGCCCCCGCCACCGCCGACATCATGGGCAAGACCGCCAACGGCCTGGCCAACGACCTGCTGTCCACGGTGCTCCTGGCCACCACCGCCCCGGTGCTGTGGGCGCCGGCCATGAACAAGGCCATGTGGGCGCACCCGGCGGTCCAGGCCAACCTGGCCCTGCTCAAGAGCTTCGGCCACACGGTGGTGGAGCCGGCGGAGGGCCTCCTGGCCTGCGGCGAGGAAGGCACCGGGCGCCTGGCCGAGGTGGCGGACATCGCCGACGCGGTGGAGACCCTGGCCGGCCCGCCCCATCCGGTCCTGGCGGGGCGCAAGGTGCTCATCACCGCCGGCCCCACCCAGGAGGACCTGGATCCGGTGCGCACCCTCACCAACCGTTCCTCCGGGGCCATGGGGGTGGAACTGGCCCGGGCGTTCCGCAACGCCGGGGCCCGGGTGAGCCTGGTGCTGGGCGGCGAACTGCCGGCCCCCTGGGGGGTCCGCACGGTGCGGGTGCGCAGCGCCCAGCAGATGCTGGAAGCCTGCCAGGCCCTGTGGCCGGACCAGGACGGCCTGGTGGCGGCGGCCGCGGTGGCGGACCAGCGCCCCCAGACCTGCGCCAAGGAGAAGGGCAAGAAGAGCGAAGGCCCGGAGCAGCTCATCCTGGTGCGCACCCCGGACGTGCTGGCCACCCTGTCCGCCCAGCGGCGGGAGGGCCAGTGGCTGGTGGGGTTCGCCGCCGAGAGCGAGGCCCACGTGCCCAACGCCACCGCCAAGCTGCACATGAAGCACCTGGACGGGATCCTGGTGAACGACGTGGGCGGGGGCAGGGGCTTCGGGTTCCAGGCCAACACCCTCCTCCCGGTCACCGCCGAAGGGCAGGGCCAGCCCCTGGGGCCCCTGCCCAAGGACCAGCTGGCCAAGGCGGTGGTGGCCTGGTGGGGCGGCCGGCTGGGCGGCAAGCGCTGACATGCGCATCGTCGGCCTGGTGGGCAGCCCCCGGAAGGGCCGCAACACCGATGTGATCGTGCGCCGGGTCCTGGACGGGTGCCGGGACGCCGGGGCCGCCACCGGGTCCATCTATTTGAACGATCTGCAGATCCGGCCCTGCCAAGCGTGCCGGGTCCAGGACGGGAGGGGCTGCCGGTTCCACGACGGCATGGATGGGGTTTATGAGGTCCTCCAGGAAGCGGACGGCCTGGTCCTGGGTACGCCCGTCTACTACAACGCAGTATCCGCCCAGATGAAGCTGATGGTGGACCGCTGCCAGTGCCTGGCCATGCCGGTGCCCTTGCCGGACGGGGGCGTGACCTACCAGACCACGGTTGGCAAAAAGAAGAAGGGCATCGTGGTGGCGGTGGGGGGCAGCGGGCTGAATCCGGAAATCGTGCTGCCCACGTTCCGGATCTGGGCGCCGGAGGTGAACCTGGACCTGGTGGGGAGCCTGCTGGCGACCCACGCCGGGCTGGGGATGGAGCCGATGGGCCATGGGGATCTGCTGGACCGGGCGTACCGCCTGGGCCGGGATCTTGTCGCCGCCCTGCCGTGACCTGTCTCAAGCCCCCTTTCCGGAACCACCGGAACGCCTCCTGACCTCCGGACAGGGCCCGCTGGATGCCGAGTGGAGAGCGACGGTTCCTCCCCCTGGTATCATGACTTCCATCATAAGGTTAGGAGGTTTTCATGATTCCGGAACTGGCAGCCACCGCCCACACGTTCGCCGTGGGGGACCGCTTCCTGGATAGCCTGGTGGGGGATTTTTCTGCCGCGGATTGGCGGGCGGCGGACCCGGTGGGGCATGATCCCCGCTGGGTCATGGGCCACCTGGCGGCGACCCGTCGGCGGCTGTTGGCGCTGGTGGGCATGGATCCGGGCGCCGAGCCCTGGGAAGCCTCTTTCGGCCGCGGCACCCGGCCGTCGGACGTGCCCGAGGATGTGGACCCCCGCGCCCTGGTGCAGGCCTTCCACGCCGCCCACCAGACCCTGGCCGGGCGCCTGGAAACGATGACCGCCGACGACTTGGCCCGGCCCCTGGGGCGCACCTTGCCCGACGGCACCGATACGGTGGGCGGCGCGGTGTGCTTCCTGGCCTGGCACGAGGCCTACCACCTGGGACAGCTGGGCTTGCTGCGCCGGTTGGCCGGGAAGGCCGGGCGCGCCTGACCGTTCGGAACTTCAACGCTTCCTGCTACCCGGTTCAAAAAGCCGGATTCAGCCAGGCCAACGGCTCGCTGGGGGCCCCTCTCACGTCCCCCACCCGCACGGCGACGGCCACCAGCCACCCGGCAGGGCGGCCGATCTCCTTCAGATCCAGGTTCAGGGTCTCCCCGGGGGAGGGCAGGTCCGGGCGGCTGCGCTCCAGGACCACCTGCCCCCGGGCCACCACGTCCTCGCCGCTGGGCCGGGCGTAACCCAGGGGCAGGTAATAGATGCGCACCTTTTCCAGCCCCACCAGGCGCCCGCCCCGGGCGTCCCGGGTGGGCAGGCGCACGGCCAGGATCCGCAGCCCGGCCCACTGGGCGAAACAGGCCGCCGGCGCGGTGCGGGTGCGGGGCACCGGATCCCCCTTGCGGCCACAACCCAGGGCGCCGAGGCATAACCCCGCGCAGATTGTGGACGTAGCTATCAGGTTTGGTAGGCTGTAAGGTCGCACCACACCATGATGCCCCAATTGCCTTTTCCCCGGCATGGGGCGCACCCTGAATCCAGAGGAACCTCCCCATGCCAGTGACCAAGCTGCTCATCGCCAACCGCGGCGATATCGCCTGCCGGATCATCCGCACCTGCCGGGAGCTGGACATCCCGACGGTGGCGGTCTATTCGGACTCGGACCGGGGCTCCATGCACGTGCGCCTGGCGGTGCTGTCGTACCCCATCGGGCCCACCCCTTCCCGGGAAAGCTACCTGCGGGTGGACAAGCTCATCGATGTGTGCCGCAAGTCCGGCGCCGACGCCATCCACCCGGGCTACGGGTTCCTCAGCGAGGATCCCGAGGCGGTGCGCCGCATCACCGAGGCGGGCATCACCTGGTTGGGGCCCGGGGCGGAGGTGCTGGCGAAGATGAACGCCAAGATCACCGCCCGGGAGATCGCCACCAAGGCCGGATGTCCGGTGCTCCCGGGGATCCACGAGACCCTCAGCGACGAGGACGTGATGACCGAATCCAGGAAGCTGGGCTTCCCCCTCATGCTCAAGCCGGTGGCGGGCCGGGACGGCAAGGGCATGCGCCTGGTGAAGAGCCCCAGCGAGCTGCGCCGGGCCCTGCCCAGGGTGAAGGGGGACGCCCTGTTCTCCTTCTGGGACGAGCGGGTCTACCTGGAGAAGGCCCTGACCCACCCCCGCCACATCGACATCCAGGTCGCCGGCGACCGCCATGGCAACTACGTCTACCTCTGGGAGCGGGAAGGCTCCGTGCAGCGGCGCTTCCAGCAGGTGGCCGACGAAGCCCCCTCCATGGTGGTCACGCCGGCCCTGCGCAAGGCCATGGGCGAGGCGGCCGTCGCCGTGGCCCAGGAGGCGGGCTACGTGGGCCTGGGCACGGTGGAATTCCTCCTGGACGCGGACGGCAAGTTCTATTTCCTGGAAATGACCTGCCGGATCCAGGGCGGGCACGCGGTCACCGAGTGGATCACCGGCCAGGACCTGGTGCGCTGGCAGATCCAGATCGCCCGGGGCGAGAAGCTGCCCCTGACCCAGAAGCAGGTGCCCTTGTGGGGGCACGCGGTGCAGTGCCGCATCAACGCCGAGGACCCGGACCGGGACTTCGCCCCCAGCTCCGGTCGCATCCTGTACCTGCGCACCCCCGCCGGGCACCGCCTGCGGGACGACAACGGCGTCTACCCGGGCTGGGAACTGTCCCCCTTCTACGCGCCCCTGCTGTCCAAGCTCTCCGCCTGGGGGCCCACCCGCGCCGAGGCCGTGGAGCGCATGCACGCCGCCCTGAGCGAGTACCGGGTGGGCGGGGTGCGCACCAACATCGCCTTCCACAAGTCCCTGCTGGAATACAAGCCGTACCTGCGGGGCGAGCTGCACACCGGCATGCTGGACCACGCCTGGTGGAAGCAGAAGAAGGTGGGGGCCAACCTCAAGTTCGCGGTGGCGGCGGCGCTCTTCGACGAGCTGGAGCTGGAGGAGCGGCGCGCCCAGCAGCCGGCCGAGAAGGACGAAAGCGCCGCCGGCAGGATCGCGTGGAATTCCCTTGGCAAGTTCAACCGTCTGTGAGTGGAAGCAGCCATGAAACGCACCCTGGTCATCGCCGATGAGACCCACGAACTGGAGATCCGCCGCGTCGGCGGCAAGACCGTCATGGTCTGGGACGGGGAGGAATACCCCTTCGACATCCTGCGGGTGGAGCCCACCAGCTATTCCGTCATCATGGGCGGGCACTCGGTGGGGGTGAACATCGACCGCATCCGCAACCTCGATCCGGACCTGCACGGGTTCCGGGCCAGCGTGTTCGACGGCGCCTACGACTTCACCCTCCAGGATCCCCACAAGATCCTGCTGGCGGAGGCCATGGCCCGGGGCAAGAAGGGCACCGGCAGCCTGGTCGCCGCCCTGATGCCCGGCAAGGTGCTCAAGCTCCTGGTCCAGCCCGGGGAGGCGGTGGAGGAAGGGCAGCCCATCCTCATCCTGGAGGCCATGAAGATGCAGAACGAATACACCGCCCCCATGGCCGGCAAAGTGGGGCAGGTGCACGCGGAGGAAGGGGTCAACGTGGAGATCAATTCCCCGCTGGTCACCCTGGTGCCCCTGGCGGCCGCCGAACTGCCGGCGCCGCCCAAGGAGGGGAGCAAGCCGGCCAAGGTCTAGCGGCGGTCGAGTGCGAACTCCTCTGTTCCGTCGGGTCCTGCGGGTCGCGGCCATCCTGGGCGGGGTGGTCCTCCTGGGGGCCTTGGGCGGGGGGGTATGGGTGCGGGCCCGGTTGCGGGCCAGCCTGCCCCTGATGGAAGGGGACCGCGCCCTCCCGGGCTGCAGGCGCCCGTGACCCTCCAGCGGGACGACCGGGGGGTGCCCACCATCCGGGGCGCCAGCCGCCTGGACGTGGCCCGGGCCCTGGGCTTCGTGCATGCCCAGGAACGGTTCTTCCAGATGGACCTGCAGCGCCGCCTGGCCGCCGGCGAGCTGGCGGAGCTCATGGGCCCGCCGGTGCTGGCGTTCGACCAGCGCTACCGGGTCGCACCGCTTCCGGGACGTGGCCCGGCGGGCCCTGGCCGAGGCCAGCCCAGGGGAGCGGGCGGTGCTGGAGGCGTACGCGGCGGGGGTCAACGCCGGGCTGGGAGCCCTGGGCGCCCGGCCGTTCGAGTACCTCCTGCTGATGGCCGATCCGGTCCCCTGGCGGCCGGAGGATTCGCCTGCTGTGCCTGGAGGCCATGTTCATCCAGCTCCAGGAGGATCCCGGTGAGCGCCAGTCCCGCCTGGGCTATATGCGGGATGCCCTGCCCCCGGCGCTGCTGGAGTTCCTGGCGCCCCCGGGCACCGAGTGGGACGCCCCCCTGCGCGGGACGCCGTTCCCCCAGCCGGCCGTGCCGGGTCCCGAAGTGTGCGACCTGCGCAAGCTCAAGGTCCCCCCGCCCGGTCCCGCCGACCAGGAGGAACCGCAGCCGGACTTTCCCGGCAGCAACAACTGGGCCCTGGGCGGCGGCCGCACCCGGGACGGCCGGGCCATCGTGGCCAACGACATGCACCTGGCCATCACCGTGCCCAACACCTGGTACCGGGCTTCCCTGGCCTGGCCCGAGGCGGGGGGGAACGCCGGGTCACCGGGGTGACCCTTCAGCAATACATTG
>CAWFOJ010000092.1:0-6556 GCA_963816585.1 uncultured Holophagaceae bacterium | reverse complement strand
CGCCAGCGTACGGACCGCGGCGAACAGGGCGATGGGTCGGGGCACGGACGTTTACTCGATCCCGCTCCTGGCGGTTACAATCCCCAGGTGTCCGCCTACTTCGACACCCACTGCCACCTCCAGGATCCGCTCCTGCTGCCGGTGCTGCCCCAGGTGCTGGAGCGGGCCCGGGCGGCCGGGGTCACGGACTTCGTGTGCTGCGCCACCCGGGAGGAGGACTGGGAACAGGTGCTGGCCCTGGCCCGGGACCATCCCCGGGTGCACCCCATGGTGGGCCTGCATCCCTGGCACGTGCACACCGCCGCGCCCGGCTGGCTGGAGCGCCTGGAAGCGCTGCTGCGGACCCGCCCGGCGGGGCTCGGGGAATGCGGCCTGGACTTCCGCCAGGACCAGCCGGATCGTGCCCTCCAGGAGCAGGCCTGCGCCGCCCAGGTGCGCCTGGCCATCACCCTGGACCGGCCCCTGTCCATCCACTGCGTGCGGGCCTGGGAAGGCCTGGTGGCCATCCTGGAGACCACCGGCGTCCCCCGGGCCGGGGCGGTGATGCACGCCTACTCGGGCTCCCGGGAGCTGGTGCCCGCCCTGGTGCGGCTGGGCCTGCACCTGTCCTTCGCCGCCAGTGCCGCCAACCCCGCGGCCAGGCGCGCCCAGGCGGCCCTGGGGCTGGTGCCGCCGGATCGCCTGCTGTTCGAAACGGACGCCCCCGCCTTGGCCCCGCCCGGATGGGAAGGCCCCAACGAGCCGGCGGCCATCGTCCGCATCGCCCAGGCCGCCGCCCAGGTGCGGGGAGACGCCCGGGTGGCCGAGCAGGCCTACGCCAACGCCGCGGCCCTGTTCGGGGGGATCCTTCCTTGAGGTGGTTCGCGCGCACCGAGCAGCTCCTGGGGCCCCCGGCCATGGCCCGCCTCGAGGCGGCCCGGGTGGCCATCTTCGGCCTGGGCGGCGTGGGCTCCTTCGCCTGCGAGGCCCTGGCCCGGGCGGGGGTGGGCCACCTGCGCCTGGTGGACTCCGGCACCGTGGACGCCTCCAACATCAACCGCCAGCTGTACGCCCTGCACTCCACCCTGGGCGCCGCCAAGGTGGACCTGGCGGCGGCCCGGGTACGGGACATCAATCCGGACTGCCAGGTGGACCCGCGCCGGAGCTTCCTGGACCCGGCCACGGTGGACGCCCTGCTGGAGCCGCCCCTGGACCTGGTGGTGGACGCCATCGACTCCCTGAACTCCAAGGTCACCCTGCTGGAGGCGGCGGTGCGTCGGGGGCTGCCCCTGCTCTCCAGCATGGGCGCCGGGGGCCGCCTGGACGGGGGCCAGGTGCTGGTGGGGGACCTGGCCGAGACCCGCATCTGCCCCCTGGCCCGGATGGTGCGCATCCGCCTGCGCCGGCGCGGCATCCAGGGGGGTGTCCGGTGCGTGTATTCCCTGGAGCCCGCCCGCAACAAGACCCCCTACGACCCATGCGAGGCCGGGGAGCATGTCGGCTCCGGGCGCCGGCGCTCACCCATCGGCACCGTGTCCTACCTCCCGGCCCTGTTCGGGCTGCGCCTGGCCCAGGAGGCCCTGGCCCTGCTCCTGGAGCGGGCCCCGGGCGGGAATTGAACCGGCGGCTGGGTTTGGACACTGATTCCTGGATTTTATTTCTTTTTATCTCCCAAGAGACCCCGTCCATCAGCAACCCCTGGAAGGAACGCGGTTGCAACCAGTCCCGGGCGCGGGCATATTACGCCAGCCTGGTGGGCACCCTCAAGGCCAGCCTGGGCCCCCTGCACCGCCTGTCCAAGCTGCGCCGGCGGATGCTGGGGCTGGACCACGGTGCAACCCACCGACCCCGCCACGACTGTCTTCAGGTACCACGCCCTCACCACACCCTTGGCGTTGAATACCACTGATACCTATGCCTGTGTGGCGGACACCAGCGGGAACAACGATGTCTCCCACTACATCTACAGCGGTGAGATCAACTCGGCACTGACTTGGGTGGGTTTGCGACCTCCACCCAAGTGCCCCACGCAATCCGCTTGGCACTTGGGTCGGTTGATTTGAATACACTCCGAGAGGCGCTGGGCCTAGTGAAGCGTTTGATCGATGACCAGACACCCTCTCTAGACTGTGTCCCAAATCGTCTGGAGGGTCCAGGGGCCACCTTCCATGACCCAGAGCGAACCATCGACTACGCGGCAGTTTTGATCGAGGCCGGCAATCCGCCCAAGATCTGCCGGGCTGAGTTCGATCTCCGCTGCCGCGAGATTCTCGCGAAGCCGCGATGGGGTGACCGACTTCGGTATGGTCGAAATCCCGCGCTGGACGTGCCAGGCGATCAGGACCTGGGCGGGCGTACAACCGCGACCCTGGGCGATTGACTTGATCACCGGGTTGTCGAGCAACGCCGGCCTGTCGGGCGCTTGGGCGAAATCACGTCGATCCGGCCTTCCGAGCGGTGCCCAAGCGGTCAAGTGGATGCCCTGTGAAAAGCAGTACTCCACGAGTTCGGGCTGCTGGAGCAGAGGATGGAGCTCCACCTGATTGACCTCCAGCATGACCTCACAGTGAGGGAGGAGATCACGAAGCTTCTTGGCAGAGAAGTTACTGACGCCGATGTGACGCGTCAGCCCAGCGCTGACGGCGGCTTCCATTCCCTCCCAGGTCGACTGGATCGGAACCTCCGCAGGCGGCTCGAAATCCGCGGCAGAACTCGGGAAAACCACGCCAGGCTTGAGCGGAATGGGCCAGTGGATCAGGTAAAGATCGAGGTAATCGAGCCCGAGATCCTGGAGCGTCTTCCGGATCGCACCTCCAACCTTTTCGCGACCATGGGAATCGCACCATAACTTGGAAGTGATCCAAAGCTCTTGGCGCGTCACTTGGCCTTCGTTGATCGCGTCTCGGATTGCGTTGCCTATCTCCACCTCATTGCCATAAAGCTTGGCGCAATCGATATGCCGGTACCCAAGACGAATCGCTTCTCTCACTGAGCCATAAGCCTCGTCAGGCGCCGACTTCCATGTCCCCAAGCCCAGGACGGGCATTCGATCACCGTGCAAGAACGCGAGGGTCTTCATAGGTTTCATCTCCTTTGTTGTCCTAAAGTGTACCGCCCTCAGGATGGTTGTTTGAAAATCCGAGTCAAGGTCGCAAATGTTTTATTAATCCAACCACCTTTCCACGTCACCGGGCGAAGGTTGCCATGGTCCCTGGGCCTTTCCAGGTTCCGCCCGAGGTCAAAATGGACCCCCGGCAGGAGGGCACCCAGCACCCCTCACCGGTGGCACCAGGTCGGCGCGGGTCCCCAGGTGGACCGTGGCCCGGATTCCCATGCACCGTTACTGAACACGGCCGTTGCGTTTCCGGTGGAGGCCCCTCAAGGACGCCGGCGTGGACTTCTCCACCTCCCAACCGGTGCCCTGAACGAGGTCGACCGCCTGGCGGGGGAGCTGGAAGCCCTCTTTTACCGCGTCATTCCCAAGGAGCGGCAGGGATGATCCGGGGGAACGATCCATTCCTCATTGGAATAATAACTATTTCATCTTTTCATTGGACTTAGGCTTCCCCGGACCTTAATTTTGAGTTGTCGAGGAGGAAGCCATGAACGCACAAACGATCATCGCCGCCGGAGTCGTCGCCGCCCTGATGTCCGGGATGGCCTGGCTGAAGGTGCAGGCTCTGTGGCGGGGCTTGAACTGATCAGGAATCCACCGTCGCCCGCACCAGGTCCAGGAACATGCGGGCGGCGGGCGGCAGGGGGCAGTCCCGTCTCCAGGCCAGGGCCCGGCGCCAGCGGAACTCCGGTTCGTGGATGGGCAGGCAGACCAGGGACGGGTGCTCCTCGGGGCAGATGATCCGGGGCAGGAAGGCGGCCCCCACATTGGCGGCCACCAGGGCCAGGATGAATTCCGACTGGCCGCTGTAGGCGGCCACCCGGGGCGTGTAGCCGTGGGCCTGGCAGGCGGCGAGGATCTGGGCGTTGAGGGCGAAGCCGGGCTCGAACAGGATGAACGGAGTCTCCGCCAACTGCCCCAGGTCCACTCCCGAAGCCCCGGCCGACGGGTGCTCCCGGGACACCAGAACCATCAGAGGCTCGTCATGGACCAGGATCCAGTCCAGATCCTCGGGCACCGGCAGCCGGCAGATGGCCAGGTCCAGGGCCCCGTCCCGCAGTCCTTGCTGCAGGGACAGGACGCCCCGCTCCATCAGCTCGATCTCCACCCCCGGGTAGAGCTTGCGGAACTGCACCACCAGGCGGGTGAACAGCAGGGCACTGCCCAGGCGCGACAGCCCCAGGCGGATGCGTCCCCGGCGCAGGCCGTTCAGGTCCGCCAGGTCGCTCTGCAGGTGGTCCCGCTCGGCCAGCATGGCCACCGCGTGGCGGTACACCAGGTCCCCGGCCACCGTGAGCTTGGCCTTGCGCCCCACCCGGTCGAACAGCTGCACGCCCACCTCGTCCTCCAGCTGTTTGACCGCCTTGCTCACGGTGGGCTGGGTGGCGAACAGCACCTTGGCGGCGGCGGAAAACCCGCCCTGCCGCACAACTTCCACGAAGGCCTTCAGTTCCCGCAGATCCATGGCGTGCTCCGGCCGGCCAGGCGGCATCTCATTCTAGTGCCCTTTGCGGAGCTTGCTCCGCCAGGGGCCTTGGGTCTGGGACGGACACCTCGATTCCGATGCGCACGCCGGCGCCGACGGCGGGAAGGGAGATCCTTACGGGGTCGCCACCCGGGGCACCAGGCCCTGGAGCAGCAGCAGGTCCGCCAGCACCGCCGCCGTCACCGCCTCCACCACCACCGGCGCCCGCAGGGCGATGCAGGCGTCGTGGCGCCCGCCCATGGACAGCATGGCCGGGGTGTTGGTGCGCAGGTCCACGGTGCGCTGGGCGGCGCGGATGCTGGAGGTGGGCTTCACCGCCACCCGGAACACCAGCTCGTTGCCGTTGGTGATGCCGCCGTTGATGCCCCCGGCGTGGTTGCTGGCGGTGCGTCCGGAGGCGTCCTCCAGGGGATCGTTCATCTCGCTGCCGCGCATGCGGCAGGCCTGGAACCCGGCCCCGAACTCGATGCCCTTCACCGCCGGGATGGCGAAGATGCCGTGGCCGATGAGCGATTCAACCGAATCGAAGAAGGGCTCGCCCAGCCCCGGGGGCAGTTCCCGCACCCGGCACTCCACCAGTCCGCCCACCGAGTCCTGGGCGGCCATGGCCTCCGCCACCGCCTGCTCGATGCGGGGGCTGCCCCCGGCTTCCACCAGCCGGGCTTCCACCCGGGCCGGGGCCAGGAGCTTCTTGGCCACCACCCCGGCCGCCACCAGGGCGGCCGTGAGCCGGCCGGAGAAGTGCCCGCTGCCGCGCAGGTCCGCGAACCCGCCGAATTTCTTCTGGGCCACCCAGTCCGCGTGCCCGGGGCGGGGCGTGTCCTTGACCGCCTCGTAGGCGCTGGAGTCCACCTGCTTGTTCTCGAACAGGATCAGCAGGGGGGCGCCGGTGGTGCGGCCCTCCAGGAGCCCGCTGTGCAGGATCGGCCGGTCGTCCTCCCGGCGCGGGGTGGTGCCCGGGGCGCCTCCGCCCCGCCGCCGTTCCAGGTCCGCGTGGAAATCCGCCTCGTCCAGGGGCAGCCCGGCTGGGCAGCCGTCCAGGAGGACCCCCACGCAGGGCCCGTGGGATTCACCCAGGATGGATAGACGGAACAGGCGGCCGAAGGCGTTCATAGGCGTGCTCGCAGGGATTCCAGGGCCTGGAAGAAGTCGGGATAGGACTTGGCCACGCAGCCTTCGCCGGCCATGGTCACGCCGTGCTCCGAGCGCAGGGCCGCCACCGCGCAGGCCATGGCCATGCGGTGGTCGTTGTGGGGGTCCACCGTGCCGCCCCGGACGGGCCCGCCGGTGACCTCCATGACCCCGTCCCGCACCCGGACGTCCACGCCCAGGGCCGAGAGCTCCGACACCAGGGCGGCGCCCCGGTCGCTCTCCTTGTGGCCCAGGCGGGCCACCCCGGCGATGCGGCTGGTGCCCCGGGCGTGGCAGGCCAGGACGGCCAGGGGCGGGAACAAGTCCGGGCAGTCGGTGGCGTCGAACTCGAAGGCCCTCAGGTTGCCCCGGCTGACCCGCAGGGCGGCGCCATCCCAGGCCACCCAGGCGCCGGCGGCGGTCAGGGCCTGGAGCACCGCCCGGTCCGCCTGGGCGGAGCCCGGATTCAGCCCCTCCACCACGACCTCCCCGGCCACCGCCCCGGCCACCAGCAGGAACGCCGCCCCGGACCAGTCCCCTTCCACCGCCAGGTCCACGGGCGCATAGGCCTGCCCGCCCCGCACCCGGAACCAGGTCCAGTCGGGGCCCGCCTCCACCTGGGCGCCGAAGGCCGCCACCACGTCCAGGGTCATGCGCACGTACAGGCCCGCTGCGCAGGCCGGCACCTCCAGCTCCGTGTCCCCGGCGGCCCGGGGCAGGGCCAGCAGCAGGCCGCTCAGGAACTGGCTGCTGGCGCTGCCGTCCACCTGGGCCCGCCCGCCCTGCAGGGGGCCCTGCACGGTCACCGGCGGCAGGCCGCCCCGGTGCCGCAGCGCACGCCCAGC
>CAWFOJ010000091.1:0-7099 GCA_963816585.1 uncultured Holophagaceae bacterium | reverse complement strand
ATGCGGGTCCCCGACCACATCCTCAACAAGCCTGGCCGGCTGACGGCGGCCGAGCAGGCCATCATGCGGGACCACGTGCGCCTGGGCCTGGAAACCCTCCGCCGGACACCGGGGATCACCGGGCCGGTGCTGCAGGTGACCGGCGAGCACCACGAGCGCTGCGACGGCTCCGGCTATCCCCGGGGGCTGCTCGGGCCCGCCATCTCCCGGCCGGGCCGCATGGCTGCGATCGTGGACGTGTATGACGCGGTGACCTCCAACCGCATCTACCATGCGCACCTGGAGCCGGCCGCCGCCCTGGGCCGGCTGTACAAGCGCAGCCCCAGGCACTTCGACCTGGACCTGGTGCAGCACTTCATCCAGGCCATCGGCATCTACCCGGTGGGTTCCCTGGTGCGCCTGGAGAGCAACCGCCTGGCGGTGGTCCTGGAACAGAACCAGGGCGCGCTGCTGCGCCCCAAGGTGCGGGTGGTGCGCGACCTGGCCATGAACCGGGCGATGGCCCCCTTCGACCTGGACCTGTCCGGTTCGGAGGCGGCGGGGGACGGCATCCAGGGCCACGAGGAGCCCGGGCGGTGGGACCTGGACCCCCACCGCATCCTGACCCGGGAACTGGATAGCTAGTCCGCTCAGCCGCCCGCCAAAGGCCCCGCCGGCCCCCCCGGTTCATCGCGCCCTGAACGCGTTCGCGTTCAGGGCACGATCGGCACCGGAGCCGGTAGACTTGAACCAGGAGGAAGCTTGCCCATCCCCAAGCCCCCGGAACAGCCTTTGGAGCGTTTCCAGGACCTGGACCCGCGCCGCCTGGCCAGGCTGCTGGATGCCTCGGCGGTGCTGGGGCCCTGCCGGGACCTGGACAGCCTGGGCCCGGCCCTGTTCAAGCTGCTGCGGGAGGACCTGGCGGTGGACCGGCTGGCCCTGTGGTTCGGCGACCCGGAGGAGGGCCTGGAGGTGGTCCAGTGGGCCGCCCAGCTGGGGCCCGACGGGGTCCTGGCCCGCATCGACCCCACGCCGGGCTGGGTGGAGATCACCCGCAACCTGCAGGAAGAGGTGTGGAGCCTGGAAGGGTCCGGCGCCAGGCCCTGGCCCAGCCTGGTTCCCGAGGAGCTGCGGCGCCAATGCCCGGCCCTGGTCCTGGTGCCCCTGCGCACGCCGGAGCGGCTGGTGGGCGGCATGAGCTTGGCCAGCCGCCGCAAGGGCGCCTTCCAGGCCGCCGGGCACAGCTACCTGACGCACCTGGCCCGGTTCGTGGCGTCCTTCGCCCTGCGCACCCTGCGCCTGCGCCAGCTGGACGACCTGAACCGGCGCCTGACCCGGGAGCGGGACCAGCAGAGGATCCTGCTGGAGATCAACAACGAGCTGGTGGAGCACCGGGACCCCCGGGACCTGTTCCAGGCCATCTCCACCACCCTCCGGCGCCGTTTCCAGCACGACGGGATGATGCTGATCCTGGCCAAGGACGGCGGCGGGGAGCCGCGCATCCACTACGTGGACTTTCCCACCGGGCGGGGCCTGGTGCAGGAGAACCAGTCCCTCACCGTCCCGGACGGCCCCAGCCAGCGGGCCATGGAGCTGCGCCGCCCGCTGGTGTTCAGCCGGGACGACCTGGGCCGGTTCCCGCCCCCCATCCCCCAGGTGATCCTCCACGGGGAAGGCATCCTCTCCTTGTGCGTGCTGCCCCTGATCTCCCGCAGCCGGGTCATGGGCACCTTGAATTTCGGCAGCCGCCGGGAGGGCGCCTTCACCACCGAGAACCTGGAGCTCCTTTCCAGCGTCGCCGCCCAGGTGGCCATCGCCCTGGACAACGCCTTCGCCTACCAGGAGATCCAGACCCTCAAGGACCAGCTGGCCGAGGAGAAGCTGTACCTGCAGGAGGAGATGGAGCGGGACTTCGGCATGGAGATCGTCGGGCGCAGCCCGGGCCTGCAGCGGGTGCTGCGCCAGGTGGAGACGGTGGCGCCCTCGGACGTGACGGTGCTGATCCAGGGGGAGACCGGCACCGGCAAGGAACTGGTGGCCCGGGCCATCCACCAGCTGAGCCCCCGGAAGGACCGGGGGTTCGTGCAGATCAACTGCGCGGCCATCCCTTCCGGCCTGGTGGAGAGCGAGCTGTTCGGCTTCGAGAAGGGCGCCTTCAGCGGGGCCCTGAACCCCAAGATGGGGCGCCTGGAGCTGGCCCACCAGGGCACCCTGTTCCTGGACGAGATCGGCGACCTGCCCCTGGACCTGCAGCCCAAGCTGCTGCGGGCCATCCAGGAGCGGCAGTTCGAGCGCCTGGGCAGCACCAGCCCCCGCAAGGTGGACCTGCGCCTCATCACCGCCACCAACCGCGACCTGGGCGCCATGGTGCGGGAGCGCGCGTTCCGGGCCGACCTGTACTACCGCCTGAACGTCTTCCCCATCCACGTCCCGGCCCTGCGCGAGCGCCGGGAGGACATCCCGGCCCTGGTGCGCTACTTCACCCAGAAGTTCGCCCAGCGCCTGCGCCGCCCCATCGACACCATCCCGGTCCGCACCATGGAGGCCCTGCAGGCCTGGCACTGGCCCGGCAACATCCGGGAGCTGGAGAACGTCATCGAGCGCTCGGTGCTGTTGAGCCAGGGGCGGGAGCTGCAGGTGCCGGTGGCGGAGCTGCGGGAGGCCGCCGCCGAGGCCCCCGCCCTGGCGGCCCTGCCCACCCTGGAGCAGGCGGAACGGGAGCACATCCTGAAGGCGCTGCACGAGTCGGGAGGCAAGGTGGGCGGCAAAGACGGAGCAGCTGCGCGTCTTGGCCTGAAGCGGACCACTCTGCAAAGCAGGATGGCCAAGCTGGGCATCTAGCATCGAATCAGCGGATTGCCAGAGCTCTCGAACGGGCCCGGGCGGCCCATGCCCGACGGATCCAAGGGTGGCGCAGCTCTGCGCCCCCAGCGTCGCTCAGCCTGCTCTGCGCATCCTTGCTCTTGGCCGGAAGCACCGAGACGCCTGGAGAAGGATGCAGAATTCTAGGAACGAATTGGGGTTACATTGATATACTAGTGAGATATCATAGGTGACAATGGCCGTTCCGGAAGGCCTACATGGATAGCAACTCCTGGCCAACGGAAGCTTCCACACCCAGGAGCGAGATCAAGGACGCCAAGCCGGAGTCCACCGTGTTCGCCGACGAAGCGGCGTACGACAAAGAATGACCCCAGGCCCGGGGTGCGAAAGCCCCGGGCCCAGACCAAGGATTCCGCAGCCCATGTCCGACAGGGAGTCACGTCACAGATAATCCAGTCCAGTCCGGGACGGCCCTGTCTCCGATTCCACCGAACTGCCTTCGAACCCGAAGGCCAGGAGTTGTCTACCCCCCGGGCCCTGTGCGAGCGACACGGCCCCCAATCCTAAAGGAGCACCAAATGACGTACAGCTCAAGGCACTACCTCGGAGTGTTGTCAGGCACCCTCCTGGCCGCCCTCCTGCCCCTGTCGGCGGCCTCCAAGGGGACGCTGAACATCGGCCACATCACCACCATGACCGGGTCCGATGCCTACATCGCTCCCGGCGCAGTGCCGGCACTCGAGGATGAAGTGGCCAGGGTCAACGCCGCCGGCGGCATCAACGGCTGGATGCTGAAGGTCATCAGCTACGACGGGCAGTCCATGCCGGCCGAGTGCGTGGCCGTCACCAAGCGCATGATCGACCAGGACAAATGCGTGGCCGTCATCGGCCCCACCTTCTCCGGCGCCGGCATCCCCATCGCCAAGATCGCCGACGAGTCCCACGTGCCGGTCATCGCCACCACCGCCACCAACGTCAACGTCACCGTGGACGAGTCCGGCAAGGTCCATCCGTACATGTTCCGGGTCTGCTTCATCGACCCGTACCAGGGCACGGCGCTGGCCGACTACTGCTACAACAAGCTGGGCAAGCGCCAGGCGGCCTTCATCACCGACGTGGCCTCCCCCTACACCGTGGCCCTGCACCAGTTCTTCATGGACCGCTTCACCAAGCTGGGCGGCAAGGTGGTATGCGACGAAGGCTACAACAAGGGCGACCAGGAGTTCCGGGCCCAGCTGGCCAAGGTCAAGAACTCCAAGGCCGACGTGCTGGTGTGCTGCGCCGACAACTACAAGGATCCGGGCCTGGTCGCCAAGCAGGCCAAGAGCCTGGGCCTGAACATCCAGATGGTCGGCGGCGACGGCTGGATGATCGAGGACCTCCTCCCCTACGCCGGGAAGGAGCTGGACGGCGCCTACTTCACCTGCATCGCCTCGGTGAACGACCCCTACTTCGCCAAGTACAACACCGACTTCAAGCAGAAGCATCCCGGCAAGGAAGCGAATGTCTGGGGCTACCTGGGCCTCGACGCCATGGCCCTGATCGAGAACGCCATCAAGACGGTCACCGCCAACGGCGGCGCCCCGGACCCGGTCAAGATGCGGGACGTGATCGAGCACTCCAAGAGCGTCAAGGGCTTCACCAGCAACCTCACCATCGACCCTGCCAACCACAACCCGATCAACAAGCCCGTCCTGATGATCCAGGTCAAGGACGGCCAGTTCAAGATCCTGGAGTCCTACGCGCCCAAGAGCTAGGGGCCTGTACAAAATCCAGGTCCGTGTCCCTGCGGGGCGCCCTGATCGCTCCCGGCAGCCGCTTCCGCGACTGCCGGGAGCTTGGAGTTTGGCGTCTCCGGTGGTGGAAGCGCGGGCCTCCACCTCGCCCTGATTCGAGGCATGGGTGCCCAGCCCGGATCAGGCCAGGGCCCGGTAGATCTCCCAATGCTGGGAGCCGGGAACAATGATGGGGGCAAGGGCCTCCGGAAAGGGCTTGAATTGCGGCTGGGCCATGCCCTGCAGGGCCGCCTCGAAATCCGCAAGTGTCTCGAAAAGGTGCTCGTGGATCATGTGGGAGGCCGACGGACCAACATGGCCGCAGAGCAGCCGGTGGGATTTGGCCCGGCGGAATTCCGACGAGGCGAGCATCTCCGCGGACCAGGCATTGAAAACCTTGACCGCATCCCCTTGTCGGCCGAAGACGACGTCCAGGTGCCACTGACAGACGAACATGGCAATCCTCCTCGGCGGGCCTCTCCGGGGCCCGCCGTCCATGCTGCGGTTGGAATGCGTTGGCGGCCCGGGTCAAGAGCCTTTGGCGTAGTGGGTCGCGCCGAACCAATCGACCACCACGGCCGGCTCGTCGCCCACCACCCAGGCGTCATGCCCGCTCGGGAGGGAGGTGATGTCACCCGGCTTGGCGATGAACTCAGAGCCGTCATCCATGCGGATCGCCAGTAGGCCGGAGACGTGGTATTGGAAATGGGGCGCCTCGCAACTGGAGGTCTTGGCGAGGGGCTTCACATCCTTGGACCAGCGCCAGCCCGGCTCAAAGACCAGGCGGCCCACCTCCGCGCCGCCGACCCGGAGGATCTCGGCCCGGCCATTGGGGAAGGTGCGAAGCTCATCAGGTTTCGAGAAGGACTTGTGCTCGGTCATCTGCTGGACACTGACCATGGTGCCTCCTTGATCAGGGCACACCCCTGACGCCTGGCCGCCCCCGCGAGGCTGTCATTGCGCCGGACGCCAAATTCCGGGTATTGTCGCCCGGCTTGAAATTTACTTACTGGTAAGTTAGTGTCAAGGACGGAGCAGCTTTTTTTTGGAGGCCCGAACCCATGCCTGAACCCCACCGGTCGGAAGCCGCGGAGAGGATTCTCGACACGGCGGAGAAGCTGGCCCAGACTTGCGGCTTCAACGGATTCAGCTATGCCGACATCGCGCAGCAGCTGGGCGTCACCAGGGCCAGCCTGCACTATCATTTCCCAACCAAGGGCGAGCTCGGGCGGGCGCTGATCGTGCGCTACCGTGAGCGTTTCATCGAGGAGCTGGAGGCGATCGATCGCAGGGGGGGCAAGGCCATCGCGAAGCTGCACCGCTACGCGGCCCTTTACCACCAGGTCATGCGGCTCGACCGCATGTGCCTCTGCGGCATGTTCGCGGCGGAATACGCCACCCTGCCGGCCGCGATGCAGGATGAGCTGCGGCGCTTCTTCGATGCCAACGAGCACTGGCTGGCGGGGGTGCTCGAAGCGGGGCGCAGGGCCGATCAGCTCGCCTTCCGGGAATCGCCGCAGGAATGCGCCCGGGTCATGCTCGGCACCCTGGAGGGCGCCATGCTCATAGCCCGGACCTACGGCGACGAGGATCGTTTCCGGTGCGTGGCCATGCACCTGCTCAAGGGGCTGACCCCCGCCAGCGCGCCCATTCCGGCCTAGGAGCCTGACCATGTATTATTCGGCCCCGCGCTGGTGGCACCGGGCCTAGCCAGACAAGGAAGGTTCCGAAGGGGGTATAGGTTATACCTCCGAGGAACCTGACGCCGGATGGCTGGGCCCGCTGCCACCAGCCCGGAGGGTCGGCGCCCAGACCCGCGCCTCTCGTGTGCAAGTCCCTTGAAGGTAGCACCACTACCTCCTGCGGGCCTTGCGCTCGATAGGCACGGGTCTGGACGCCGACGCGGGGCCGAATAATACATGGTCAGGCTCCTAGCTACTGCAGCAGAGAGGCCGCCCACCGGCTGGTCCCCGGGGAGGCCCAGGCCCGCACCTTGCCGTCCCGCGCCTCCAGCAGCTCCGAAAGGGTCATCGCCGCATTGATGAGACCCACGTGGGTGTAGGCTTGCGGGAAATTGCCCAGCAGCCTCCCGGTGGCCGGATCGATGTCCTCGGAGAACAGGCCCACCGGGTTGGCCAGGGTGCAGACCCGCTCGAACACGTCCACGGCCTCGTCCAGGCGCCCGGCCAGGGCCAGGGCCTCGGCCCACCAGAAGGAGCAGATGGTGAAGGCGCTGGTGGGCCGGCCGAAATCGTCCGGGTTGCGGTAGCGCAGCATGAGCCCGTTCTCGGTGAGCAGCTGGCCGTAGTGGTCCAGGGTGGAGGTGAAGCGCGGGTCCTTGGGTTCGATGAGGCCCAGGGTGGGCAGCAACAGCATGGAAGCGTCCGGAAACAGGCCGTCCAGGGTCTGGGTGAAGAACCCCAGCTCCGAGTTGAACCCACGTTCCAGGATCAACGCCTTCTCCCGGTTGGCGATGGCCTCCCACTTCCCGGCCAGGGAGAATTCGCCGAAGGTGCGGGCGA
>CAWFOJ010000090.1:0-7683 GCA_963816585.1 uncultured Holophagaceae bacterium | reverse complement strand
GGCCCGCCTTTCTCTCCAGGTCCCGGAACCGCAGGGCTCGGCCAGATGGATCGGCTGGACAGGCTGATCCGGGAATGCCGGAGCCTGAAGCAGGACCTGGCCCGGGACCGGCCGTTCCGCCTGGGCCCGGGCCAGGCCGGGCCCAGGGTCCCGGCCGGCGGCCAGGACGCGGCCCTGCAGGAGATGGCCGACGCCCTGAAGGCCCTGGCGGATGCGGAGGCTTTCCCGTTTGACGCCGATCCCCCGCCGCAGGAGCCGCTGTTCCGTCCGGACGCGTTCAGGAATCCCGCCCACCTCAAGTTCGCGCTCAGGACGGTGCTGGCGGCCATGGCCTGCTATGCCTTCTACACGGCGGTGGACTGGCCGGGCATCCACACGGCGATGCTCACCTGCATCATCCTGGCCATTCCACCCCTGGGGATGTCGTCCCTGGGCGGTATCGCCCACAAGGGGCTGGTGCGCGTTCTGGGTGCGGCGTTGGGCAGCAGCATGGCACTGTTCGCGACCGTGTTCATCCTGCCCCGGCTGGACGGAATCACCGGCTTGCTGTCCATGATCCTTCCGGTCATCGCCCTGGCGGGCTGGATCACCGCCGGTTCGTCCAAATCCAACTACGTGGGCCGGCAGCTGATGTTCACCTACGTCTTGGCGCTGCTGGGCCGGTTCACCTTGTACCCGGACATTCCCGAGATCCGCGACCGCATCGTCGGCATCCTGGTGGGCGTGGTGGTCTACCTCACCTTGGCCGCCTTCGTCTGGCCGGACCGGGAAAGGGGCGTCCTTGCGGGACATGCTTGGCCGGATGATGCGAAGCCTCGGCAACCTGGCCCGGATCGGGCGGGAGCCCGCAGCGATGGCGCCGGGGCAGCGCCGGGCGGACCAGTCCAGGCTGGAATGCTGGGGGCTCCTGCGCCAGAGCCGGGACCTCCAGGTGCGGGTGGCCCTGGAGCCCGGCCTGACCGATGCCCCTGATCTGGCCGGCCTGGATCTGCACACCGGGTTCGCCCACGCGCAGGAGACCCTTGGCGCGGTGAACTGGCTGCAGGTCCAGGTGGGACAGCTCGGCCCGGAGATCCAGGCCGGGCTCCATCGGGAACTGGAGAAGTTCCGTGAGGGTGCGGCCCGCCGGCTGGACCAGATCGCCGAGCAGCTTGAAGGGGGGCCGGGGGCCGTTCCACCGCGCTCGCTTGAGCCCGGGTCCCAGCTGGATGCCCTCGATTCGCTGGTGACCGCTGGCCCGGCAGCGGACCCCAAGGTCCGCGAGGTGGTCACGGCGGCCCACGGCCTCCAGGAACACATCACTCAATTGGGCGCCCACCTGCTGGCGGCCGCGCCCCAACCTGCGGAACTACCATGACCAGATCGCACCTCGCGAACCGGTGGCGGTGCGTCGCCACCGTGCTCATCCTGCTGCCCGCCAGCGGCTGCGCGCTCATGCGCAAGGACACCTCACCCCTGCCCGGGATCCAGGCGGAACGGATCCGGGTAGCCGCCACCCAGAACGCCCCCGGCGGGGAGTGGCCCCGCAGCCGTTGGTGGCAGTGCTTCCAGGACGACCAGCTGGACGCGCTGGTCACCCGGGCGATCCAGGACGCCCCGGCCATGGCCGTGGCCCGGGAACGGGTCAAGGCCAGCCAGGCCCGGGCCGGGCTGGTGAAGGCCGCCACCGGGCCGATGGTGGGCCTGGGCGGGACCGTGGACCGGGAGTCGGTATCCAGGAATGGGTTCCTCGAGCCTTTCTACAGCGGCATGCTGGGCCCAGGCACCAACGGTCCCTGGTACACCGAAGGAACCGTCGGCCTCGAGGGCGGCTACAACTTCGATCCCTGGGGCAGGGAGCGGGCCCAGGTCCAGGCGGCCCTGGGGGCCCATCGGGCCCAGCAGGCGGAACTGGCCGAGACCGAGCTGGTCCTCTCCACCTGGACGGTCCAGACCTATTACCAGTTCCAGGCGGCCCACGCGGCCCTGGCCGTCCTGGAACAGAGCCGCAGCCTGCTGGATGAATGCACCGCGGGCCACGCAGCCCGGGTCCGCCGCGGGCTGGAAGAGCGCGGCGCAGCCGACCTGGCCCAGGCCCGCAAGCTCGAAATGGACGGGCAGGTCCGGGCGGTCCGGCAGCAGATCCTGGTTTTGCGCGAGCAGCTGCGCTGCCTTGTGGGCGCCGGCCCGGACGATTTCCCGGAGTTGCGCCCGGTGCCCCTGCCCGAGGTGGCGGGCGGCCCGCTGCCCGCCCTGGGCTTCGAACTCCTGGCGCGCAGGCCCGACCTCCAGGCCATGCGCTGGTACGTCCAGGCCTCCCTGAGCCAGGTGGACGCCGCCAAAGCCGCTTTCTACCCCAGCTTCGACATCCGCGCCTTCTTCGGCTACGACGCCCTGCACACCAACGACCTCCTGCTCCAGGAAAGCCGGCAGATCAATGTCGTGCCCGGGGTGTACCTGCCCTTGTTCGACAGTGGACGGCTCAATGCCGGCCTGGCCCAGGCCCGGGCCCAGAGCAACACCGCCATCGCCGCGTACAACCAGGCGGTGGTGGAGGCGGTGCGCCAGGTGGCCCAGTGCGGGATCGAGGTGGACAGCCTGGAGCAGCAGTTGCATATCCAGGCCGCCGAACAGGACGCGGTCGCCTCCGCCCAGGCTGGAGTCCAAGCCAAGCACGACCGGGGCCTGGTGGACCGGGTGGTCCAGGCGGAAGCGAAACTGCCGGTGCTGGCCGAGCAGGGCAAGCGGGTCCAATTGCGGCAGCGCCAGATCGTCGCCGAAATCGGCCTGATCCGGGCCCTGGGCGGAGGCTTCCGGGCCCAGGCGCCGGCCCAGGAAACGAGGAATTGACAATGATTGCCCAGGCAGGTAATAACCCTCATCCAGGATCCCCGATGAAACAACGTCCCCCCAATCGCAACTACGACCGGCAGGCACGGATCGGCCGTCTCCTGAACCAGGTGAAGTCCAGGCTCGAAGACACTCTGGACCGCGAACTGGCCACCTGCGACCTGACCGCCGCCCAGTACACCGTCATGTCCATCCTGGCTTCCGGAAAGGCCGAGACCAGCGCCGAGATCTGCAAGGAGATCGTATACGACCCCGGCTCCATGACCCGGATGCTGGACCGGCTCGAACAGAAGAGCCTGGTGCGGCGCATCTACAGCCGGGAGAACCGGAGGAAAGTGAAGCTCGAGTTGACCGAGCAGGGAAGGACGATCTTCCCGCAGGTGCAGGCCCGCACCGCGGCGCTGATGGAGCGGGTGATGGGAGCCTTGTCCGCGGAAGAGCTGGACCAGCTGGAAGGGTTCCTGACGGGGCTGGCGGACCGCCTGGAACTCCGCACCTGAACCGGGCGGGTTGCGCGTTGCCAGTCGGTTGGCCGCCCAGGCCGCGCAGCAGAGAGCCTTGGCACCCGGAGCACCGGCCAGGTGGTGCCGTTTGGCTGCGGACTCTGATGCCTGCCGGACTTCGGCCCCGTTTCCCAGCCCTGGGCCGGAGCGCTGCGCGCCGCTGCGCCTTGGCGGTATCCTGGATCAAACCAAAGAATGGCCTACGGGAGGCGATCCGATGCCCCCACCGAACCAACCAGCCAGGCCCAAGCCCCGATCTCCAGCGCCCCAGGGAATGCGCCGCCGGGCCCGGCGAAAGTTCGCCCTCCTGGCGGAACTCCGGGAGCGGGTGCAGCGCCTGTCGGTGGAACGGGACCGGCAGACGCTGGTGCTGCACATCAACAAGATGCTCCTTGAGCACCTGGAACCGGAGCCCTTGTTCGAGGCCATCTCCTCGACCCTCTGGGAACACACACACCATGACTTCCTCACCCTGACCGCTCTGGTGCAAGACGAGACCGCCGAGAAGCTGTATCTCCTGGACACGCCGGGAATGCGCGGCCGGTATAGGATCGGGGCGCAAGTGCCGGAATTCCTCCCCGTGTCCGCCAAGGCGCTGGGCACTGGACAGATCGACGTGCTGGGGCCGGACCGGATCTCCACGCTCCAGCCGCCTGCGCTGGCCCGGCTGTTGCATCAGGAGGGCATTCTTTCCATGTGCCTGGTGCCGCTGGTTTCCCGCGGCCGGTGCCTGGGCTTCGCCAGCATGGGCAGCCGGAACAAGGACCATTTCACCGGCGAACTGCTCCACCTGCTGGAAGATACGAAGGGGCTGGCGGCCCTGGCCTTGGACAACACCTTGGCCTTCAGGAACATCCGCACCTCCCGGGACCAGCTGGCGGAGGAGAAGCTCTACCTGGAAGAGGAGGTGCGCGGGGACTTCGCCACCAAGGAGATCATTGGAACCAGTCCAGCCCTGGCAAGGGTCCTGCAGCAAATCGATACGGTCGCTCCGTCCGACGCCACGGTCCTGCTGCTGGGGGAGACCGGCACCGGCAAGGAGCTCCTGGCCCGGGCCATCCACGAGCGCAGCAAGCGGCAAGGGCGCACGTTCATCAAGCTCAACTGCTCGGCCATCCCCTTGGGGCTGGTGGAGAGCGAGCTGTTCGGCCACGAGCGCGGGGCTTTCACCGGCGCCATCGCCAAGAAGGTGGGCCGGTTCGAGCTGGCCCACCAGGGCAGCCTGTTCATGGACGAGATCGGCGACCTGCCGCTCGACCTCCAGCCCAAGCTGCTGCGCGCCATCCAGGAGCGGGAGTTCGAACGCCTCGGCAGCACCCGCACCATCAAGGTGGATGTGCGGCTGATCGCCGCCACCCACCAGGACCTGGCCCGAATGGTGGAGCAGGGCACCTTCCGGCGGGACCTGTTCTACCGTCTGAATGTGTTCCCCATCCGGGTGCCGGCCCTGCGGGAGCGCAAAGAGGACATCCCCGGGCTGGTGCGCTACTTCACCATGAAATTCGCCAAGGCCATGGACAAGCGCATCGAGCGCATCCCGGCGGGGACCATGGCGGCCCTGGTGGACTGGCCCTGGCCCGGCAACATCCGGGAGCTGCACAACATGGTGGAGCGGTCGGTCATCCTTAGCCCCGGCCCGGAATTGCAGGTGCCCCTGGGGGAGATGGAACGCCCGCGTGAGAAGAAGGACGCCGCCCTCCCGGCCAAGACCCTGGAAGACCTGGAGCGCAAGGGCATCCTGGAGGCGCTGGAAGCCTGCGACTGGGTGGTGGGTGGGCCCGAGGGCGCGGCGGCGCGCCTGGGCCTCAAGCGCACGACCCTCAACTCCAAGATGCGCAAGCTCGGCCTCGTCCGGGGGATGTGACCTGGGCTCGCCGCCGTGACGAAATAAAGCCACGCTGTTCGCCATTCGTCACCGGGTTCAGCCTCCGGCCCGCCGCACGGACTCTGCCGTCTATCCTTTTTCAAGACATAAAAACGGTTAGATCGGCATTTGCAACTTGGCACCGCTCCTGCACCAGGACAGTGAACCATGGGGGGTGCCCAGTGCTGCGGATCCATGCCGAGGCAAGTCTTGATGGAGCGGCTTTGCGCCCGGAAGGCGCGTTGCGCCGTCGCCGGGCGCCAAGGCTGTTGGTGTTGCAGGTGCTGGGCGCGCTTCTGACGCCAACGGCGTGCCGGGTGGCCCCGAATGACACCGCCCCCAGGCCTGCCGGTGCGCCTGTCGTTGCCACCCCAAGTCAGACGCCTTTGCAGGGCACAGTGAGCGCGTCGGTTGGCTATGCTCCCATCGCCCATGGGTGGATGGCGCTGGATGATGCGGGACTGGATCGTTTGCTGGAAAGAGCGGTGGCCCAGAACCTCAGTTCGCAGGTCGCGGTTTCCCGGTTTCGTGCCTCCAGGGGGCGCTGGAGCATGGGACCAGGTGCGTCCCTTGCAAGCACGAATGCCGCCAGGACCCATGCCCGTCGGTGTGACGACAGCATGACCCCGGGGCTGCCTAACGGGACAGGAGCCCCGGCCGATTGCTGGCAGCAGGGATTCGATGCCACCTGGGAAATTCCCCTGCTTGCCGGACCAAGGGGTCGTGGGACCTTGGCCGACCGGATGGCACCGGCCGGTGAGCGGAACGACGCCATGGTCTCCCTGCTGGCGGAGCTGACCCGGGATTACCTGGAATTGCGCTGCTTGCGGAATCGATCCGACCTCGCCATCGACAGCCTCGTCCTCCAGGTGGAGATTCTTGAGCTGACTCGTTCCCTTTCCCTCCATGGTCTGGCCACGGACATGGATTGCTCGCGGGCCCAGGACCAGTTGGAGCTGAGCAAGGCCCGGGTGGCAGCGATCCAGGACGGGATCGCCAAGACCGAACATGCGATCACCATCCTGCTGGACCAGGATCCCGACGCGCTTGCTGCCGAACTTGATGGGCATGATCCGGTGCCCGCCGTTCCTGCTTTGGTGGGTACCGGCTTGTCGTCCGATCTTGTTCGGTGTCGCCCGGATGTGCGCCGAGCCGAGGGATGGGTCAAAACCACCGACCCGCGCATCGCCGCCGCCCTGGCCCACGACTACCCCATGTTCACCCTTACCGGAAGCTTCCCATACGATTCGGCCAGGTTCTCGGCTGCCCTTGCCGCAACCAATCGATCCCTTCCTGGACGCCCTGGGGCCATATGGAATCCATCAGATTTCAGCCAGACCGCCGCCTTAGCGGCCGATGCAACGGGAAACCAGCGACAGGCTCTGCTGGCCTGCCAATACACCCTCCTGTCGGCCCTGCGCGATGTGGAAGACGCTTTGACGGCCTTGCACGAGGGGCAAGAGCAGGACAGGAACCTGGTCCAGGCCGTCGATTGCGCGAACCAGACGCTCCAAGCTTCTCGCAGTCGGTACATGATGGGAACCATCGGCTACTTGGAGTTACTGGAAGCAAAGCAGCAACTTCTATTGTCGCAGGATCGCCTGGCCCAAGGCCGGCAGGCCGTGGTTCTGCATCTGGTGGCGCTCCATAAGGCGCTCGGGGGCGGGTGGTTGCGCCAGGCCCAGGTGCCGGAAACCCGTGAACTCGCCGCCGTGACGAAATGAAGCCACGCTGTTTGCCATTCGTCACCAGGCTTGAGCACCGCCTCGTCGCCCGAATCCTGTCCTCGACGCTATTTGAAGTTATAAAAAGCGTTAGATCTGATTCTGGAATTTGGCACCGTTCCTGCCCTAGAGCCAATGAACCATGAGGAGGTACCCGGTGCTGCGGATTCATACCGAGCCAAATCTTGACGGCGTGATCTTGCGCCTGGAAGGCAAGCTGGTCCATCCCTGGGTCGACGAGCTGGTCCGGGTCTGGATGGACCTGGACCAGGGCCGCCAAGGTTGGCGGAACGTCCGCATCGACCTGGAGGCGGTCTCCTTCGTGGATGCCCGGGGCCGGTCCATGCTCGCGACCCTCCATCGCCTCGGCTGTGAGCTCAAAGGCTCCGGCCCCTTCATCTCCGCGGTGATCGAAGAAATCACCACCGGCACAGCCAGTTAGCTTCCCACACCCCAAAAGGATTCCCATGTCGCTCAAGACACTCAGCCCTTGGCCTATCTTCCTGCTCCTGGCCTGCGGCCACGGGACGAACCATCTCCCGGCCGATCCCGCCGTCGCCGTCGCCGTCACCCGGCCCCAGAGGGTGCAGGAATTCGAACGCGTGACCGTGAGCGGAACGCTGACCTCCCCCGAAAACTCCTCCCTGGTCCCCTTCCTGGTGCCCGGACGGGCGCTGCAGGTGCTGCCCCGGGAGGGCGAGCCGGTGCGCCAGGGCCAACTGCTGGCCGCACTGGATGCGGAGAACCTCACCCATGCCCTGGA
>CAWFOJ010000089.1:0-13306 GCA_963816585.1 uncultured Holophagaceae bacterium | reverse complement strand
CTGTAACCTCGGCGCCGGTCCTCTGCTCCGCGCTGGTGAACGTGGCCCTGAACTACAAGATCTGCGTGGAGCAGGGGTTGCCGCTGCACCCCACCCACTATTTCGAAGTGAACGACCTGAACCGGTTCACCGAGACCTACCATCCGGCCATGGCCACCGAGGCCCATGCCCTGTTCCTGCATGCCATCCGGGCGGCCCGGGCGGTGTACGCCCTGGACCCGGAAGCGCCGGAGCTCCTGGTCCGTTTCCGCAAGGAGGTGCCCCTGATCCTCCAGGGGTTCATCTACGCCAGCACCAAGGACAAGTACACCTGGCGGGCCTCGGATCCCCGCAAGATCGCCAGCCTGGCGGACGATGTGCGCAAGGCCATGCAGCCGGCCGTCATCGTCGGCGCCGCCCACGGCTCGATCATTTCCGGGCTGGTGTTCGCCAACCTCATGGGAGCCCCCCTGTACTTCATCCGCTTCTCCATGTTCAAGCGCAACGACCAGGTGCCGATCGTCTCGCCCAAGGACATGGCCTTCCTGCAGGCGTACCGCGAAGGGCCGGCGCTGCTGTTCGACGAGGACGTGGCCAAGGGCACCACCCTGACCAAGTTCTCGGAGACCTTGCGGCCCCTGTTCAGGCAGTGCAAAACGGCCAGCGTGCTGCGCCACACCCTCTCGCCCTGCCGCCCCGACTTCACCGGCCACGCCTGGAATGATTGAGGAGGTTCCCATGGGCGACCCCGCGGTGAGCCCGCTCGGCGTCATGGTCCCGGCCGATCCCGCCCTGTTCTACCGCCGGGACGATCCCAACGATCCGCGCCTGGGGGAGCGGGTCCTGAGGGGACCGGGGGCCCTGGCCGGAGCCCTGGGGACCCGGGCGGTGGCCCTGCTCGGCTGTCCCCAGGACGAAGGGGTGCGGCGCAACAAGGGCCGGCCAGGGGCCGCCCAGGCTCCGGCGGAGATCCGCCGGGCCCTGTACCGCTATCCGGTGTCCGCGGCCCACGAGGGGCTTCGCCTGGTGGACCTGGGCGACCTGCCGCCGGGGCCCACCCACGCGGCCCTGCGCGCCGCGGTGCGGCACTGCCTGGGGCGGGTGGCCAAGGTGGTGGTGCTGGGCGGAGGCAACGACATCTCCTACCCGGACTGCTCCGCCCTGGCGCTGGAAGTGCCGGAACTGCTCGCCTTCAATATCGACCGGCACCTGGACCTGCGGGCCGACGCGGTGCCCAACAGCGGGACGCCCTACCGCCAACTGCTGGAAGAGGGCTTCCTCAGACCCGGGGGGTTCCACGAGGTGGGCATCAATTCCTTCGCCAACTCCCAGGCCTACCTCCAGTATGCGCAGGAGCGCGGGGTGGGGGTGCACCTGCTGGCGGAACTGCGGGAGCGGGGCGCAGGCGCCACCGTCCGGGCCCTGGCCGAGGCCAGCGGCGCCAAGGCCCTGTTCTTCGGCTTCGATCTGGACGTGGTGCACGCCGCCGAGGCCCCCGGAGTGAGCGACCCCAGCCCCATGGGGCTCACCGCCAAGGAAGTCTGCGAAATCGCCGACATGGCGGCCCGGGACCCGCGCACCCGGATCCTGGAGATCAGCGAGGTCAACCCCGCCTTCGACCGGGACGGCATCACGGCCAAGCTGGCCGCGAACATCATCATGCGGGCCCTGGCGGAGCCGGGGGCAACCTAGCGAATGAGCGTTGGCGTCCCGACCCTGCATCAAGTTCGTGGCCGGCAGGGGGCGACGGGATTTGACATCACGGTTGAGCTTAAGGATCAAGAATTCTCAAATAAATTGAAATTTTCAATCCAATAAATGTAAGGTCGGGTTCTCCGCAACGCCCGGTCAGTCTTAATGAAATTGAGACGCTATATAAATTAAATTCAGGGCTGGACCACCCGGACCCGTCCGGAACCCCGTTTACTCAAGCGCTCCTCATTGCAAAAAATGATCAATACTGAAGGAATATGATCAACATAAGTCGTGCTTTTAATCACGATTAAGCCCTTTAGTTCCTTAAAGGAGTTAAGATTAAATAGATCGATAAGTTCTAAATACTTCCGGCTGGTCCGGAAGCGATGGACGGCCATGGACGGAGAACCAATGCTTGCGCAGGTTCCTTTCGGATCGGTTCGCCTTGCTGGCGCGGGCGCCGGGGAAGGCAACTAGATGCGCACGCGGATCGGTACCCGCCTGATCCTGGGGGCCGGCCTGGTGACTTCCCTGGTCATCGGCGTCATGTCCTTCCTCACCATGCGCTCCCACGCGGCCCAGCTGCTGTTCCAGCTGAACCAGAGCGCCAACCAGGTGAGCGCAACCATCAAGAGCGCCACCCACGACGACATGCTCGAGAACCGCCGGGAGGACCTGCACCGGCAGATCCGCAACATCGGGGAGCTCAGGCAGGACGGCATCCAGAAGGTCCGGCTGTTCAACAAGGAGGGCCGGATCATGTTCTCCTCCGAGCGGGAGGAGATCGGTACGGTCCTGGACGTGCGGGCCGAGGCATGCACCATGTGCCACGCCGAAGGCAAGCCTCTCGAACGCCTGGACATCCAGCAACGTTCCCGGATCTACCGGGCCCCGGACGGCTCGCGCATCCTGGGCATCATCAACCCCATCCCCAACGAGCCCTCATGCTGGACTGCCGATTGCCACGCCCATAGTCCCCAGCAGAAGGTCCTGGGCGTCCTGGACGTGAACCTGTCCATGGTCCAGGCAGACCGGCAGATCCGCTCCAGCCGGTCGGTCCTCCTGGGCCTGGCGGTGCTGGCGATCCTGGCCAGCAGCCTGATCATCTGGTGGCTCAACCGGAGCCTGGTGCTGCGCCCGGTGGCGGCCCTGGTGGAAGGCACCCGGCGGGTGGCGGAGGGGGATCTCACCACGGTCATCCCGGTGACGGCCAACCACGAGCTGGGGGACCTGGCCAAGGCCTTCAACGCCATGACCCAACGCGTGTCCGAGACCCAGCGCCAGCTCACCCAGGCCGACAAACTGGCCTCCGTGGGCCGGCTCGCCGCCGGCATCGCCCACGAGATCAACAACCCGCTCACCGGCGTCCTCACCTATGCCTCCCTCCTGGCCAAGCGCTACGAAGGCGAGGGGCAGACCAGCGCGGACCTCGAGGTGATCGTGCGTGAGACCAAGCGCTGCCGGCAGATCATCCGGGAGCTCCTGGACTTCGCCCGGCCCACCCCGCCGGCGCGCAAGCCCACCGACATCAACGAAGTGGTCCGCCGGGCCCTGGCCGTGGTGGCCAACCAGCTCACCGAGAGCAAGGTGGGCCTGGACCTGTACCTGGATTCGGACCTGCCGGAAGCCAATGCCCAGGGCAACCAGATCCAGCAGGTGCTGGTGAACCTCCTGATCAACGCCGCGGACGCCATAGGGCCGGAGGGCGGGCGCATCCGGGTGGTCACCGGGGTGGCCCAGGTCATGCCGGTGGGGGAGGAGGCCATCCACTGGGACAGCGGCGCCAGGCCCATGGTGGAGATCCGGGTGGAGGACACCGGCTGCGGCATCCCCGCCGAGGCGCTCCCCCACATCTACGAGCCCTTCTTCAGCAGCAAGGGCACCAAGGGAACCGGCCTGGGTCTGGCCGTCTCCTGGGGCATCATCGAGAGCCACGAAGGCACCATCGGCGTCCAGAGCGAACCGGGCCAAGGCACCCGGTTCACGGTCCGCCTGCCCCTGGCTCCCGGGGCCAAAGGCGGCCCTGGCCCGTCCCGTCCCGCTCAGCCTCTTTCATAGGAGATCTTCCATGACCGTCCTTCTCGTCATCTTCATGCTCCTCGCGTTCGTGGGCATCGACTACCTGGTGCGCCAGGGCACCCAGCGCATGCGCGCCAAACGTGAGCGCCAGGCCCGCGAGGCCATCCTGAACCAGGCCATCCGCCTGGAGTTCAACGACGAGGCCAAGAGCCTCAAGCGGGTCGAGGTGGACCGGCCCAGGGCCCGCATCCTCGCCGTGGACGACGAAGCGGTGGTGCTGGACTCGTTCCGGCGCATCCTGGTGCTGGAAGGCTACAGCATCGACACCGTCGAATCCGGACCGGAGGCCCTCAGCCTGGTCCAGCGCAACGACTACGACTTCGTCTTCACCGACCTGAAGATGCCCGGCATGGACGGCGTCGAGGTGGTGAAGGCGGTCAAGCACCTGCGTCCCGACGTGGACATGGTCGTCATCACCGGCTACGGCACCATCGAGACCGCGGTGGAGACCATGCAGCACGGCGCCAGCGAGTACGTGCAGAAGCCCTTCAGCGCCGACGAGCTGGCCGAGTTCGTGAACAAGCTCCTGATCAAGCGCCAGGCCCGCTTCGCGGCCCTGCGCCAGCCCACCGTGCGGGTGGTCTCCCCCAGCCAGGCGGAAGATACCTCGGTCAACGACTACTGCGTGCCCGGCGGCGCCTTCCTCGCCCAGGGCCACACCTGGGTCCGCATCGAGCCCGACGGCCAGGTGCGCATCGGCATCGACGACTTCGCCAACAAGGCGCTGGGCGCCGTCGGCAACGTGAACCTGCCCAAGCCCGGCGCCGAACTGCGCGCCGGCGAACCGCTGTTCTCCTTCAAGCGCGGAACCGAGGAAGTGCGGCTCCAGGCGCCGGTGAGCGGCACCGTGCGGGAACTGAACGCCGGCCTGCTGGCGGAACCCGGGCGGATCGCCCACAGCCCCTACAAGGATGGCTGGGTGTGCCGCCTCGAGCCCCGGGACCTGACCGGCGAGCTGGGCCACCTGCGCATCGGCAAGCCGGCCATGGAGTGGTATAGCCAGGAAATCAGCCAGCTCCAGACCGAGAAGGCTGCCCAGGAGGATCCGGCCAAGGCGCTGGCCTGGGCCGTCCTGCAGGAGAAGTTCTTCTCCCGGGACCTGGTCCGCCGCTGATCCCCTTGGCCCGCCCAACTGGAGAGCTTGAACATGACAGTCGAGAAGAAAGCCCTGCTCATCGATATCGCCGTCTGTATCGGATGCAATGCTTGCCAGGACGGATGTAAGGCCGAAAACAAGCTGCCCGAAGGGGCGGAGAAGCTCCTTTCTCCCACCGCCTTCACGGCCCTGAACGAATACGACGGCAAGTTCGTGCGGCGCATGTGCCAGCACTGCGAGGTGCCCACCTGCGTGTCGGTGTGCCCGGTGGGCGCCTTCACCAAGACCCCCGCCGGGCCGGTGCTCTACGACGCCGAGAAGTGCATCGGCTGCCGCTACTGCATGCAGGCCTGCCCGTTCCGGGTGCCCCGGTACGAGTGGAAGAGCACCCGGCCCCGGGTCCAGAAGTGCACCTTCTGCTACCGCCGCCTCGCCCAGGGCCAGCAGACCGCCTGCGCCGAAGCCTGTCCCACCGGCGCCACCAAGTTCGGCAGCCGGGACGAGCTGGTCCTGGAGGCCTGGCGGCGCATCGACACCGAGCCGGCCAAGTACGTGCGCAAGGTCTACGGACAGCAGGACGTGGGCGGGACGTCGGTCCTGTACGTGAGCCCGGTGCCGTTCGAGCAGGTGGGCTTCGACGTCCACCTGTCCCAGTCGCCCATGCCCCTCCTGACCGCCAAGGCCATGGACAAGGTTCCCAACGTGGTGACGGTGGGCGGCGTCATGCTGGCCGGCATCTGGTGGATCACCAAACGGCGCGAAGAGGTGAGCCGGCACGAACACCAGGATTCCAAGGACAGGGAGCATTGATGAGCGCTTTCCGTTTTCCCCGCATCACCTTCTGGCGCGTGGTCGCGGCCCTGCTGATCGGGTCCGGCTTCATCTCCGCCGTGGCCCGGTTCGCCCTGGGCCTGGGCGCCACCACCCACCTCACCGACGAGTTCCCCTGGGGCCTCTGGATCGGCTTCGACTTCCTGGGCATCGGCCTGGCCGCGGCCGGGTTCACCATCGTCGCCGCGGTGCACCTGTTCCACGCCCGGGACTACGAGCCCATCGTCCGTCCGGCCATCCTCACCGCCTTCATCGGCTACCTGCTGGTGGTGCTGGTGCTGGTGATCGACCTGGGCCGGCCGGACCATTTCTGGCACCCCCTGGTCATGTGGAACCCGCACTCGGTGATGTTCGAGATCACCTGGTGCGTCATCCTCTACACCACCGTGCTGTCCCTGGAGTTCGCCCCCATCGTCCTGGAAAGATTCCATCTGCACGCGCCCATCCGGTGGATCCACAGCTGCTCCCTGCCGTTCATGATCCTGGGGGTGGTGCTCTCGACCCTGCACCAGTCCTCCTTCGGGTCCCTCTACCTGATCGTGCCCAACCGGCTGCACGCCCTCTGGTACTCGCCGCTCCTGCCGATCCTTTTCTTCATCTCCTGCATCGCCTCGGGCATCTCCATGATCATCCTGGAGACCCTCATCCTGTCCCGCGACGGGCGGCGCCTCCTGCCCGACTCCCTGCGCGGCAATCTGGCCAAGATCGTGGCGGTGGCGCTGAGCGTCTACCTGGTGGTGCGCTTCCAGGACATGTCCTCCCGGGGCGTGCTGCGCCTGCTGGGGACCCTGGACTACCACAGCATCGCCTTCTACGCGGAAATCCTGGCGGGCTTCGTCGCCCCCCTGGTGCTGCTCCTGGTACCGCGGGTGCGGGACTCCCGCCGGGGCCTGTTCATCGCCACCCTGCTGGTGCTGGTGGGCTTCGCCACCAACCGCATGAACACCGCCATCACCGGCATGGAGGACTGGCCCAACCACACCTATTTCCCGGCCCTGCCCGAGACTCTGATCATGCTGGGGATCGCCGCCGTGGGCTTCAGCGCCTTCTACCTGATCGCCCGGTTCCTGCCCATCTTCCAGGAGACCCGGGAGCGCCGGGACCAGGAACTTGCCTGGGACGAGAACCTGACCACCGAGGGAGGCTCCTAGCCGGCTGCTGCCAAGGGCGGCGATAATGCCCCCCGGAAGGAAACAGCCCCATGGACCCTGTACAGCCCCCGGTGGAACCCCTCGACCTGGATCCGGAGGACTGGCCGGGCACCCGGGCCCAGGCGCACCGGATGCTGGACGACATCCTGGACTACGTCCAGGAGATCCGGGAACGCCCGGTGTGGCGGCCGATTCCGCCGGCGGTGCGGGAGGCCATCCGCCAGCCCCTGCCCACCGGTCCCAGCAGCCTCGAGGAGGTGCACCAGGAGTTCCTGCGCCTGATCCTGCCCTACGCCACCGGCAACGTGCACCCGGGCTTCATGGGCTGGGTGCACGGCGGCGGCTGCGTTGCGGGGGTGCTGGGGGAGATGCTGGCGGCCGGGCTCAACGCCAACCTGGGCGGGCGGGACCACATGCCGATCGAGGTGGAGCGCCAGATCCTGCGCTGGCTGGCGCCGGTGTTCGGTATGCCCGACGGGGCGGGCGGGGTGTTCGTCACCGGGTCCTCCATGGCCAACTTCATGGCCATCCTGGTGGCCCGCACCGGCGCCCTGGGACCGGAGGCGCGCCGCCGGGGCATTGCGGGGGGCCCGCGGCTGGCGGCCTACGCCTCCGCCTCCGCCCACAGCTGCCTCCGGCGGGGCATGGAGATGTGCGGGCTGGGCAGCGACGCCCTGCGGGTGCTGCCGGTGGACCGGGCCGGGCGCATGGACCTGGGCGCTCTGGCCCGCGCGGTCGAGCAGGACCGTCGGGACGGGGCGCGTCCCTTCCTGGTGGTGGGCACGGCCGGCACCGTGGACGTGGGCGCCATCGATCCCCTGGAGGACCTGGCGGCGTTCGCCAGGGACCAGGGGCTATGGTTCCACGTGGACGGGGCCTACGGCGCCCTGGGCCTGTTCGCCCCGGCGCTGGCGCCGCGCCTGCAGGGCATCCGCCAGGCCGACTCCATCGCCATGGACTTCCACAAGTGGGGCCAGGTGCCGTACGACGCCGGCTACCTGCTGGTGCGGGACGGCGCCCTGCAGCAGGCCACCTTCGCCTCCCAGGCCGTCTACCTGCGCCGGGAGGACCGGGGCCTGGCGGGGGGATCCCCCTGGCCCTGCGATTTCGGGCCCGACTTGTCCCGGGGCTTCCGGGCCCTGAAGACCTGGTTCACCTTGAAGGTGTACGGCACCGGCCATCTGGGCGCGGTGATCGGGCACACCTGCGTCCTGGCCCGCTACCTGAAGGAGCGGGTGGAGGCCCGGCCGGAATTGGAGCTGATGGCACCAGTGGACTTGAACATCGTCTGCTTCCGCCTGCGGGGCCCGGACCCGGACGCCCTGAACCGGCGGGTGGTGGCGGAACTGCATGAATCGGGCCTGACGGCGCCCTCCACCACTGTCCTGGACGGGCACCTGGTGATCCGGGCGGCCATCGTCAACCACCGGACCCGGAGGGAGGATCTGGACACCCTGGTGGAGGCGGTGCTCGGCCACGCCTGAGAGGGTGTCTCGTTTTGCTGGAATGCCATGAGTTGATAGAATTCTCCGGTTCCCTGGAGACCGCCATGCCCAACCTTTCCGATCCTCTGCGGGTGCGGGGGCTGCACCTGCGCAACCGGCTGGTGATGGCGCCCACGGCCACCGGCCTGGCCCACGACGCCGCCCCCGGCCCGGCCCAGATCCAGTGGTACCGGGACCACGCCCGGAGCGGGGTGGGGCTGGTGGTGGTGGAATCCTGCGCCGTGGCCCCGGACGCCCGGATCATGGCCTTCAACCTGGGGCTGTGGGAGGACGCCCAGATCCCCGGCATGGCCTCCCTGGCCCGGGCCATCCAGGCCGAGGGCGTGCCCGCGGTGCTGCAGATCGTCCACGGCGGGGCCCGCTCCCACCGGGCGGACCTGGCCCAGGAGCGGGTGGGCGCGACGGCGGTGGCGCTGCTTCCGGGACCGGCGCCCCGGCCCATGACCGACGCGGAGATCCTGGCGGCGGTGGAGGCTTTCGCCCAGGCGGCGCGCCGGGCCAAGGAGGCGGGGTTCGCAGGGGTGGAGATCCACGCCGCCCACTATTACCTGATCTCCCAGTTCCTGTCCCCGTACACCAACCGCCGCACGGACCGCTGGGGCGGTGACCGGGCCGGGCGGGCCGCCCTGGCCCTGGAAACGACCCGGGCGGTGCGCCGGGCCGTGGGCCCGGACTACCTCGTTTCCTGCCGCCTGCACTCGGTGGAGCGTTTCGAGGGTGGCCTGAGCACCGAGGACGCCATCCACTTCGCCCAGGCCCTGGAGGCGGCCGGGGTGGACCTGCTGGACCTCTCGGGCATCGGCACCTCTTCCATGGGCGAATGGCAGGGGCAGCCCTACCTGATCACCAGTTCGCTGCTGCCCAAGGATGCGCCCGGGGGCACGTTCGGTCCCTCCGCCGGGCGGATCCGCGCGGCCGTGGGCATCCCGGTCGTCACCGTGGGCAAGCTGAGCGAACCAGGGGCGGCCCAGGCGGTCCTGGACCAGGGCCAGGCGGACCTGGTGGCCCTGTCCCGGCCCCTGATCGCCGATCCCCTGGTCGCCGGCAAGCTGCTGGCAGGCCAGGACGACGCCATCATCCGTTGCAAGGAATGCCTGTCCTGCTTCGCGGCGATCCGCAAGGGACCCATCAAATGCGCTGTGAACCCGGCGGTGTGACCATGAGCTCCGGCCCCTTCCCAGGCATCGTCGTGCTCACCGGCGCCGGCATCTCGGCGGAAAGCGGGCTGCGCACCTTCCGGGACGCCGACGGGCTGTGGGAGGAGCACCGGGTGGAGGACGTGGCCACGCCCGAGGGCTTCCGGGCCAACCCGGCCCTGGTGCACGCCTTCTACAACCAGCGCCGGGCCCAGCTGGACGCGGTCCAGCCCAACCCCGCCCACCTGGCCCTGGCCCGCCTGGAGCGGGGCTGGGCGGGCGAGTTCCTGCTGGTCACCCAGAACGTGGACGACCTGCACGAGCGGGCCGGAAGCCGGAACCTGGTCCACATGCACGGGGAGCTGCGCAAGGTGCGCTGCCTGCACTGCGCCCGGGTGCTGACCTGGGCCCGGGACACGGCCGTGGCGACCCTATGCCCCCACTGCGGCCGTGCGGGCGGGCTGCGGCCCCATGTGGTCTGGTTCGGCGAGGTGCCGCTGGAGATGCCCCGCATCCAGGAGGCGCTGGAGCGGTGCGGGCGGTTCCTGGCGGTGGGCACCTCCGGCAACGTCTACCCGGCCGCCGGGTTCGTGGAGCTCGCCGGGCCCCGGGCCCATACGGTGGAACTGAACCTGGAACCGTCCCTGGTGAGCCACCGGTTCCGGGAAACCCGCCTGGGCCGCGCTTCGGTGACCGTGCCGGCCCTGGTGGACCAGTGGCTGGGAGCGGTCCCCTGAGCCTCGCAAAGCCGGTCTGGAATCTACCAGCGGCCCACCGCCCGAAGCGACCGGCTTAGCCGCTGTGATCCCTTGCACATGACAGTCGACATGTGATCTACAGTACAATCGGGCCGGGCTGCCCGGAGCAATTTGATCTTTCCGAATAGACTTTTCTGGTTGATAATTCACCCAAACCTTATTTTCTTCCGGGGCGTTGCAAACCCCGGCTTGTCAACCTACCGACGTCGTTTGCGTACCGTGTCCAAGTCAGGAGCCCGGGGTAGCCGGTGCCCCTGCCTTGGACACGTTCTTTCCTCATAACAGCAGTTTTCAGGAGGCATCATGAAATCATCTTTAGTGTCGGCCTTCGTCGCCGTCGCTCTCGCCGGAGGCTTCATGGCCTGCGACCGGGGCGCCAAGGAAATCAAGATCGGCGGTGTGGGCCCGGTCACCGGCGAGGCCGCGACTTTCGGCGCATCCACCAAGAACGGCATGGAAATGTCGATCGGCGAGTGGAATGCCAAGGGCGGCGTCAACGGCAAGCAGATCAAGCTGGCCTTCGCCGATGACAAGGGCGACCCCGCCGAGGCCGCCACCGTCTTCACCAAGCTGATCGAGCAGGACAAGGTCTGCGCCATCGTCGGCACGGTGATGTCCAAGTGCTCCCTGGCCGGCGCCCCCATCTGCCAGAACAGCAAGATCCCCATGATCTCCACCTCCTCGACCAACCCCAAGGTCACCCAGGTGGGCGATTACATCTACCGGGTGTGCTTCATCGATCCCTTCCAGGGCACCGTGGGCGCCAAGTTCGCCTTTGAAAACCTTAAGGCCAAGAAGGCCGCCTGCCTGTTCGACGTGGGCAACGACTACACCAAGGGCCTGTCCGAGTTCTTCAAGGCCAAGTTCACCGCCCTGGGCGGCGAAGTGGTGGGCTATGAAGGCCACGCCACCGGCACCACCGACTTCAAGGCCCAGCTCACCAAGCTGCTGACCGCCAAGCCGGACGTCCTCTACGTGTCCGACTATTACAACGACGTGGCCCTGATCGCCAAGCAGGCCCGGGAACTGGGCTTCAAGGGCCCCATGCTCGGCGGCGACGGCTGGGACTCCCCCAAGCTGGTGGAAGTGGGCGGTGCGGCGGTTGAAGGCTGCTACTTCACCAACCACTACTCCCAGGACGACACCAGCCCGATGGTGCAGACTTTCGTGAAGACCTACCAGGGCAAGTACGGCGCCGCGCCCGACGCCCTGGCGGCCCTGGGTTACGACGCCATGAACGTCATGCTGAACGCCATCCAGACCGCCGGCACCACCGACGGCGACAAGATCCGCGAACAAGATGGAACTGAGCCAAGCAAGAAGAATTGGTCAGGTGACAACAACCTGCGCCGTGCCAGACATGGTGCGTGAAAGCGAATCGCCCGCGACCGTCGCCAGCCTCCAAAAAAATGCTGGAACTGCGCGGAGGACATTGCCACCGCGCTGGAAAGTTGCGCGCGGAAAACCTGGTGGCTTCAGTGCTCGGTGGCGGATGGATTCATCGGGAAGCCGTTCAGAAGCTGGCGGAGAACATTCTCGACTGTCCAAACATTTCACGAGGCCAACCCGCAGCGCACCGGCATCCGCCGTGATAGACAATACGCTGAACCAAGCACGACATAATACTACCGCTGCGATCAATAAAGTCACTGCCGCTCCATTTCCCCAGCTTGAGCAATGTTCTATTTCTCCTTAGCCTAGAAAGTCGGCGGCGTATTCACCCACAGCACCCAGGTTTCCGCCCGCCCGGGATTTTTCCAGTGATGCGGTGTTGCGCTCTCAAAGTAAAAGCTGTCCCCGGCCTTGAGCCGGTATTGTTCTTTCTCCAGCGTGATCGCCAACTCCCCGCGCAACACGTAAAGAAACTCTTCTCCCTCGTGCGTGTAAGAGTCGCCGCTACCCGCCTCCGGCGCCAGCCGAAACAGATGCGGTTCCATCACCGTGTTTCCCCAGGCCAGCAACTCCATGCGCACGCCGGGACCGGCTTCCAGCACCTTTCTTTGTTTCGGACTCACCTGCCTGCTCTGCTCCAGTCGCGTCAAAAAAATCCAGAATGTTGGTCTTATAAAACCGCGCCAGCTTGCGCAGCGTTCCCACCGACCCGCTCATCTGTGAGCGCTCCAGCGCGCTCAGGAATCCCACGGAGATCCCCACCGCCCGCGCCACCTGCGCCAGCGACAGCTTCCGCTTTGCCCGCAACTGCGCAAGTGCGAGCCAATCGCTCCTGCGCTTCCGTCCGCCACCGGATGCGTCCGTCCTTCCCGCCGCAGCAGTTCCACAATCGCCGCCGCGTTCAGTCCCCGCACCTTCCTCAAGAATCGCGCCCGCTTCAGCAGCTTACGTCGTCGTCAGTAATGCAACTGAGCCAGTAAATAATAAACCGTTACGCATTGTGACAGTCACTAACAACGGCTCAGCGGATGTGAGCTCAGCTGGCTTCACCGCCAGCGGCGATTTCAATGTCGACACGACAACCACCCCCTGCTTGACTTCTACTTGCTCGCACCGGGCCTGAACTGCGCAGTGGGAATTACTTTTACACCGTCGGCAACCGGAGCACGCACCGGAACGCTAAGCATTGTTTCGAGTGTCGGCACCAGCGTTGCTGGCCTCAGCGGCTCTGTAACGGCGCCGGGGCGTAACGTTGGCTCCTTCTGAGCCCTACCTTCGGCGGCACAGTTGTGGGCACGATCGATACGGTGATCGGTGACGTTGTCAAATACCGGGTAGCGGTCCGCTTACCATCAGCGCCATCGCGGCCAGCGGCGACTTCGCTGTCAGTTCCGGCACGACATGTTCGACTTCTACTCCGGTAGCTGCCGGTGGAACCTCTCCCATCGCCGAGCAGGGCAGCGGAATCTGTGGAGCGGCGCTGGTACGGGCCGCAAATGCGATGTTGACGGCGCTGGGCGGAGATCAGGTGAGTTTATTGTTGCCAGCCACGGCGACGGCGAGCGACGCGGCGGGTCAGTTGGGCTTAGTCGATCCGGGAGTGCAAAACGTCATTATCACTCCAGTAGTAAAGTGCAATGTGCCCACGGGCAATTCCGGGCCAGCGCGGAGAATCCAAAGTGAA
>CAWFOJ010000088.1:0-13435 GCA_963816585.1 uncultured Holophagaceae bacterium | reverse complement strand
CAAGACCCGGGCCCCGGTCTCCACTCTGGAGTGGGTGGCCCTGGGCTACCTCATCACCCTGAGCATCGGCCTGCTGCCCTGCGGGCGCCTGGGGGACCTGTACGGGAAGCGGCGGATCTACCTGGCGGGGCAGGCCTGCTTCGGGCTCGGCTCGCTGCTGAGCGGCCTGTCGGGCGGGATCGGGCTGCTGGTGGCCTCCCGGGTGGTCCAGGCCCTGGGCGGCGCCATGCTGCTCGCCCTGAGCCCCGCCGTGCTGGTGGAGGCCTTCCCGGTGGCGGAGCGGGGCCGGGCCCTGGGGCTGCAGGCCACCATGACCTACCTGGGCATGTCCATCGGCCCGGCCCTGGGCGGGTTCCTCACCCAGCACTTCGGCTGGCCGTCGATCTTCTTCATCAACGTGCCCATCAGCCTGGCCACCGTGGCCGCCTCCCTGAGGGTGATCCGGCGCGACGGGCGCAGCTCCTCGGTGCCCTTCGACCTGCGGGGGACCGTGGCCATGGCCCTGGGGCTGGGCGGGCTGCTGTTCGCCCTGAGCAAGGGCCCGGAACTGGGATGGGCCAGCCCCGGGATCCTGGCCTCCCTGGCGGTGGCGTTCCTGGGCTGGGCGGGCTTCCTGTGGATCGAGGCGCACGTCCCCGCTCCCTCCCTGGACATCCGGCTGTTCCGCTCCCGGGTGTTCACCGCCTCCACCCTGGCCGCCCTGCTGTGCTACCTGAACACCGCCGCCACCAGCTTCCTCATCCCCTTCTTCCTCATCCGGGGCTGCGGCCTGCCCGCCCAGCGCGCGGGTCTGGACCTGATGATGGTGCCCCTGGGGATGCTCCTGCTCACCGCCCTGAGCGGACACTGGTCGGACCGGGCCGGGCCCCGGGGTCCGACGGTGCTGGGCATGGCGGTCATGGCCGCGGGGGCGTGCCTGACCCGGACTCTGACTCCGGGCGTGACCCAGGCCCGGGTGATGGGTTCCCTCCTGCTCATCGGGCTGGGCGCGGGATTGTTCACCGCGCCCAACAACAGCGCCATCATGGGTGCCGCCCCCCGCCATCGCCAGGGGGTGGCCGGGGCGATCCTGGCCGCCGCCCGCACCCTGGGCTACGCCTTCGGGGTGGCCCTGGCCGGGCTGATCTACATCCTGGACCAGCTGCGCCATCCTGGGGCGCCGGCCCGGGACCTGGTCCAGGGGGTGCTGCGGGACGGGATGGTGCTGGTGGGGCTGCTGGCGATCGGGGCGGGAGGGCTGAGCCTGTTCCGGGGAAGCGGCCATCCCATGTCGGATGAACGGCTCACCTGACCTGGGACGGTTTAGGATCAAGGGGGCTCCGCCGGTGCCCGGTCCCTTGCCCGCATGCATGGGAAGGGCTAAAGTTGATTGTAATTCCTTGCCAAAGCCAGCCCTTCCCCGGGCATTCAAGCGGACCTCATCGCGTCTGGTTCGAAATGACGTGCTGAACGACCGTCAACAACCCCAATCTGGAGGACTTTCAATGAAAAAACTCTGGCTCCTAGGCGCTCTGGTCGCGCTCTCCCTGCAGGCATTCGCCCTGAACGCCCAGACCATCAAGCTTGGCACCGACCCCACCTTACGCCCCCTTCGAATCCAAGTCGCCCAGCGGCGAGATCGTCGGCTTCGAGATCGACATCGCCAAGGCCATCTGCGAGAAGATGGGCGTCAAGCCCGTGTGGGTGGAGAACGACTTCGACACCATCATCCCGGCCCTGCAGGCCAAGAAGTTCGACGCCATCGTCTCGGGCATGGCGGTGAACGAGAAGCGCAAGCAGCAGATCAACTTCACCGACAAGGTGTTCCACACCCCCGCCGGCATGGTGGTCCGGAAGGGCAGCGGCCTGACGACCCGCGTCGAAACCCTGAAAGGCAAGAGCGTGGGGATGCAGCAGGGCACCATCTTCGAGCAGTACGCCAGGAAGTACTACGCGCCCAATGGCGTGACCGTGACCCCCTACAAGACCCCCGACCTGTACCGGGCCGACCTGCTCGCTGGCCGGCTGGACGCCGTGATGGACGACGCGGTGGTGCTGCAGACGACCCTTCTCACCACGCCCGAAGGCAAGGACTACGAATACGCCAAGCCTACCCTCCAGGACCCGATCTTCGGGGTCGGCGCCGGCTTCGGGGTGCGCAAGGAGGACACGGCCCTGCTGAAGAAGCTTAACAAGGCCCTCGCCGACATCCGCAAGGACGGCACGTACGCCAAGATCGCCAAGAAATACTTCACCTTCGACCCCTACGGCGATTGACGCCGCCCTTTGCTCCTGATGCAGCCGGACCGTCCGGGGCGCATGCGGACCGCGCCCCGGGCGGCCTTGCCGCCAGTGTTCCCGGGATGGTGCCATGACGTTGTCCCTCCAAGGCTATAGCCAACTGATCCTGGCGGGCACCTGGGTGACCCTGAAGATCTCCTTCCTGTCCCTGGTGGTCTCGTTCCTGATCGGCCTGGCGGGCTCCGTGGCCAAGCTGTCCGCCAACCCCGTCCTGGCCTGGGGCGCGGGCGTGTACACCACCCTGATCCGGGGCATCCCCGCCCTGGTGCTGATGCTGCTCCTCTACTTCAGCGTCCAGATGGGCCTGAACCGCGTGACCGAGCACTTCGGCCTGCACCAGCTGGACATCGAGCCGGTCTCGGCGGCGATCATGGTCCTCGGGTTCATCTACGGCGCCTACTTCACCGAAACGTTCCGGGGCGCCTACCTGGCAGTGCCGCGGGGCCAGATGGAGGCGGCCCTGTCCATCGGCATGCCCTGGTTCCGCGCCTTCCGGCGCATCCAGTTCCCGCAGATGATGCGCTTCGCCCTGCCCGGGGTGGCCAACAACTGGCTGGTGCTGGTCAAGACGGCCGGCCTGGTGTCCCTGCTGGGGGTCAACGACATGGTCAAGGCCGCCCGCCAGGCCGGTAACGCCACCATGCGCCAATTCTTCTTCTACGGAGTAGTGGCGGTGATGTTCCTGGCCATCACCTCCTTGTCCCAGGTCCTGCTGCAATACCTGGAACGGCGTTTCGCCATCGGTGTCCGGGAGGCGCGGCTGTGATCGACCTGATCCAGACCTACTGGAAGAGCTACCTGTGGAGCGACGGGTTCAACCTCACCGGGCTGGCCATGACCCTGTGGCTCCTGGTCCTCTCCTGCTCCATGGGCTTCGTCCTGGCCATCCCGCTGGCGATCGCCCGGTCCTCGCGCAACCCCTGGCTGTGGCGCCCGGTGTGGCTGTTCACCTTCGTCTTCCGGGGCACCCCCCTGTTCGTGCAGCTGTTGATGATCTACAGCGGGTTGGCCGGGGTCCACTTCATCCGCCACACGCCCATGCTGTGGTCGTTCTTCCGGTCGGGATTCGACTGCGTGATCGTGGCCTTCGTCGTGAACACCTGCGCCTACACCACCGAGATCTTCGCGGGCGCCATCAAGGCCACCCCCATCGGGGAGATCGAGGCGGGCCAGGCCATCGGCATGTCCAAGGCCACCCTGTACCGCAGGGTCATCCTGCCCAGCAGCCTGCGCCGCGCCCTGCCGGCCTACAGCAACGAGGTGATCTTCATGCTGCACTCCACCTCCGTCGCCTTCACGGCCACCGTCCCGGACCTGCTGAAGGTGGCGGTGGACGTCAACGCCGCCACCTTCATGACCTTCCAGGCCTACGGGATCGCCGCGGTGATCTACCTGGGGGTGACCTTCCTGCTGGTGGGCCTGTTCCGCCGGGCCGAGCGGCAGTGGCTGGCCTACCTGCAGCCCCAGACCGTCCAGGCGAACCCCCGCAACGCCAACACCCGGCCCAAGGAACAACCATGCTGAACCTCTGCGTGAAAGACCTGCACAAGAGCTTCGGAACCCTGGAGGTCCTGAGGGGGGTCTCGCTCACCGCCGAGGCAGGGGACGTGATCAGCATCATCGGCTCCTCGGGATCCGGGAAGAGCACCCTGCTGCGCTGCGTCAACTTCCTCGAGCTGCCCGACGCGGGCACGGTGTCCCTGAACGGCGAGGAGATCCGCATGGTTACCCACCGCTTCGGCCACCGGGTGCCGGCGGACCACAAGCAGCTCCTGCGCCTGCGCACCCGGCTGGCCATGGTGTTCCAGCACTTCAACCTCTGGGCGCACATGACCGCCCTGGAGAACATCACCGAAGGCCCGATCCACGTGCTGGGCCTGCCCAAGGAGGAGGCCGTGCGGCGGGCGCGGCACTACCTGGACAAGGTGGGCCTGGACGGCGTCGAGGCGAAGTACCCCGCGCACCTCTCCGGCGGCCAGCAGCAGCGGGTGGCCATCGCCCGGGCCCTGGCCATGGAGCCGGACGTGCTGATGTTCGACGAGCCCACCTCGGCGCTGGATCCGGAGCTGGTGGGCGAAGTGCTCAAGGTGATGCGGCAGCTGGCCGGGGAAGGGCGCACCATGATCGTCGTGACCCACGAGATGGGGTTCGCCCGGGACGTTTCCAGCCACGTCATCTTCCTCCACAACGGCCGCATCGAGGAGGAAGGAGCCCCGGACCGCCTGCTGGACGAATCCCGCAGCGAGCGCCTGAAGCAGTTCCTGTCAACCGTACGCAAATGACCTTCATCCGGCGAGGCACCCAGTGACCCCACAGACCCTAGAGGACCCCAAGAACGCCTTGGTCCGGACCATCGATGAACTGCGGCCCGGACTGGCAGCGATGAGCGACTTCATCTTCGACCACCCGGAAACCGGCCTGCAGGAAGTCCAGGCCTGCGCACTGCTCTGCGACTTCCTGGCCAGGCAAGGCTTCGCCGTGGAGCGCGGCTATGCGGGCCTGCCCACCGCCTTCCGGGCGGTCCACCAGGTCGGCGAAGGCGGTCCGCGCATCGGGCTCCTGTGCGAATACGACGCCCTCTCCGGCCTCGGCCACGCGTGCGCCCACCACCTCCAGGGCCCGTGCATCATCGGCGCGGCCATGGCCGTCAAGGACCAGGTCGCCGACCGGCCCTATACCCTCGAGGTGATCGGCACGCCGGCCGAAGAGACCGTCGGGGGCAAGGTGGTCATGCTGGAGCACGGTGCGTTCAAGGACCTGGACGTGGCCCTCATGATGCACGGCAACGACGTCACCCAGGTGGACCTGAAGTCCCTGGCGCTGTCGGAATACCTGGTGACGTTCCACGGGACCGCCGCCCATGCCGGCATGGCTCCGGAAGATGGCCGCAGCGCCCTGGAGGCGCTCATGCTGGTGTTCAACGGCCTGGCCTTCCTGCGCGGCCACGTCCGGGACGACACCCGCATGCACGGGATCATCGAGCAGGGCGGGCAGGTCGTCAACGCGATCCCGGACCTCGCGGTGGCCCGGATCGAAGTCCGTTCCTACGACCGCCCCTACCTGGACCAGGTGATCGAACGGGTGCAGCGGGTCATCCAGGGCGCCGCGCTGATGACGGACACCTGGTTCACCGTGGAGAAGACCACGGAATTCCACGCCAAGATCCCGGTGCGCCGCCTGAACGGCCTGGTCATGGACAACGCCGGACGCGCCGGGGCCGAGGCCATCGAGCCGCCCCGGGAGCGGACCGGGTCCACGGATTTCGGGAACGTCATGTACCACGTCCCCGGCACCTGCATCAACGTCCCCTTCGTGGACAAGGGCATCTCGGCCCACACCCAGAGCTACCTGGACCGGGGCAAGTCCCCGCAAGCCCATGACGCCATCGCCCTGGGCGCCAAGATCCTGGCCATGACCGTCCTGGACCTGCTCCAGGACCCCGCCCTCGTGGAGGCCGTCAAGGCGGACTTCCGCCAGGAGAAGGCAAGGCTCCTGGGCTCAAGGGAGGGCTAGGTTCCGGAGGCCGTCATCCGTGAACCGATCAGGCCGCGACCATCCCCGCCGCCACCGTGGCATTGGTCGCCTCGTCGATGAGGATGAAGGCGCCGGTGCCGGGATGGTTCCAGTAGGCATCCACGGCGACCGGTCCCTGCAGCTTGAGGCTGACCCTGGCGATGTCGTTCATGCCCAGCCGGCCGCAGGGCCGGTGCTCCAGGGTGGCCAGGTCCAGCCGCCCGGCGATGTCCCGCAGCACCGCCCGGGTCTCCCGCGGGCCATGGCGAAGCAGGTAGCGGCCGCCCTGCTCGGCCGAGGCCCCGCCCAGCCAGCATAGGGTGGCCTCCAGGTCGCGCACGACGGCCGGCGGGCGGTCCTGGGCGGCCAGCAGATCGCCCCGGGAGACGTCCAGGTCGTCCTCCAGGGCCAGGGCCGCGCTCTGCCCGGCCCAGGCCTGGTCCAGGAGGGCGTCGCCCAGGCGGATCGCCCGCACCCGGGTGGGCCGGCCCGCGGGCAGCACCAGCACCGGATCCCCCACCGCCACGGCGCCGGCTTCCACCCTTCCGGCCAGGAGCCGCTCGTCCTGGATCCCGGGCCGGGGCCGGCAGACCCACTGCACCGGGAACCGGAACGGGAAGGCCTCCTGCCGGCGGGCCACCGGCGCGGTCTCCAGCTCCTCGAACAGCGTGGGACCTTCATACCAGTCCATGTGCCCGCCCCGTTCGACGATGCCGTCCCCGTTGAGCGCCGACAGCGGGAGGAACCGGACCCCCTGGATCCCCAGGCCCGCCGCCACCTCCCGGAATTCCGCGCAGATGGCCTCGAACCGGGCCTGGGACCAGTCCACCAGGTCCATCTTGTTCACCGCCGCCACCAGGTGCCGGATCCCCAGCAGGTGCGCCAGGGCCAGGTGGCGCCGGGTCTGGGTCAGCACGCCCTTGCGGGCGTCCACGAGGATCACCGCCAGGTCGGCGGTGCTGGCGCCAGTGACCATGTTGCGGGTGTACTGCTCGTGCCCGGGGGTGTCGGCCAGGATGAACTTGCGGCTGCCGGTGGCGAAGTAGCGGTAGGCCACGTCGATGGTGATGCCCTGCTCGCGCTCCGCCTCCAGGCCGTCGGTGAGCAGGCTGAGGTCCAGGGCGCCGAGGCCGCGCCGGCGCGAGGTGCTTTCCAGGGCGTCCAGGGCGTCGGCCAGGATGGCCTTGGCAGTCGAACAGGAGCCGGCCGATGAGGGTGCTCTTGCCGTCGTCCACGCTGCCGCAGGTTATGAAGCGCAGGATGCCGTGATCGGGGTTGGCGGCCATCAGAAATAACCCTCCTTCTTCCGATGTTCCATGGCCGCCTCGGACACCTGGTCGTCCAGGCGGGTGGCGCCGCGTTCGGTGCGCTCGGCGCTGGCGGTCTCGCGGATGATGGCGGCCACGCTGGCCGCGCAGGAGGCCACTGGGGCGGTGCAGGGGATGTCCCCCACCGTGCGGAAGCGCACCGACACGGTCAGCACCGCCTCCCCGGGCCGGGCCGGGGTCAGCGGTGTGACCGGCACCAGCGATTCGCCCCGGCGCACCACCGCGCGCGGGTGGGCGAAATAGATCTCCGGCAGCTCCAGCCGCTCGCGCTCGATGTATTCCCACACGTCCAGCTCGGTCCAGTTGGAGATGGGGAAGACGCGGATATTCTCGCCGGGGAAACAGCGGGCGTTGTAGAGGTCCCACAGTTCCGGCCGCTGCGCCTTGGGGTCCCACTGGCCGAACTCGTCCCGGAACGAGAAGATCCGCTCCTTGGCCCGGGCCTTTTCCTCGTCCCGGCGGGCGCCGCCGATGCAGGCGTCGAAGCCGAACTCGGCGATGGCGTCGAGCAGGGTGACGCTCTGGAACGGGTTGCGCGGCTGGGCCGGGTGGCGCAGCCGGATCCGGCCGGCCTTGATGGAGTCGTCCAGGGTGCGCACGATCAGCCGCTCGCCCAGCTGCGCCACCCGGCGATCCCGGAAGGCGATCACCTCCTCGTAGTTGTGGCCGGTGTCGATGTGCAGCAGGGGGAAGGGGAAGGCCCCGGGACGGAAGGCCTTCTCGGCCAGGCGCAGCAGGCAGACCGAGTCCTTGCCGCCGGAGAACAGCAGCGCCGGGTTCCGGCACTGCCCGGCCACTTCGCGCAGGATGTGGATGGCCTCGCCTTCCAGCAGGTCCAGGTGGGTGAGGGTGCCGTTGCCGGGGATCATCCGCTTGCCTTTCCGCGGCCGTGCAGGCCGCACTCCTTGTGTTCGGGCCGCTCCCACCACCACCGGCCGGCGCGGGGGTCCTCCCCCGGCGCCACCGCCCGGGTGCAGGGGGCGCAGCCGATGCTGGGATAGCCCTGGTCGTGCAGGGGATTGTGGGGCAGGCGCCGGGAGCGCACATAGTCCCGCACCCGCTCCAGGCTCCAATCGATGATGGGGTTCACCTTGACCCGGTCCCCGTCCGGCTCGAACGGTCCCAGCGCGGCCCGGGTCGGCGCCTGGTCACGGCGCAGCCCGGTGATCCAGGCCCGGCAGCCGGCCAGGGCCCGGGACAGCGGTTCCACCTTGCGGATCCGGCAGCATTCCCGGCGCGCCTCCAGGCTGCCCAGGAAGGAATTGGGGCCCTTGGCCGCCAGCATCGGCTGCAGCAGTTCCGCCCGGGGAAAGTAGACCTCGATGGGCAGGCCGTAGTGGCTGCGCAGGGCGGCCAGGGTGTCGTAGGTCTCCTGGTGCATCCGCCCGGTATCCAGGAAGAAGATCCGCGGCGGCGCCGGCAGGCGGGCGAGGTGGTCCAGCACCACCACGTCCTCCAGGCCGAGGCTGCAGGCGAAGGCCAGGTCCGGCATGAAGGCGTGCGCGGCCGCCAGCAGCACCGCTTCCGGCTCCGCCCTGGCCAGGCGGTCATTCCATTGGGCGGGGTCGAAGGTCATGGCGTCTCCAGAACCGGTAGGGCGAAGGCAGGCGGGTGGCGATGGCCGCTGCGGTGACCAGCACCCAGCCCGCCTGCATCGCCAGGCCCGGCAGCGGCCACAGGGTGCCCAGGGCGCGGCTGAGGCCCCAGCTCACGGCGAAGCAGTTGAACACCACGCAGAAGTTGCAGAAAGCGCCCTGGCTGATCCAGGGCAGCAGCAGGCTGCCCGCCAGCAGCCCCAGCAGCACCACCGGCAGCAATGGCACGGCCACGCGCACCGTGGCCGGGGTGACCAGGCCCAGGGCCAGGTAGACCAGGGCGGTGGCCCAGGATTCCACCATGCGCAGGAAGCTGATGGCGGCCCGGTAGTCCTCCTTGGCATAGCCTTGGTGGTGGAAGAAGACGCTCAACAGCGGGCCGGAGATGGTGGTCAGGCCGTACACCACGCCGGTGGCGAGCCCCGCCGGAGCGGCCCAGCGCGTCTGGCGGGCGCCGGCGGCCCCGCGGCGAAAGGCCTGCAGCAGCACCAGCGGCAGCAGCAGTGCGTAGGTCGCCAGCCGCACCGGCCCCGGCTGGGCGAAGCGCAGCACCAGCGCGCCCAGCACCGCTCCGGGCACCAGGGCCAGGGCATAGGGGCGCACCCGCAGCCGTACGGCCGGAAAGGAGCGCCTGCTGGCCAGGAAGGCGCCGGTGTTCAGCGCCACCTCCAGCAGCACCAGCACCGGATTGAGCACCCGCTGGGCCACCAGGGCGAGCGCCAGCGGCACCGAGAGGGTGGAAAAACCGTGGCCGAGGAAGCCGTTCACAGTGGCCCCGGCCAGAATCAGGCTGGTCAACGCGAACCAGCCCAGGACGGTGAGATGGTCCATGGCTAGTCCAGGGTCGGCACGGTCAGGGCCTTCATTGCGCGCAAGGTGACCAGGGCGGCGCTGTCCGGCCTGGCGCCCACCAGGCCGGCGAAGGCGGTGCAGGAGGTCGATTCAGGGAACGGGTTGCAGGAAGAAGGGGACGGCATGGGGGCTCCTGGCTGGGGTTGGGCTCGATGGGCGCGAGCGCCTACAGCGACAACAGCCAGGGGCCTGGATGATCCTGCTCGCGGCCATGGCGGGAATGGTGAGTTCCGGGTTCCGATGGCGGGGCGAGCGGGTCACGGCAACAATCCTTAGTATTCTTATCAACTTTCAAATTTGGGTGTGATCGGCCCGTTCGTCAAGGGTGGCAGACATGATTTATTTGCTCTTCTATCCAAGTCTTCGTGCCCCAAGGGGGAACGGTTGGGTCGGATGCCGCGCCGGAACCGTTCCGGACTTCAAACATCGCCACCAGGCAGTCATGGTCCTGGACGGGAAGGACCAGGCCCTGCAGACCCACGAGTGCCCGTCAACGCTTCGTGCGTTCACAAAAGGGTCCCGGCGTTCCTTCTGGACCGGCCTGCAGGCCCGGACCGGGGCCTGAGCCCGGACCCCGACCTGGTGTCGGCGATCGTCGCGCCAAAGCCAGGAGGCTGTTCGTTGAGCTTGGAAAAATTGATTAGCGCAAGAACTCATATGACATATATTTCCAGCCACAAGTACTGCCATTAGCTTTGCCCGGATTCGAAGTTGGGGTCGCCGGAGCAGCCACATGAGTAGATTATTCGACAAATTATTTAATTATATTTTGTCCCTGGCGGGACTCCTGGCCCGGACGCGCCGGTGGGCCATCAGGGACCAGACCCTGGAGAAAGGCCTTGGCGCTCTGCTTGCCGCCGGGCTCCTGGGCGCCTTCCTGGGCTGCACCCACCACGTGCCGCCTCCCCCGATCAGCCTCACCGCCGGGCAGAACCCGATCACCCTCGGCGCCAGCACGACGCTCACCGCGAATTGGCCGACCCCCAACGCTGCGGGCTCGATCAACAACGGCATCGGCACCATCACCAAAGGAGTCCCGGTGACCATCGCGCCCACCGTGGACACCACCTATACCCTCACCTATACCGACGACATAGGCACGCTCCAAACCTCCCTCACCGTGCGGGTGGTCCCCGCGCCGGCCATCACCAGCCTCACCGCGGCGGCGACCACCGTCACCGCCGGAACGGGGACGAACCTGGATCCGGTCTTCCTGGACGGAACCGGCACCGTGGACCATGGCATCGGCCCGGTGACCAGCGGGGTGCCGGTCCCCACCGGCGCCCTGGCCGCGGACACGACCTTCACGCTGACCGACACCAATGCGGCGGGGACCGCGGTCACCAGCAGCGTGACGATCAATGTGGCCGCTCCCGCGGGCACCCCGGTCATTTCCGCTCCGGCCATCGTCACCGCCGGCACCGCCGGCCTCACCGCGTCGGTGGCGGTCCAGGCGGGCGACAGCTATGCCTGGACGATCACCGGCGGGTCCATCACCGCCGGGGCGGCCACCAACCAGATCACCTTCACCGCCGGCCTTTCGGGCGCGGTCAACCTGGGCTGCGTGGTGACCAACGCGGCGGGCACCCCGTCCCCCGAGGCGAGCGCAACCTGTGCCATCGTGGCGCCGCCCGCCACCCCCGTCATCACCGCCCCGGCCGACGTCACCGCCGGCGCCACCGGGCTCACCGCTTCCGTTCCGGCCCAGGCCGGCGCCAGCTATGCCTGGACCCTCACCGGCGGCACCATCACCGCGGGCGCCACGACCAACCAGATCACCTTCTCGGCGGGGACTTCCGGCACCGTCCAGCTGGCCTGCACCGTGACCAATGCCGCCGGCACGGCCAGCGTTCCGGGAACCTCCAGCAGCACCATCGTGGCGGCCCCCGGCACGCCGGTGCTCACCGCCCCGGCCTTCGTCACCGCCGGCGCCACGGGCCTCATCGCGTCCGTCCCGCCCCAGGCCGGCGACACCTACACCTGGACCATCACCGGCGGCACCGTCACCGCGGGCGGCACCACCAACCAGGTCACCTTCACCGCCGGCGCTTCCGGTTCCGTGCAGCTGGGCTGCGTGGTCACCAACGCCGCCGGCACCGCGAGCCCCCAGGCCATCGCCTTCAGCACCATCGTGGCGGCGCCCGTGCTTCCGGTGATCTCGGCCCCGGCCTTCGTCACCACCGGGACCACCGGGCTGGCCGCGACCATCACCAACACCGCGGCCGAGCCCACCGGCAGCACCTACGCCTGGACCATCGCCAGCGGCGGGACCATCACCGCCGGCGCCGCCACCGCCTCGATCACCTTCACGGCCGGCGCTTCCGGCACGGTGGCCCTCAGCTGCACGGTCACCACCACCGCCGGCGCCACCAGCACCGGCACCTTCTCCAGCACCATCGTGGCGAATCCGGTCGCCCCGGTCATATCCGCCCCGGCCTCCGTCACCGCCAACGCCACCGGGCTGGCCGCGACCATCACCAACACCGCGGCCGAGCCCACCGGCAGCACCTACGCCTGGACCCTCACCGGCGGCACCATCACCGCCGGCGCCGCCACCGCCTCGATCACCTTCACGGCCGGCGCTTCCGGCACGGTGGCGTTCAGCTGCAAGGTCACCACCACCGCCGGCGCCACCAGCACCGGCACCTTCACCAGCACCATCGTGGCGGCGCCCGTCCTGCCGGTCATTTCCGCCCCGGCCCTCGTCACCGCCAACGCCGCCGGGCTGGCCGCGACCATCACCAATACCGCGGCCGAGCCCACCGGCAGCACTTACGCCTGGACCCTCACCGGCGGCACCGTCACCGCCGGCGCCGCCACCGCCTCGATCACCTTCACGGCCGGCGCTTCCGGCACGGTGGCGTTCAGCTGCAAGGTCACCACCACCGCCGGCGCCACCAGCACCGGCACCTTCACCAGCACCATCGTGGCCAGTCCGGTCGCTCCGGCCATTTCCGCCCCGGCCTTCGTCACCGCCAGCGCCACCGGGCTGACCGCGACCATCACCAACACCGCGGCCGAGCCCGCCGGCAGCACCTACGCCTGGTCCATCCCCACCGGCGGGACCATCACCTCCGCCGCCACCGGCACCTCCATCACCTTCACGGCCGGCGCTTCCGGAACGGTGTCGTTCAGCTGCACGGTCACCACGACGGCCAGCGCCACCAGCACCGGCACCGGTTCCAGCACCATCGTGGCCGCGCCCACCCAGCCGGCCGTCACCGGGGTTCCGACCTACCTGAGCGCCGGGGTCACCAGCTTCATCCCCACCCGCGGCACCTATGGCGTGCCCAACCTGCGCTACGGCCCCAAGTTTGGATTGGTGCTCAAGGACTTGCAGAACCCGCGGTTCCGCAAGATCGTCGAGCGGAAGTTCGGCGTGGATCTTCAGCAAGGGCGTCCCCACCATGGTGATGATGGGCAGCACGACGGGACACTACAACGAGGGCTACGCCCACCCCAATTCCAAGCACAAGCTGTTCACCGTCCTGGTCGGTTTCACGCGCGAGTACCCTTACGAGCGCGGGGGTGTGCGCATCACCATCGATTTCCGCGATGGCCACCGCTTGCGCTCTGGCGCGCGGAGCGAATGCTCCTAAAACCGCTAAGGCAATCAAAAGGATTACCGCGGCGCTTCTACGATCGACGAAGATCCTGGCAAAACGCATAATCTCTCCCCTGAAAATATCAGCCCGACTTACCCGCGCAATCCGACTTTGGCAGAGTACACCCCTCTGCCACCGATCCACGCGAAACTAACGATCCAACCGCAACATAAATTGCTTCCCGCGTCCGGTCAAGCCAAATGTACTAAATGATGAGTTTAGGATAACTAAATCCAGAATAGCGGCCGCCCGCGGTCTCTGG
>CAWFOJ010000087.1:0-5214 GCA_963816585.1 uncultured Holophagaceae bacterium | reverse complement strand
CACCCGGGCGAACGCCGGGTCCGCGCCCCGCCCGAAGCGCTGGGAGGCGTCCGTGAACAGCCCGTGGCGCTGGGCCATGGCCCGCACCGTGCGGGGGTCGAACCAGGCGCTCTCCAGCAGCACCCGGCGGGTGGCGGCGGTCACCTTGGTGCCGTCCCCGCCCATGAGCCCGGCCATGCCGATGGGCCCCTCATCGTCGGCGATGAGCAGATCCTGGGACGTGAGTTTGCGCTCCACTCCGTCCAGGGTCACCAGGATCTCCCCTTCCCAGGCCCAGCGCACCCGGATGCCGCCCTTCACCTTGTCCGCGTCGAAGGCGTGGGTGGGATGCCCGTACCGGTGCAGCAGCTCGTTGGAGGCGTCCACCGCCGGCAGCCCCTTGGCCGTGCTGCCCATGGCCGCCAGGAAGGTCCGAGCCGGGAGGGGGGTGGTGCCCCGGCCCAGCTCCAGGATCGCCGTGGAATAGAACGGCCCGGCGTCGCCCGCTTCCAGGCGGATGGGCACCAGGGCCGGCCCTTCCTCCAGGGGCACGTGGTCCAGGGGGCCCAGCTGGGCGCCGAGCTTGGCCGCCAGGTCCCGGGCCAGGCTCCGGTGGGACTGGGCGTCGCCCCGGTTGGCGGTGACGTCCACCTCGAGCACCGGGGACGGCCCCGAGGTCTCCACCGCATCCACGGGAAAGCCCAAACCCGCCAGGAGTTCGCACAAGGCGCCGGGGGTGGTGCCGGCCAGCGCCGGCAGTTCCTTGGTCAGTGCGTCCATCTCGATGAGCATCAGTCCAGCCCTCCCATGGTCCTGAGGAACCGTTGGTCATTTTCGAAGAAGAGCCGCAAGTCCGGGGTCTGGCTCACCATCATGGCGGTGCGTTCCACCCCCATGCCGAAGGCGAACCCGCTCCAGACCCCGGGGTCGATGCCGGCCAACGTGAGGATGTTGGGGTGCAGCAGCCCGGCGCCCAGCAGCTCCACCCAGCCGGAGCCCTTGCAGACCCGGCAGTCCGGCCCCGGCGCACAAGGGGCAGCGCACGTCCATCTCCGCCCCCGGCTCCACGAACGGGAAGTAGCTGGGACGGAAGCGCACGTCGGCGCCCGGACCGAACAGGGCCTTCATGGCGTAGGCCAGGGTGCCCTTCAGGTGGTGCATGCCGATGCCCTTGCCCACGATCATGCCTTCCACCTGGTGGAACATGGGGCTGTGGGTGGGGTCGATCTCGTCCTTGCGGTAGACCCGCCCGGGGGCCAGGAAGCGGATCCCGCCCGCGGCGTTCCAGCTCGCTCAGGCCGTCCGCGCCCCGGGCCCCGATGCGGCGCAGCACCCGCACCTGCACCGGGCTGGTGTGGGTGCGCAGGAGCAGGCCCTCCTGGTCCTTGAAGTAGAAGGTGTCGGCGGTGCCCCGGGCCGAATGGTCCGGGGGCATGTTCAGGCCGTCGAAGTTGTGGGACTCGGTCTCCGCCTCCGGCCCTTCCTCCACGTGGTAGCCCAGGGGGCGGAACACGTCCACCATGCGGTCCATGAGCCGGTTCAGGGGATGCAGGGCCCCCCGGGGTGGCAGCGGCGGCGGCAGGTCCGGATCCCAGGCGTTGGCCAGGGCCGCGCTCCCGCAGCCGTTCCTGCTCCAGGGCCGCCTGGCGGTCCTTGAGGGCCTGCTCCCAGTGGTTCTTCAGGGTGTTCACCGCCGGCCCAGGTCCCGCTTGTGTTCCTTGGGCGCGGCCTTGAGCAGGTCCATGAGGCGCGCGGCGTGGCTGCCGTCCCGTCCGATGAAGGCCCCCTTGAGCCGCATGAGCGCGTCCAGGTCCCGGCACTGGGCCAGGCTGTCCGGGAAGGCCCGGTGGGCTTCCTGGATTTCGGGGGGGAGCAGTGAAAGTTCCATGGCGTCCTCGGGGATCTGGAAACAGAGAAAGGCCGCGGGAGCGGCCTTTCAGGTCTTTGCGATGTTGAGGAGTGTCTTCGCTCAGCCCTTGGCCACGGCCACGAGCTTGGTAAAGGCTTCAGGGTTGCGGACGGCCAGGTCGGCCAGGATCTTGCGATCCAGGCCCACGCTGGCCTTCTTGAGCCCGCCCATGAACTTGGAGTAGGAAATGCCGTTGTTCTCGCAGGCGGCGCCGATGCGGACGATCCACAGGCGGCGGAAGTCGCGCTTGCGCGCCTTGCGGTCCCGGTAGGAGTAGCCGAGGGCCTTCTCCACCGCCTCCTTGGCGCTCCGGTAGAGGCGGGACTTGGCACCGTAGAAGCCCTTGGCGAACTTCAGCATGCGCTTGCGCCGCTGGACTCGCTTGAAACCACGTTTGACGCGGGTCATGTCGTTTCCTTTCCTGGTGGCAACCTCGGGGAGGTTTTCAAGGCCACGTCGGGGGTGGCGTCAGCCACCGGGTGATGGGTCGGGTCAGGCGTACGGCAGCATGTCGCGGACGCGGCCGAGATCGGCCTTGTCCACCATTCTGCCCATGTCCAGCTGGCGCTTGCGCTTGCTGGGCTTGCTTGACAGGATGTGGCGCTGGTGGGAGCAGCCGCGCTTGAAGAGACCGCTCGCCGGTCTTCTTGAAGCGCTTGGCGGCGCCTTTGTGGGTCTTGAGCTTGGGCATTTTATCCTCTAGGCTTGGGTCGGTTCCGGGGCGGGCGCCGGTTTGGCGGCCCCGGTCTTGGGTTTCTTGGCCTGTTCCACCGGGCGGGGGATGACGATGGCGTGCATGTCGCGGCCGTCGATGCCCGCAGGCTTTTCGATGATGCCCTTCTCGCCGATGCGGTTCAGCACATCCTCGATGATCCGGTACCCGATGTCCCGGTGCACCACCTCGCGGCCCCGGAACATGACGACGATCTTGACCTTGTCGCCTTCCTCAAGGAACCGCAGGATGTGCTTGACCTTGAAGTCGAAATCATGGTCATCGGTGCGGGGGCGGAACTTGACCTCCTTGACCACGATGTTTTTCTGCTTGGCCCGGGCGGCGTGTTCCCGTTTGGCTTCCATGAACTTGTACTTGCCATAGTCCATGATCCGGCAGACGGGGGGGGTGGCATTGGGGGAGACTTCCACAACATCCAGACCCTTGCTTTCAGCCACTCGGATCGCTTCGAAGGGCGTCATGACGCCCAACTGCGCCCCATCTTCGCCGATGACCCGCACTTCCGGAGCCCGGATGCCATCGTTGATACGCGTTTCGTTCGCTCGAATAGGTTCCTCCTCAACAGCGCAAGGAAAGCCATCTTACCAACCAAACCCCGGGATACCAAGTAAAGATCATTGGGCCCGGGTCCGGATCTCCTCCGCCAGGCGGTCGAAGAACCCGCCCAGGGGCTGGGCCCCCAGGTCGCCCTGGTGGCGGTGGCGCACGGACACGGTGCCGGCGGCCGCCTCCCGGTCGCCCACCACCAGCATGTACGGCACCTTCTGCAGCTGGGCGTCGCGGATCTTGGCGTTGACCTTCTCGTTGCGCAGGTCCAGCCCCACCCGGAAGCCCCGGGCCAGGGCCTGGTCCCGGATGGTTCCAGCGTAGGCGTGGGCCCGGTCGGTGATGGGCAGCACCATCACCTGCACTGGCGCCAGCCAGGCGGGGAAGGCTCCCGCGCAGTGTTCGATGAGGATGCCCATGAACCGTTCCAGGCTGCCCAGCAGGGCCCGGTGCAGCATCACCGGCATGCCCTCGGTGCCGTCGGGCTTCACGTAGATCAGGCCGAAGCGGGCGGGCATGGAGTAGTCCACCTGCAGGGTGCCCAGCTGCCAGGGGCGCTTGAGGGCGTCGAACACCTCGAAGTCGATCTTGGGGCCGTAGAAAGCCCCGTCCCCGGCGTTGATCACGTAGTCCACCCCGGCTTCCTTGAGGGCGGCCGCCAGGGCCCCCTCCGCGTGGTCCCAGATCTCGTCGCTGCCCAGGCGCTTCTCCGGGCGGGTGGAGAGCTTCACCCGCATCTGGTCGAAGCCGAAGGTGTGGTAGACGCTCTTGAGGAAGGCCAGGAAGGACAGCATCTCCCCCTGCATCTGGTCCGGGGTGCAGTAGATGTGGGCATCATCCTGGCAGAAGGTGCGCACCCGGGTCAGGCCGTGGGTGACGCCCGAGCGCTCGTACCGGTGCAGGCGGCCGAAGTCCGCGTAGCGGATGGGCAGGTCCCGGTAGCTGTGCCGGCCGTTGCGGTAGATCAGGCAATGGCCGGGGCAGTTCATGGGCTTCATGGCGTACTCCCGCTCCTCCACGGAGGTGAAGTACATGTTCTCCTGGTAGTGCTCGTAGTGCCCGCTGGTGCGCCACAGGCCCACGTCCAGGACCATGGGCGTGATCACCTCGTCGTAGCCTTCCCGGAGGTACCGCTCGCGCATGTAGTTGACCAGTTCGTTGTAGACCACCGTCCCCTTGGGATGGAAGAACGGCGAGGCGGGCGCCTCCGGCTGGAAGGAGAACAAGTCCAGCTCCCGGCCCAGCTTGCGGTGGTCCCGCAACCGGGCTTCCTCCAGGCGCTTGAGGTGCTCCTCCAGGGTCTTCTCGTCCAGGAAGGCGGTGCCGTAGATCCGGCACAGCTGGGCGTTCTTCTCGTCCCCCTTCCAGTACGCGGCCGCGGTGCTCAGGAGCTTGAAAGCCTTGAGTTTGCCCGTGTCCGGCACGTGCGGGCCCCGGCACAGGTCGTAGAAGTCCCCCTGGCGGTAGCCGGAGATGGTCTCCCCGGAGGGGATGCCCGAGACCAGTTCCACCTTCATGTGCTCGCCCATGGCCTGGAAGCGGGCCAGGGCCACGTCCCGGTCCAGTTCCTCCCGGACCACCGGGATGGTCTCGGCGGAGATCTTGCGCATCTCCGCCTCGATGGCGGCCAGGTCCTCGGGAGTGAAGAACTTCTCCACCTGGAAGTCGTAGTAGAAGCCGTCCTCGATCACCGGCCCGATGCCCACCCGCACGCCCGGGAACAGCCGCTGCACCGCCTGGGCCAGCAGGTGGGCGGTGGAGTGGCGCACCAGGTCCAGGGCTTCGGGATCCTTGCCGGTGAGCACGGCTACCCTGGCCCCGTCCGGCAGGGCCCCCTTCAGGTCCCGGACCTTGCCGTCCACCCGCACCGCCAGGGCCGCGTCCAGCAGGCGGGGCCCGATGCTCCCGGCCAGGTCCGCGCCGGTGGCCCCATCCGGCAGTTCGCGGACGGAATCATCAGGGAGGCGGATGGAAATCGACATGGCAACCTCAGAGTCGAACTTTGATCGTAACCCGCGCCCGGTGGCAAGGAAAGGCGCTGGACGAA
>CAWFOJ010000086.1:0-4498 GCA_963816585.1 uncultured Holophagaceae bacterium | reverse complement strand
GGCACGGAACTGCCCTGGCACCGCATCGTCAACGCCCGCGGCTACGTCCCCAGCCGCGGCCGCTGGTGGGGGGCCATGCTGCAGATCGAGCGGCTGCGCAGCGAAGGGGTGGTGGTGGACGACCTGGGCAACCTGGACCTGGACCGGTACCGCTGGAGCAACTCCGACTAGAATTGCATTCTGGCGCGGTTGACCCATCCTTGGGCCGAACTCCCACAATCGAGGAGGATGTCATGCCGATGGCGAAGCTGGCGGCGTTTCTCAACGCCAAATCATGTGAAGTACGTGCGGATCAAGCACTCCAAGGCCTACACGGCCATGGAGGTGGCCCAGTCGGCGCACATCCAGGGCAAGGAACTGGCCAAGACGGTGATGGTCAACCTGGACGGCAGGATGGCCATGGCGGTGGTGCCCGGGTCCCGGAAGGTGGTCCTGGACCTGGTGCGCAAGGGGACCGGCGCCCAGTCCGTGCAGCTGGCCACGGAACAGGAATTCCAGAACCTGTTCCCGGACTGCGAAGTGGGAGCCATGCCGCCGTTCGGCAATCTTTACGGCATGGAGGTCTACGTGGACCCCCGGCTGGCCGAGGACGCGGAGATCGCCTTCAACGCCGGGTCCCACACGGAGCTGGTGAAGATGACCTACCAGGACTTCGAGCGGCTGGTCCAGCCCAAGCGGGTGCCCATGTGACCTGCCGCGGAGACGCCAGCAGGTGAGGCCGGACAGGCGCGCCCGCAACCCCTCCGCGGCTATTGGGGCGTCAGCAGCGCGTGCACGAAAGCATAGGCTACGATCGGGATCGCGATGGCCACATAGATTCGCAGCGTGATCATCAGGCCCAGGGCCCCCTTTCCGAGCTTGCGGCGGGGCAGCGGGCGCATGGTCGCGGCCGCGAGCTGCTCCGGTTCCAGCGCGCTGATCAGGGTGGGATCGAATGGCATGGGAGTCCTCCGGTCAGCCCAACAGGGCAGGGAATGCGGTCATCACGCCGTAGAACGCGCCGACCGCGGCGATGCCGATGACGATGGTCCCCCCGGCCAGGTTGGCCAGCCGGCCATTGGCCAGATTCCCCATGATCTCCCGGTCATTGGCGAGCAGCAGCAGCAGCAGCAGCGCCGGCGCCATCAGCAAGGTGGCGATCACGTTGACCGTCAGGGTCATGGCGAGAAGGGGGGCGCCCGGGATCAACACGATCCCGGCTGCCAGGAGGGTCGAGAGGACCCCCGTACCATAGAACAGGCGGCCGGTGGTGAAATTGAGGTTGAGGCTGTGGCGCGCCGACACCGTCTCGGCCAGCGAGTAGGAGGAACTGGTTGAGATCGTCATGGCTGCGACCAGGCCCGCTTCCAGGATGCCGAGCGCGAACAAGGTGGCGCCGGTGGTGCCAAGCAGCGGCCGGAGGGCGGTGGCGAAATCGGCGCCGCTGGCGAATTTGGACACATCCACATGGGCGGCGAACAGCGGCGCGGCAGCGACCACAGTCGCCACGGCGGCCACGGCGGCCAGGATCGCCCCGATCCCGGTTTCCATCCGGCCTTGAGGAATGTCTGCCCTGGTCATGCCTTTGTCGACCACCGCGCTCTGCTGGAAAAAGATCATCCATGGGGTCACGGTCGCACCGATGTTGGCGAGGACCAGCGTCAGGAAGACCTTGTTGAACCCGCCCGGGAGGGGCCCCCAGGTGGCGAGCGCGTGGCCCAAAGCCGCCCCGTCCGGATGGGCGAGCAGGGCCGCGGGAACGAACAGCAGGTTGAACGCGGCCAGGCCGAGCAGCAATCGCTCCCAGGTCACATAGCGCCGGAAGGCCATCGAGCCGAACACGAGGGCTGCGCCGAGGGTGACCGACAGCCAGGACGGCAGGCCGAAATAGAGGCCGCCGGCCTGGATCGCGATGAACTCGGTGACCAGGGTCAGGAGGTTGCCGAACACCAGGTCGCCCATGGCGAAATAGCCCCAGAAGGGGCCGAAACGCTGGAAGATCAGTTCGGAATGGCCGCGATGGGTCGCCACCCCGACCCGAAGCGTCATCTCCTGCACAACATACGCCATCAGGAAGGTGAGCAGGATGAACGGCACGAAGAACCCGATCCCATAGCTGGCGCCGGTGGTGGCATAGGAAACCATGCTGGGGCCGTCGTTCTCCCCGAGCATGACCAGCGCGCCCGGGCCGGCCAGGAGCCAGAGCAGGCGCAGCGAGCTTTTGGCGGCGCGGGCCTTGAGAACCTTCAGGCGTTCGTGGGCGCGCAGGAAATCCTCATGGGTGAAACGCTCCTCCTCACCCCCGGGGAACATGGAAGGTCCGAGGTTGAGCGTGTTTTCGTTCATGGGGCCTCCAGGTTTGTAGCCTATGCTACATTTAATGTAGCCAAGGCTACCTGACTGTCAAGCGGCAAGTGCCATTTCCTCGAGATCCGGTGGAGAATGAACCGTGATCGCGCGCAGGCAAGGACCAAGAAGACCATCGGGAACAGCGGGCCGGTTCGTGCGGGTGCGCCAGGACCATGCCCGGGAGATGGCCGAGGACTATGCCGAATTGGTCCTGGAGCTCGAGAAGGCGGGCCCCGTGCGGCCCGCGGATCTGGCCCGGGGCCTGGGGGTGAGCCATGTGACGGTGCTCCGCGCCCTGGACCGGCTGGTCCGGAACGGCATCCTCCTCCGGGACGAGCAGGAGGGCATCCAGCTCAGCCCGGGCGGCCGGGCCCTGGGCAAGGCCTGCATGGCCAGGCACCGGCTTGTGGTTTCCTTCCTGGAAAAACTGGGGGTGCCGCCCGAGGTGGCGGCGGTTGATGCCGAGGGCATGGAGCACCACCTCAGCCCGGCCACGTTGGAGCGGATTGCGGACTGGGTCGAACAGGCCAGCCCTGGACCCCATGCATCTGAGCCTGGACTGAAGTGAAGTGGAGGGATGGGACCCCAGCCCCCAGCTGAAGTTCAAGCAGGCACCGGGCTGCTTCCCGACCGGTCCCGGCCTCGGCCGGCTGCGAGACGAATGACTGAAGGTGGAGGCCTTCCTGAACCTGGGCGGGGTGACCTGAAAGCTCTCGGCCTGGCGAAAGGACTACCAAGATAAACTTGAGGTGGGAGGGATGCTTGGATGAGGTGATGGTCATTGGCAGTCTTAACATGGACTTGGTCGTCCATGTGAAGCGGATGCCGAGACTTGGCGAAACGGTCCGTGGGAGTGATTTGCGGCTCATCCCGGGTGGGAAAGGAGCCAATCAGGCTGCCGCAACGGCGCTTCTGGGAAATAAAGTGATTCTGCTAGGTCGCGTGGGGAAAGATGAATTCGGTTCTTCCCTGATTGCCAATCAAAAGCTGATTGGCGTTGTAACGGACCATATTATTCAGGATGAAAGTCACCGCAACCGGTACAGCCATGATCACGGTGGATGAGCAGGGGAATAACTCCATCGTGATTTCAGCGGGCGCAAATGGAAAAGTCACGCCCAAGGACATAGAAAAAGTGACAGGGTTGATCAAGACGGCAAAAATCCTGATCCTTCAATTAGAAATACCTTTAGATGCAGTTTCAAAAGCGGTTGAAACTGCCCACCGGTTTAGCGTCCCGGTGGTTTTAAATCCATCGCCGGTCTTGGATTTGCCCAAAGAAATGTGGCCCCTGATCGACCATTTAATCCTCAACGAAACAGAAGCCTCCAGCATTTCAGGGATTGACGTCCAAGATCTTCCTTCCACTCAGGAAGCTGCGAAAGAAATCCTGGACCTGGGGGTCAAGAACGTAATTATCACCCTGGGCGCGAACGGTTCTTATTTGATGAACGGAAATTTTGGGAAACATATCCCAACCCTAAAAGTTGATGTCGTGGACACGACAGCTGCGGGCGATGCTTTTATCGGGGGTTTCGTCACTGGACTGATGAACTGCTTCTCACTACCCCAATCGGCTCTTTACGGGAGTTGTTCAGGAGCCGTTTCGGTTTCTCGCCACGGTGCGCAAAGCTCCCTCCCGGATGTAGTAGCCGTCAATGGAATTTATCGATTGTTGTCAATGGATACCTAATCTGACGGACGAGGAACAGTTCTCCTGGCCCAGCGCACCAGCGGGATGGCTCTGGCGGGCACCTGCGCGCCCGCCTCCAAGCCTCCAAGTGGAGCACGTTGCCTCCTCACATTGGTACAGGATTCGGGCATCACCAGCGACCGGACGGGACATGCCAGAGGACGTTGGGTCGGCACTTTGAATCCCTGGCGCCACACTCCGTTGTTCACCCCTGGACCGGAGCGCCGGAGGCGCGGAGGGCCAGGGATGAACAACCCCCACCGGCGCGCCCGGCCGGGACCCGGGTGGACGGTCACCCGAACCCTAGAAAAGCGAAAACCCAGGAGTGGTGGTCCTGGGTTTTCTTTGGGTTGGGGAGGAAGGACTCGAACCCTCACCTGACAGAATCAGAATCTAAAACGACGTTTTCGCAAGTTATCTAGATAAGCATAGATGTATTCAAACTGTTAGGCTTTTGACGATCTGCAGGCTGATCCA
>CAWFOJ010000085.1:0-6106 GCA_963816585.1 uncultured Holophagaceae bacterium | reverse complement strand
CGCAATCCTGCATGTTCTGGACCTTCGTCCCGGTTCGCGCAGGTCCCCATGTTCCTGGCTGGAAAATCACTCCGCGCTCAGTCCGGGCAACTCCCCCCAGGCCTTCTCGCTCTTCATGATCTTCTTCTTGACGTTGTTCCAAGTGTCAGTCTTCAGAAACGATTCTTGCCAGCGGGCCAGGAATGCCTCGTAGAGCGCCCAGGGCACGGTAAAGGTCATTTCGTCTGGCTTCATAAACTTGCGTGCCGAAGGATCGCCGCATCCGAGCACCGCCCGCGCCTTCCCTTGAGCGAGGTAAAGTAGCGGCCACGACACCATGAAGCTGCACCCCGCACCAAACGGAGTGGCGACAATCTCCAAGTCGTCGGTAACGAACGTTGCCAAGTTGCATAAGCCCACCAGCACCTCGCCACGTGCGAAAAACGTCACCAGCTCAGGCTGCTCATCCGGCGCAAACTGGCTTATGGGCTTGAACACACAAAACCGGCGTGGCGCGGGCCTCGGGTCCATGTACGTGAATGCCCGGCGGGTCACCTCGGGCGACGATAGATACCGTTCACCGTGGACCGGTGTGCCGGGAATGCCGGTCGATACGTAGCATGTGATGAAATCGAGCTGAGGTTTGTGAAAGCCCAAATAAAATGACCCGCCTGGACATCCGTACCGCCCGGCATCGAAGTAGGCGGCCGACTTCTTCTTGCGTGCAAGCCACAGCTTGCTGAGAACGCAAGAGATGTTCTTGGAAACATCCTGGAAGTTGATGTTGCCCTGATGCTCCAGTTCCAGGGAGAGAGGCTGGCCGGCTGTTGGCGCGAAACCTTCCGCAGGCTCGGTGTCGGTGTAGAAGATGCCGAAAGGTTCCTCACGCAGACCCAGGGCCTCGAGCAGGTCAGGCAATGTTTCATTCATTATTAATCTCCTGTTTTCAGCTAACCAAATGGCCCCGATCGGCTTTAGCTGGAATCTCTATTTTCAGTGCTGACTCGCCTGAATTGTACCGCGCTGGGCCAACGACCGGAGAGCCAATGGAGAGCCTGCCGGGGTTGGTTCTGACCCGGGGGACGCCTATTCCGGCTCAAGTCTGGCTGGGTGGGCCGGTCCACCCAGTGAGACTAGGCGCTCCATTCGGCAGGCGCTGGCACCGGCCCGGCCGGCACCCGCTCCCAGGCGAAGCGTGGCACCAGGTCCTCCAGACGGGCAGGTTCCGGGCGCTCCAGGCACCCCAGGGTCCACCCCAGCCAGCCCAGGATGCGCTCCGGGGTGACGCCCCGGTGGGTCATGAGCGCCAGGCCCAGGGCGCCGTCCCGCTTGCCCAGGCGGGCGCCCCCCGGGGTGGTGACCAGCCCCAAATGGGCGTAAGCCGGGCGAGGCAGGCCCAGGGCCTCCTGCACCCGGATCTGGGTGGCGGTGACGGCCCGCAGGTCCGTGGCCCGCACCACCTCGCTGACCCCCTGGGCGCCGTCGTCCACCACCACCGCCAGGTGGTAGGCGTAGCACCCGTCCCGGCGGTGCAGCAGGGGGTCGCCGGTGAGCTGGCCGGGGTCGTCCTCCTGGAGGCCCAGGAGGCGGTCCTGCCAGGTCACGGCACCGTCGGGCAAATGGAAGCGCAGGGCGTCCGCGCGCAGGAAGGGCAGCGGCCGGTGCCGGCAGGTGCCCGGGTACGGCCGCAGCCCGTCCTCCCCGTGGGGCGCCGAACCCATGGAGGCCAGGTCCTTGCGAGTGCACACGCAGGGGTAGAGGCGCCCGGCCCGGAACAGGGTCTGGAGCGCCCCCTGGTAGGCCCCCTGCCGGCGGGACTGCCAGAGCACCGGCCCATCGCTCTCCAGCCCGATGGACGCCAGGTCCCGCAGCTGGGCGTCCCCCAGGGTGCCGCGGCAGCGGGCGCCGTCCACGTCCTCCATGCGCACCAGCCAGCGCCCACCCTGGGCGCGGACCGAAAGCCAGGAAGCCAGGGCGGTGCGCAGGTTGCCCAGGTGCAGTTCCCCGGTGGGAGAGGGGGCGAAGCGGCCGGTACAGGTCATGAGGCAAGGATAGCCAGGTTCAATTCCCCAGGCTTGGAGCCGAAACCACCGGAGTCCGGAACCAGCCGGAACGTTTAATCAATAAACTACACATATAATCGCGGACGCGTTCAACCGCGGCCAAGTTCCCCTTGGCCTGTTCAAGACTCCTTCAAACATCCGCTCCAGGAGCCGCCCACGCCTGCGTTGGGCCAGCGCTTCGCGCCATGGACGGTCCCTTCCCGGCAACTCCCTTGCAAAGGAATGCCCATAATGTCCCTCTTGCCTGTGTCCCTTCGGCTCTGGCTGATTCCCGCGGTCCTGGTCCTGGCCAGCCCCGCCTTCGCCGATACGGCCGTGACGCTCGTGAACAGCACGCCCGACCACTGGTTCCTCATGCCCGAGACCATGGACCCTTCAGGCCGTTTCAGTCTCGTGGCCACGGTCCAGTCCGAGCAGGACCCCCCTGGAGCCCCGCCCTGGGCCACCTATTTCCTGGTGCACGACGGCAACGGACCGGTCCGGCTCACCAAGTTCCCCGGGAAAGGCCACCCTTACCAAGAAGTCTCCAAGATCGCCGTGCCCCCCTGGTCCAGCGTGAGGCTGCATGCCCATTGCCTTTCTGGACCGGAGTTGTCGGTGACGTTCCGGCTGGGCTGTGCCATGGGGAACCGCCGGGCGATCAGCGGTTCCGCGACGATCGAAAACTGGGCGTCCCAGCCGTTCCTGGGCCTTCATCCGGTGGCGGTGGTGAACAAGCTGATCGGGAAAGGGATGACCCAGCGCGCCCTGACCGAGGGCGAAGTGCTGGAAGTGGCCAGGGAAGGCCGCGCGGGCAGGCTGGATTGCCAGTTCGAGAACGCCCCCGGCGAACCCCGGTTCACCTTCAGTGAGCCCCAGCCAGGGGTGTACCGCCTGGAGGAGCAAGGAGCCGCCGCCAGCTACAGGTACCCCGGGGATGAAAAGGCCTCTCAAGCGGATCCCGCGTGGCCCTCCCAGGGTTCAGCGGTCCGATCACCGGCAGCAACCCCCGTATAATCCCAGCATGTACCTCCCCGCCTCCGGTATTGCGCGCCTTCCTGGCCCAGGCCGCGGCCTTCGGCTTGCTGGAACTGGTGCTGCGGGCCGGGCTCGCGCCCCGGGCCCTGCCGGGGGTGGGGGTCGTGCTGCTGGTGGGGGTATTGGCGGTGGCCGTCGGGCGTGGTCTGGGCCTGGGCCTGGGATGGATCCCCTTCCTGGCGGGGTTTCCCTGGCTGGTGGTGGTGCTGCTGCGCCATCCCCCTCCGGGCTGGGTGTGGCCGGCGGCGCTGGCGGCGCTTCTGCTGGTGTACGGCGGCGGCATCCTAACCCGGGTGCCCCTGTACAATTCCGGCCGGGCCGCCTGGGAAGCCCTGCTGGCGCTTCTGCCCTCGGGGCCGGTGGCGCTGGTGGACCTGGGCGCCGGCCTGGGCGGGCCCCTGGCCTTCCTGGCCCAGGCCCGCCCCGAAGGGCGCTTCGTGGGCGTGGAGGCCTCGCCCCTCACCTGCCTGGCGGCCTGGGCCCGCACCCTGCGCCACCGGCGCAACTGCCGGGTCCGGTGGGGCAGCCTGTGGGGGGAGGACTTGGGGGCGTACGACGTGGTCTACGCCTTCCTGTCCCCGGCGCCCATGCCGGCCCTGTGGGCCAAGGCGGCGCGGGAGATGAAGCCCGGGAGCCTCCTGGTGAGCCATACCTTCGCCGTGCCCGGGCACGAGCCCGAACGGCGGATCCCCCTGCCGGGGCGAAGGGATGCCTGTCTTTTTGTGTGGCGGTTCTGAACGGGGTCGGAGGTAAGATTCCGGAGACACCCCCCGGAGCCATCCATGCATCCCCTGGCCGGAAAACCCGCTCCCCGCACGCTCCTGCCGGACCTCCCCGCCCTGGTGAGCGCTTACTACACCGGTCATCCGGACCCGGCCGACCCGGCGTCCCGGGTGAGCTTCGGCACGTCCGGGCACCGGGGCAGTTCCCTCGACGGCACCTTCAACGAGGACCACATCCTGGCGGTGACCCAGGCCATCTGCCTGCACCGGCGCCAGGCGGGGGTCACCGGGCCCTTGTACCTGGGCAAGGACACCCATGCCCTGTCCGAGCCGGCCCAGGTGACCGCCCTGGAGGTGCTGGCGGCCAACGGGGTGGAGACCCGGGTCGCGGCGCGGGGCGCCTTCACCCCGACCCCATCCGTGTCCCGGGCCATCCTGGCCTGGAACCTGGGCCGGGACCGGGACCCGGCGGACGGAATCGTCATCACCCCCTCCCACAATCCCCCGGACAACGGCGGCATCAAGTACAACCCCCCGGACGGCGGCCCCGCCGGCACGGACATCACCGGCTGGGTGGCGGGCAAGGCCAATGAGCTGCTGGAAGGCGGGCTGCGGGACGTGCGCCGGCTGCCCATCGCCCGGGCCCTCAAGGCCGACTGCGTGAAGCCCTACGACTTCATCACCCCGTACGTGGAGGCCCTGGCCGGCGTCCTGGACCTGGAGGCGGTGCGCGCCTCCGGGCTGCGCCTGGGGGCGGACGCCCTGGGCGGGGCCGGGCTGGGCTACTGGGAGCCCATCGCCGATCGCTACAAGCTGCACATCGACCTGCTCAACGGCCACTATGACCCCACCTTCTCCTTCATGTGCGTGGACCGGGACGGCAAGATCCGCATGGACTGCTCCTCGCCCCAGGCCATGGCCGGGCTGCTGGCGCTCCAGGACCGCTACGACCTGGCCTTCGGCAACGACCCGGACTTCGACCGCCACGGCATCGTCTGCCCCGGCACCGGCCTCATGAACCCCAACCATTACCTGGCGGTGGCCATCCAGTACCTGTTCACCCACCGGGGCGGATGGCGCCCGGACGCGGCCATCGGCAAGACCCTGGTGAGCAGTTCCATGATCGACCGGGTGGGAGCCAGCCTGGGGCGCCGGGTAGCGGAGGTGCCGGTGGGCTTCAAGTGGTTCGTGCCGGGCCTGCTGGACGGTTCGTACGGCTTCGGCGGCGAGGAGAGCGCCGGGGCCTCGTTCCTGTGCCAGGATGGTTCCCCCTGGACCACCGACAAGGACGGCATCATTCTCTGCCTGCTGGCCGCGGAGATCACCGCGGTCACCGGCAAGACCCCCGCCGCCCACTACCAGGAACTCACCACCCGGTTCGGGGCGCCCCTGTACGAGCGCCTGGACGCCCCCGCCGGGGCCGCCCAGCGCAAGGTGCTGGCGGGCCTGGCGCCGGAGCAGGTGCGCGCCGAGACCCTGGCCGGGGAGCCCATCCTGGCCAAGCTCACCCGGGCCCCGGGCAACGGCGCCCCCATCGGCGGGCTCAAGGTGGTCACCGGGAACGGCTGGTTCGCGGCGCGGCCTTCGGGCACGGAGGATGTGTACAAGATCTACGCGGAGAGCTTCCGGGACCAGGCGCACCTGGACGCCCTCAAGGCCGAAGCCCGGGAGATCGTGGCCCAGGCCTTCGCCGCCGCGGGGGTCTGAACCGCGCCTACCGTGCCGCCGCCGCCCAGGCCCAGGCATTGGCCTCCCGGCTGGAGTTCCAGGTGGCCGGATGAGCTGGCGATCCGGCGGTGTTTGATCAAGTCAGGCCCGGCCAATCGATTCCGGCGCGAGCCTGCGCGTCCCGGAAGGCCCGGCGGATGGCCGCCACCGCTTCCGGCGCCAGGGGGCCTTGCTCCACCAGGCGCAGGTTGGCTTCGGCGTTGGCATGGCTGGTGGTGCCGATGGAGAGCACCTGCGCCCCGGGGATGGCCAGGGCGAAGCGCAGGGCGATCTCCATCCAGGCTTCCGGCCCCCGAAAGCCCAGGGCCCGGGGGTCCAGACCCATGGCCTGGAACCGCTCCTGGTACGGCTTCGCGTAGTCCACGTAGACGCCCTTGTGGGCGCCCAGGGGCTTCCAGGCGCCGTTGGCCACCGGGCGCTTGAGGAGGGTCCCCAGCCCCTTGGCGGCAGCGGCCGGCAGGGCCCCGTCCAGGTTCACCTGGTCGCACAGGCTGGCGGAGCACATGAGCACGTCCACCCCGTCAAGACCCGCCGCGTAGACGGCCGCGTCGTTGTCCCCGGAATAGCCGGCGAAGCGGATCTTGCCGTCCGCCTTGA
>CAWFOJ010000084.1:32500-33602 GCA_963816585.1 uncultured Holophagaceae bacterium | reverse complement strand
GAGCGTGCCCGCGGGCCCCCGGCGCATGGCCCAGCCCAGCCCGGCGGCCAGCGCCACGGCCAGCGCGGCGGCGGTGATCACCAGGCCCTTCACGGGAGCCAGGCCCGTTCCAGGAACCCGGCCAGGGCCGCCAGCGCCCGGCCCCGGTGCAGCTCGCCCTTGGCCGCCTTCAGCCCCTTGATCCCCCCTGCCTTTTTCCGGGCCCTGGGATCCAGGGCGCCCTCGGGCAGGGGCGGCAGCAGGCCCAGCATGGCGTTGGTGGGGCAGAAGTCCCTGGGCGCGGCGTGGGCCAGGTAGTGCAGCAGGCTGCCCAGCATGGTCTCCCGGGGCAGGGGGGCCGGAGCCAGGCTGACGGCGGCGCGGTGCATGGCCAGCGCCGCGGCCAGCCCGGCGGCGGCCGATTCCAGGTAGCCCTCCACCCCGCTCACCTGGCCGGCGATCCACAGCCCCGGCCGGCGCCGCACCGCCAGGGTCGCGTCCAGCACCTCCGGGGCGTTCACGTAGGTGTTCCGATGGATGCTCCCCATGCGCACGAACTCCGCCCGCTCCAGCCCGGGGATGAGCCGGAACACCTCCCGCTGGGCGCCCCACTTGAGCCGGGTCTGGAACCCGACCATGTTGTAGTGGTCCCCGGCCAGGTTGTCCTGGCGCAGCTGCACCGCCGCGCAGGGCCAGCGTCCGGTGCGGGGGTCGTCCAGGCCCACCGGCTTCATGGGACCGAAGCGGAGCGTCTCCCGGCCCCGGTCCGCCATCACCTCGATGGGCAGGCAGGCCTCGAAGTAGGGCGTGTCGAAATCGTGCAGGTCGGCCCGGGGCGCGGCCAGCAGGGCGTCCAGAAAGGCGTCGTATTCCCGCCGGTCCATGGGGCAATTGAGGAAGTCCGGTCCGCCCTTGCCGTACCGGGCGGCCCGGAAGGCCACGGAAGTGTCGATGGTGTCCCGCTCCACGATGGGCGCGATGGCATCGTAGAAGAACAGGCGCTCGCAGCCGCAGGCCCGGCCCAGCCACGCGGCCAGGGGCTCCGCCGTGAGGGGGCCGGTGGCCACCAGGGTGAACCGCCCCGGCTCCGGTTCCGTCACCAGCTCCTCCACCCACTGGATGC
>CAWFOJ010000084.1:0-27500 GCA_963816585.1 uncultured Holophagaceae bacterium | reverse complement strand
GTGATCCGGGTGGAAGACAGTGTCAGGCGGGTAGTTTGACTGGGGCGGTCGCCTCCTAAAGAGTAACGGAGGCGTGCAAAGGTTCCCTCAGGCTGTTTGGAAATCAGCCGCAGAGCGCAATGGTATAAGGGAGCTTAACTGCGAGACACACACGTCGAGCAGATGCGAAAGCAGGTCATAGTGATCCGGTGGTTCCGCATGGAAGGGCCATCGCTCAACGGATAAAAGGTACGCCGGGGATAACAGGCTGATCTTGCCCAAGAGTTCATATCGACGGCAAGGTTTGGCACCTCGATGTCGACTCATCGCATCCTGGGGCTGAAGCAGGTCCCAAGGGTTCGGCTGTTCGCCGATCAATAGCGGTACGTGAGTTGGGTTCAGAACGTCGCGAGACAGTTCGGTCCCTATCTAGTGTGGGCGCAGGAGATTTGAGAGGACCTGTCCTTAGTACGAGAGGACCGGGATGGACTGACCTCTGGTGTTCCAGTTGTGTTTCCAAATGCAATGCTGGGTAGCTATGTCGGGCAGTGAGAAGCGCTGAAAGCATCTAAGCGCGAAACACCCCTCGAGATGAGATCTCCCCATGAGACCCGTGGAAGACGACCACGTCGATAGGTCGCATGTGTAAGCGCGGTGACGCGTTGAGCTGAGCGATACTAATGGGTCCATCGACTTGACTTTTCATCAATCAATGACATTCCCGAGAGCGTTGTTGCGCTCGCCTCACCCTTCAAAACCCCCCTTCGTCGTGGCCATACCCTGGAGGTCACACCCGTTCCCATCCCGAACACGGCCGTTAAGCTCCAGAGGGCCGATGATACTGCCTGGCACACAGGTGGAAAAGTAGGTCGCCGCGACGTTGAATCCTAAGCCCCCGCCCGCAACGGGGGCTTTTTTTTCGGTCCGGCTCCTGGGAGCCCGACCAAGTAAAGGTCCGGGTTCCTCCATTTCGTCCTGGTTCGCTCAGTTGGATCGCGGATCGCGATCCAACTGAGCGGATGGCTTCGCCGGAAGGTACTCGTCAGCTGTGTTTCACCTCCGGGGTATCGACCCCGCAGAGCGTTTCATAGGCTTCCTGGGCCTATTTCCCGGATTTTTGCCCCTCAGACCGAAACTCTGGCCATCTTCAGGAGGTTGTGGGCGGTGCAGACCAGGCTCCACTCGGCCCTGACCTTGGCCACCCCCCTGAGCAGGAACTGGCGGAAGCCCATGGCCTGCTTGATCTGACCGAACACCGGCTCCACGACCTGCTTTCGAAGCCGGTAGGGACTTCGCCAGCCACTCCGCTTCAGGTTCTCCCGCATCTGGGCCACGAGGCTCCCCGGCTTGCCGTTCTTGGCGTGGGTTGCTGCCTTGCTGCCATGCTTCTGGCGGCCGGTGGCGAGATAGGCTTGGATGTTCCGGACCCTCAAGCCTTCCAGGTTCGCTTCCGAGCAGAACCCCGCATCCGCCGAGCAGACCCTTGGCTTCCGGCCGAGGTTGGCTTTCACCCGGTCGATCATGGGCAGCAGTTGCGGGCAGTCCGCGTTGGTGGCCACTGCATCACCGGCCACGATCACCTGGGCCTCGGCGTCCACCGCCGCCTGGGCGTTGTAGCACGGCTCGAAACCATCCTTGGTGGGCATGATCCGGCTCTCCGGATCGGTGAAATTGCGCTGGGCCTTGGCATCCACCTTGGGCGGGTCCGGTGGGTCCTCATCATCGTCTTTCTTGTTTTCCTTGGCCTTCTCCGCGGCCTCCTTCTCCAGGGCCGCCTTGGCCTCCTTGATCTTCCGCATCCGTTCCGCCTTGTTGGCCCCGCTCCTCATCATAGCTGTCAAGGATTTGCGAGAGGTCCAGCTGCTCCACCACCAGGTCCCGCACGAAGTGCGCCGGGTGCCCTTCCGGGATGAACTCGGTGATTTCAGGTGGCAGCAACCCCTTCTGCTTGGGGTCCCAGGGGCGGAATCGTTTGGTCATACCTCCTTATCGTACCAACCAATCCAATCTTTAACCCGGTCATCGGAAAACTTTGGCCCGGAGGTGGAACACGGTCGTCGCGGTTCCTTGGTTAACCCCCATCGTTCTCTGAACGCGAAGGCGTTCAGAGAACGATGAACCAGGGCGAAATGGAGGGACCCGGACCTTTACTTGGTCACACTCCTAGCGCAGGCCCTGGCGGCGCAGGGTGGCGGAGTACTTGCGGTCGTAGTCCTGCATGTGCGGTATGAGCCAGTCCCTGAGAAAGCTGGGGAAAATCATGGCGCTCATGGAGCCCTTGGTGAACTGGCGGAGCAGGTTCTCGACCTGGGCGATCAGGGCCGTGTGCTCGGCGGCATGGGCCTCCAGGTCCGGGAAGTGCGCCTCCTTCATGGCGTCCTCTTCATGGGTGAAGTGGACGCGGGCCTCCTGGACCAGCTGTTCAACGAGCTTCAGGGCCCGGAGGCGGTCGTGCTCCTCCTGCAGGGACTCGTGGATCTGGGCCATCATCGTGGTGAGGCGCTGGTGCTCCTCGTCGAACATGGCTACCCCGACCGAATGATCTTGTTCCGACCAGACGAAGAAGGGAGGCTTCGGTTCCGGTTTGGGTTTGGAAAACCACATGCAAGGATGATTGCACGGAGACGGATTGGAGGCGAGATCCGTCGAGTCCTGATTTCCACCAACTTGAATCGGGTCGCGTTCTCAATCTGGAACGGCACCGGCGGCAGGCCCCGGTACCATCGGCCGCAGGGTGCCGCGCCATGGCGTCCTACCGCGCCCGCCCTGGGGGTCCGGCCAGGGCCAGGATTCGCTGGATCTCCTTTTCCAGCTCGGTCCCGGCAGGGAGGTGGACGCCGTTCAGGCGCAGGTACGCGCCCACCCAACCCGGGGTGAAGTTCAGGCGCCGGCGCAGGTCGGCCGGGCGCACCGGCACCGGGAACAGCTCGGAGCGGTGCGGGAGGAACCAGGCTTGGCGCCCAAGCATGGCTTCCCATTCCGGTTGGAGTTGGGTGTAGAAGGCCTCCACGCTGGGGCACGAAGCCATCTGCCCGGCGCGGCGGCCCTGCTCCAGCACCAGTTCAGCGGTGCCCCGCCGGACCCGCGCGAACTGGCGCCGGCCCAGGATGTAGAAAGCCAGCCACACCGCCGAGACGACGCCTGCCCAGGGACTGAAGTCGAACCGCAGCATGGCATCCTTTCCGGAGCCGGAGAGATGGGAACGGGTACGATCCCAGGATAAACTGCTTGAAGGCCGGCCGCCTGCCGGAACGGTCCGGCGAGGATGGTGACGGTGTCCACCCGGCCGCGGCACCAGCGGAGCGCTCCATGCAGCCTTCCACCGATCCCACCCGCGGCACGGTCCTGCAAGGGGTGGCCGGCGCGCCCGGCCTGGCCTGCGGGCCGGCGTTCCGGTGGGTCCGGGAGCCCCTGCGCCTGGTCCGGCGCGAGGGGCAGGACCCGGCGGCGGAGCGCGCCCGGCTGGAGCGGGCGGTGGCCCAGGCCTGCGCCCAGATCGAGGAACTGGAGCGGCAGGTGGCCGCCGGAGGCCACGCCGCCGAAGCCGGGGTGTTCGGCGCGCACCTGCAACTGGTCCGGGACCGCGCCCTGCATCGCCAGGCTGGCGCAGCCCTGGAGGCCGGGATCAACGCCGAGGCGGCCTGGAGCGACGCGGTGGAGAGCTATGCCGGCCGCCTCGCGGCGCTGCCCGACCCGGCCTTCGCCCTGCGCGCCGCCGACTTGCGCGACGTGGGCGAGCGGGTGCTGCGCATCCTGCTGGGTTTGCCGGCCGCCCCGGAGGCGCCCGCGCAGCCCGCGGTCATCGTCGCCAGGGACCTGACCCCGTCGGAGACGGTCAGCCTGGACCCAGCCCGGATCCTGGCCTTCTGCACCGCCGAAGGCGGTCCCACCTCGCACACCGCCATCCTGGCCAAGGCCCTGGGCATCCCGGCGGTAGTCGCCCTGGGCGAGGCGGTGCTTGTGATCGCGCCGGGGACCGCCCTGTGGGTGGACGGCGCCAAGGGGCTGGTGTCCATCGCCCCGGACCCCGCCGCCCAGGCGGCCCTGGCCGAAGCCGGCGCCCGGGACGCGGACCTGGCGCGGGCCGAATTGGCCGCGGCCCCGGGCCCTGCGGTCACCCTCGACGGCCGGGCCGTGACGGTGGCTGCCAACGTGGGCGGGGTGGAGGATGCCCGCACCGCCCTGGCCCGAGGCGCCGAAGGCGTCGGCCTGTTCCGCACCGAGTTCCTGTTCCTGCAGCGCACCGCCGGTCCGGCGGAGGACGAACAGGCGGCCCTCTACGGGCAGGTGCTGGCAGTGATGAACCAGCATCCGGTGATCATCCGCACCCTGGACGCCGGCGGCGACAAGGAGCTGCCCTACCTGGCCCAGCCGCCCGAAGCCAACCCGTTCCTGGGCGGGCGCGCCATCCGCCTGTGCCTGTCCCAGCCGGGCCTGTTCCGCGCCCAGTTGCGCGCCCTGCTGCGGGCGGGCGCTGGCCACGACCTGGGGATCATGTTCCCGATGATCGCCACCCTGGACGAGCTGCGCCGGGCCCGGGAACAGCTGGACCAGGCCCGGCGGGAGTTGCAGGAGCGCGGCTGCACCCAGTGCGAGCGGCCCCGGGTGGGGATCATGGTGGAGATCCCGGCGGCGGCGCTGACGGCGGACCTGCTGGCCCGGGAGGTGGACTTCTTCAGCATCGGCACCAACGACCTCACCCAGTCCACCCTGGCCGCCGACCGCACCAATCCCCGGGTGGCCTACCTGAATGATCCTTGCCATCCCGCCGTGCTGCGCCTGGTGGCTCGCACCGTGCAGGGGGCGAAGGCGGCCGGGATCCCGGTGGGGGTGTGCGGCGAGATGGCCGGCGATCCCGAAGCGCTGCCCCTGCTGGTGGGCCTGGGCATCGACGAGCTGAGCATGTCCCCCGCCCTGATCCCGCGCGCCAAGGCCCTGGTCCGCCGGATCTCCGCCGGGTGGGCCGAAGCGTTGGCCCGGGCCGCGCTGGACCTGGATTCGGCCGCCGCGGTGCGGCGCCTCGTACGCGATGGGCTGGTGAACATGGAGGGGACGACGAATTAGAACAAGGCCGCGGGCCGCCTCGCGTCAGCCAGCCTCGCCGAAGTTCCTGGCATGCAGCGCGCGCAGCGCCGCCAGGGCGGCCTCGGCGTCGGGCCCTTCGGCCCGCACCGTCACCCTGCTGCCCTGGACGGCGCCCAGCAGCAGCAGGTCGAGGATGCTCTTGGCGTCGGCCTGGGCGTCCCCCAGTTGGACCATGATGTCGGCGGCGAAACGGTTGGCCTCCTGCACGAACAGGGCCGCCGGCCGCGCATGCAGGCCAACCGTGTTGGTGATCTCCAGGTGGATCTCCGGCATGACCGCGCCCGGCCGCGGTCAGCCGCGCTTGGCCAGGATGTCCTTGGCGACCCGGGTGATCTCGGCCCGGCAGGCTTCCTCGCCGAAACCGGTGAGCAGGGCCACCCCCTTGATCACCGGGACGGTGATGGTGCCGGGAATGGGGCTGGTGGCGACCACGAAGTCGATGCCCCCCTGCTCGACGTAGGTCTGCACCGAGGTGGGCAGCAGTCCGATGACCTTGGCCTCGGCCCCCAGGGGCTTGAGGATCTCCTCCAATTTCTGGGCGATCATCGAAGAACTGACCACGCCCGAACCGCAGACTGCGAGAATCGTGAGAGTTTGCCTGGTTGCCATGTGGTTCCTCTGGGGCTATTGAACAATTCTATGCCGTTCCCGGTTCCTGCAGGGTGCTTTTCAGGAAAGCCTCCAGGGCCCGGGGATCGGTGGCGTCCCGGATGGCCGCCAGCGCGGCGCGGTCCTTGAAGACCCCGGCCATCTTCTTCAGCCAGGGGACCTGGTCCTTGGGATCGGCCAGCGCCAGCAGGAAGATGATCTCGGCGTCCACCCGGCGCTCGGGGGTGCCCATCTCCTGGAACGGGATGGGGGCCGCCAGGGTGCCCACGGCCAGGGCGCTGCGGCGCACGAAGCGAGCTTCGGTGTGGCACACCGCCACCGGAATGCTGGTGGGCAGCCCGGTGGGATAGGCCTCCTCCCGGGCCAGGACGTTCTCCACGTAGCCTTCCAGCACGCAGTCCAGGTCGTACAGCCCGCGGGCCAGCCTGCGGATGGCCGCGTCCTTGGCGGTCTCGGCCATCCCCAGCTGGATCAGGCGTTCGGAAATGAGGATGGCCACCAAGACGGACTCCCTGGGTGAGAACGGCGGCAGGGGGGCCGGTGGTCCCGGCTCCCCCTTCACCGGAGTTGGGGTTGCGGTCTATTCGTCCACGTCCAGGGCGGCCTGGGCCTCCATGAAGTCCTGGATGCGCACCTTGTTCTTCTTGAAACAGGTAGTACACGGGGAACCAGATCACGCAGCAGCATGGATCACCCCGACCCACTTCCAACTGGCGATCGGCAGGAAGATCAACCCGCCGACGATCGGCTTGTTGGCGATCATGCCCGAGGTGACCATGGTGCCGCCGGTGAGCGGCTTGGTGGCGAACTGGGCGTAGACCTGGGTGAACATCGGGGCGGTGGCGGTGCAGACGTAAAGCCCGATGGCGAACCAGATGGCGCTCAGGATCACGGTCTTGAAGATATTGCCGTTGGACGCCGCCACGAACGGCTGGATGATGAAGGAGATCGCGATGAGGTCCACCAGCGGCAGGGTGCGGTTGCCGGGCAGGATCACCGCCAGCAGCAGAAGGATCGGGATCAAAATGATGCCGGACATGAGCGTGGCGGGCTCGCCATAGCCGGTGGCGTCGTTGATGCCGATGAACAGGTCGTCGCCCTCCTTGACTTTGGAAGCGCTGCGCTTGCGGGCGGCTTCGGTGATGGGCATGAACGCCGAGGCGAAGATGTTGGCCACCCGCGGGAAGATGGCCATGACCGCCGCCGTCGAGATGGCGATGGTCATGATGTTGCCCCAGGCGGCAAGGGTTCCCAGGTCGCTCAGGTGCCCGAGGATCGCCAGGATCAGACCCAGGATCATGCCCAGCACGATCGGCTCGCCCAGGAAGCCCATGCGCCGGCGCAGCGCCTCGGGCCGCCAGCGGATCTTGTACGCGCCCATCTTGTTCAGCACCCAGTTGCCGCCCACCGCGAACGGCGTGCCGGGAGCGATGTGCAGGGCCGGGATGGTGCAGTTCTGGTAGCCGTAGTAGGTGGACCAGCGCTTGGAGTTCATCTCGATGAAGATGATGTTGTAGAGCACCATGATGAACATGGCCGCCAGGGACAGCCAGATATCGTTGGTGATGACGTACAGCATCGAGCCCCAGAACATGTAGGAGTAGTTGTTCCACAGGTCTCCGGGGATGAACACGTTGGTCACCCGCACCAGGAACAGCACCACCTGGAACAGCAGGCCGAAGGCCAAGAACATCATCCCGGCCTTGGTGGCGTAGGCGATGACCGATGTGGCCTGCCAGCCGATGTCGACGATGGGCAGGTTGATGCCGGTCGCCTTGACGAAGTTCTGCACCGCCGGGACGATGATCGGGATGTAGGAATTGATCAGCCAGCCGAAGCCGGTGAGGCCGATGCCCGCGTAAAGCCCGGAGAAGAACGCTTTCTTGAGTTCCACCCCCAGGATCAGGCAGATCACGAAGATGATCACCGGCACGAACACCGCCGAACCGAAGGTGTTGAACACGCTGCTCAGGCCGTGAAGGAATGAGTCTATGCCCATAGGTGTCTCCTCACGTGAAGGGGATGGGGGTGGTTGAAAGGCCGGAAACCCGGCTGGCGTAAACAATGAACAGGCACACATCACGTACGGCATGGCGAGGTGTGGACCGAATCTGCCGGCCTGCCTGGGCCCATGTGGCTCCACCCGCCCGAACTGGATTTCACGTCTTGAATTCGATTTGCCTGGATGATATTCGAAGCCGCTGGATTGTCAACGTTAAAACCCATCCTGCGATTCATCGAAATATTGGTAAACAAGGGCCTTCCCAGTGTTGTCGCCGGGACCAGCGCCGGAAGATGGAGGTCGTGCCGCGGCTTCCCTAGATCGACCACCGGTAGCCGAGGTTCAGGAGCAGGGTGCAGGCCGGGTTCGCCCGGGAAACGGCCATCCGCCGGAACAGGGAAGGGAAGGTGTGGAACCGCGACCGGAACCAATGGAAGCCGGACAGGAGTTCCTCCGCCGTCATGCCCCGGGGCGTGAAGGCCACCCGGGTCTTGCCGTTGAACCAGGACCAGTCCTCGCTCCGGAGGCGGCCGTCCCGCTTCATTTCCTGGTGGATGGGCGTTCCGGGAAAGGGAGTCAGGATGCTCGCGGTCACCCCGTCGATGCCGAGGGACTCGCAGGCTTCCAGGGTCTCCCTGAAGACCTCCTTCGTGTCGCTGTCCAGTCCGAAGATCACCCCGGCCTGGATGCAAATGCCCTGCCGGTGCATGGCCTCGACCGCCGGCCGGTACTCCGGGACCCGGTTGCACCGCTTGCCCGCAGCGGCGAGACCCGCATCGGTGAAGCTCTCCAGGCCCACGAAGAGGTAGATGCAGCCAGCCTCCCGCGCGAGGCGGAGAAGCTCCTCGTCCCCGCAGCGGTCGATGGTGGTCTGGGCCGCCCAACGTCTTCCGAGGCCCTTGAGGGCCGTCATCAGCCGGACGGAATAGGCCCGGTCCGCGAAGAAATGGTCGTCCCAGAACACGAAATGCCGGTTCGGCATGCTGCGGATGTCCGCCAGGACCTCCTCCACCGGCCGGGTCCGGAACCCGGGGGCGTAGATCTGCCGGAGGTTGCAGTAGGCGCAGTGGTAGGGGCAACCCCGGGTGGCGAACACGGCGCCTTTGGTGAAGGACCTCTGGCGGATCAGGTCCCGGCGCGGGATCGGAAGCCCGGCCAGGGACGGGGGGCGCGGGCAGAGGTACCGGGCTTGCCCCGAGCCTTCCAGGAACGCCTCCAGGAAAGGCGGCCAGGTCTCCTCCGCCTCGCCCACGAAGAGATGGTCGCAGTGGGCCGAGGCCTCCTCCGGAAGGAGGGTGGCGTGCGGTCCGCCCAGGGCGACCTTGGCGCCCCGGGCGCGGAAACGGTCCGCCATCTCATAGCAGTGCGTGGCGTTCGGGGTGTTTACCGTGATGGCCACCAGGTCGGCCGGGTCGTCGTAGGGGATGCGCTGGTTGTACTCGTCCACCAGCCGGATGCGGAACCGGCGCTCGTCCACGAACCCCGCCAGGTACGGCATGGTCACCTGGGTGAAATTGTTGAACTGCCGCCGCCGGAAACGGTGGATCTCCTCGTTCTCGGGAGTGATCATCAGAAGGGATTTTTTCATCTGCCGCCCACCCCCGCGATGCCCTTGAACGGCGGAATGCCATGCCCAAGGCTATCGAAAATCCGCAGGCGGCCATACCTCGAAGCCTACCCGGCCGCAGAGGCGGGGTGAGCGCCTGGGAATCAGCAGGCCAGCGCCAGGGGGACCTCCACGGTGATGTGGTAGGCGCCCTTGCCGCTGATCACGATCTTGCCGCGGCCGGCGATGAAAAGGCGCTCGCCGGGATTGAGCACGAAGTCGATGCGGTCATTCTCCACCGTCACCCAAAGGTTTCCGGAGGTGCAGGTGATGACCCGGTCCCTGCGGTTGAGGTAGCTGGCCACGTGGTCGTAGTCCACGGAGCCGGCTTCCGAGGCCTCCACGCCGTTGTTCCGGAGCTCGTCGGTGTTGAAGGTGAGGGTCTGGGCGGTCATGGGGTTCTCCCGTTCTGGAGGATCCTTGGGGGGCCTCCAAGATAAAATATGGGACCTCCCGGAAAATATAACAGTGATACAATATAAAAATTTTTAGCTAACAGTTAACTAACATTCCATTTGTTAGATTAAAATAATGGCCAACTGTTATCCCGCGCCAAGCCTGATCCGGGAGCCGCCGTGAAGGACACACCCAAGATCCCCCGATACGAACAGTTCGCTCATGCCCTGGAGGAGCTGATCCGTTCCGGCACCTTTCCCATGGGCTCTCGCCTCCCCTCCATACGGGAGGCCATCGCCCAGCACGGCGTCAGTTTCTCCACCGTCCTGCAGGCCTACCGGCGCCTGGAGGACCGGGGTTTCATCGAGGCCCGTCCCCAGTCCGGGTACTACGTCAAGCTCCGCCCCACCAGGACCGCGGCGGAACCGGAGTTCACCCCGCTCCAGTGCGATCCCACCAGCGTCAGCATCGACGAGGTCACGTCCGGCCTGATCCACGACACCCTGAACCTGGACTTCGCCCAGTTCGGCGCGGCCCTGCCGGATCCGGCGCTGCTGCCGACGGCCAAGCTCAACCGGATCCTGGCCCAGCTCGCCCGGGAAGGCAAGTTCTCCCAAGTCACCGGCGAGGCCATCGCCGGCCAGGAGGACCTGCGCATCCAGATCGCCCAGCGGGCCTTCGGCTACGATTGCTACCTGAACCCGGGGGAACTGGTCGTCACCGCAGGCTGCACGGAAGCCATGAGCCTTTGCCTCCAGGCCGTATGCAGCCCCGGGGACCTGGTGGCCATCGAGTCGCCCACCTACTTCGGGATCATCCTGGCCCTGGAGGCCCTGCACCTGCGCGCCCTGGAGATCCCCTCCCATCCGCGCACCGGCATGAGCCTGGACGCCCTGAAGTTCGCGGTGGACAACCACCCCGTCAAGGCCGTCATGGCCATCCCCAATTTCGGCAACCCCACCGGCAGCCTCATGACGGACGCGGACAAGCGCGACCTGGTGGAGTTCCTCGCCGGCAAGGGGATCCCCCTCATCGAGAACGACATCAACGGGGAATTGTACTTTTCCGACCGCCGGCCGCGGCCGGCCAAGGCGTTCGACCGCGAGGGCACCGTCCTGCTCTGCTCTTCCTATTCCAAGGATATCTCCGCATGGTTCCGCATCGGCTGGGTGGCCCCGGGCCGCTTCTCCCGGGAGGTCCAGTCCAAGAAATACGCCATGAGCGTGCGCACGTCCCTCCTCGCCCAGGTGGCCATCGCCCGGTTCCTGGAGGGGGGCGGCTACGACACCCACCTCAGGAAGATCCGCAACGCATACTCCCAGAAGGCTTCCTTCATGGCCCAGGCCATCTGCACCCATTTCCCCGCGGGCACCCGGGTCATCGAGCCCGCCGGCGGCTTCGTGATGTGGGTGCAACTGCCCGGCAAGCTGGACTCCCTGGAACTCTACCGGGAAGCACAGAAGGCCTTCATCACCATTGCTCCCGGCTACATCTTCTCCCCCACCCACAAATTCAACGACTTCATCCGCCTGAACACGGCGTGCTGGTCGGACCGGGCGGAGCAGGACCTCATCCGGCTGGGCAAGGTGATCGCGAACCTGCTCCGGGAAAAACGCTGAGCGCGCAGATGCCCGCAATCGATGAACTGACCGGCCTGATTCCTGGCCGGGTTTGGATCTCCGGCTCAAAATAGGCGGAGGAAATTGAAATTTACGGCATCATCCTGGAAAAGTAACTGGATAATCACCTGGGACTCGCGCCGTCGGGGCAATCCTTCAGCCGGGTCGGTCCTGCCTAGGGAAGGGGCTTCCGCCATGCAACCAGCCACCCTGCTCGATGAAGACCTGCGCAAGCTGATCGAAGCCCGCCACGACGACCCTTTTGCCGTCCTGGGCCACCATCTCCAGGACGGGGTGTCGGTGGTCCGGGCCTTCATTCCTTGGGCCAGTGATGTATCCATCGTCGAGGGCAACCTCCGGTTGGAACGGGTGGGGTCCAGCGACCTGTTCCAATGGCGTGGCCGGGGGGCCGACCTGCCGCCGCACTACCGCCTGGTCTGGCGCGACGGCGAGCACTGCGAACACATCGTCCACGATCCGTACAGCTATCCCCCGCAACTGGAGGACTTCGACCTGCACCTGTTCAGCGAGGGGAAGCACTGGCACGCTCACCGCTTTCTTGGCGCCCACCGGCACGAGGTGGACGGCGTGGCGGGGGTGCTGTTCGCCGTCTGGGCGCCCAATGCGGGCCGTGCGAGCGTGGTCGGCGACTTCAACGGCTGGGACGGCCGCTGCCATCCCATGCGGGTCCGGCACGGCTTCGGGGTGTGGGAGCTGTTCCTGCCCGACCTGGAACCTGGAAGCCTGTACAAATTCGAACTGCGCAACCGGGACACCGGGCACGTGTTCCTGAAGGCCGATCCCTACGGCCAATGGTTCGAGCTCCGGCCAAGGACGGCCGCCATCGTCCCCCAGGCCGAACCCTTTCCCTGGGCCGACGAACCATGGATGGAGCGGCGCGCCCGCCACGACTGGCGGCACTTTCCAATGACCATCCTTGAAGTGCATCTCGGTTCCTGGCAACGGGGAGATGAAGGGGAGTTCCTCAATTACCGGGAACTGGCGCACCGGCTGGTGCAGTACGTCCGCTGGATGGGCTTCAGCCACATCGAGCTGATGCCCATCGCCGAGCATCCCTACGACCTCTCCTGGGGCTACCAGGCGACGGGCTACTATGCTCCAACCAGCCGGTTCGGGACTCCCGATGACTTCCGTTTCTTTGTGGACCTGTGCCACGACCAGGGCATCGGCGTCCTGGTGGACTGGGTGCCGGCCCACTTTCCCAAGGACGCCCATGCTCTGGCGCGTTTCGACGGCAGCTGCCTGTATGAGCACGAGGATCCAAGGCTGGGTGAACACCAGGACTGGTCGACCTTGATCTTCAACATGGGACGCCATGAGGTGAAGAACTTCCTCCTCTCCAGCGCCCTCTATTGGCTTCAGGAGTTCCACCTGGACGGCCTGCGGGTGGATGCCGTGGCCTCCATGCTCTACCTGGACTACTCCAGGAAGGCAGGAGAGTGGATTCCCAACCGGTATGGCGGGCGCGAGAACCTGGAGGCCATCGGCTTCCTGCGCGAGCTCAACGTGGTCGTCCATGACCAGTGCCCCGGCGCCCTGATGTTCGCGGAGGAGTCGACCTCCTGGCCCCAGGTGAGCCGCCCGGTCCACCTGGGCGGGCTGGGGTTCGACATGAAGTGGAACATGGGCTGGATGAATGACACCCTGCGCTACATGAGCCATGAACCGGTGCACAGGTCCTTCCACCAGGACCTCCTGACCTTCAGCATGCTCTACACGTTCACCGAGAACTTCGTGCTGCCCTTTTCCCACGACGAGGTGGTGCACGGCAAAGGCTCCATGCTCAACAAGATGCCGGGGGACGAGTGGCAGCGGTTCGCCAATCTGCGCGCACTTTATGCCTACATGTTCACTCACCCGGGCAAGAAGCTCTTGTTCATGGGCACCGAATTCGGCCAGGGGCAGGAATGGGACAGCCAGGGCGTCCTGGATTGGTACGTGCTGGATACCCATTCCATCAGGGGCTGCAGCGGCTGGTCCGGGACCTGAATCGCCTCTACAGGGAATCGCCGGCGCTGTACCGTCTCGAGTTCGACTGGCAGGGCTTCGAGTGGATCGACTGCCACGATTCCCAGCAGTCCGTGCTGTGCTTCATCCGGCGGGACGGTGATGATTTCCTCGTGGTGGTGGCCAACCTCACGCCCGTTCCCCGCCGCGGATACCGGATCGGGGTTCCGCACCGGGGCCGGTACCAGGAAGTCCTCAACACCGATTCCGGACACTACGGTGGAAGCAATGTGGGCAATGGAGATCAGGAACTGGTGAGCGAGGACCTCCCTTGGATGAACCGCCCATGGTCCCTGGCCCTCACCTTGCCCCCGCTGGCGGTCGTGGTGTTGAGGCCCGGGGAGGCCATCGGCCACGACCGGACCGGGTAGGCGCGCCTGGAGCCACACCAGCAAATCTACGGGCACGTGATCAATGATTGACAAAACGCTTTGATACAATCAATATATAGCATCCATAGCCCAATCCATTAGACCGCCTTCCTCGGCGAAGGCCCAAAGACCGCCACCACTCGAGCCGTGCCGCAAGGACACGGCCCCAAGCTCCAAAGGAGAAACGTATGGCAATCTGTTCCAAACTCAACCTGGGAATGATGGCCTTCCTGGTGGCCGCCTTCCTGCCCCTGGGCGCCGCCAGCAAGGGCACGCTGGTCATCGGCCACGTCACCACCATGACCGGGTCCGAAGCCTACGTCGCCCCCGGCGCCGTCCCGGCGGTGGAGGATGAAGTGGCCAGGGTGAACGCCGCCGGCGGCATCAACGGCTACATGCTCAAGGTCATCGCCTACGACTGCCAGAACCTCCCTGCCGAGAGCGTGGCCGTCACCAAGCGCCTGATCGACCAGGACAAGGTCGTCGCCATCATCGGCCCCAGCTTCTCGGGCGCGGGCATCCCCATGGCCAAGATCGCCGACGAGTCCCACATCCCGATCATCGCCACCACCGCCACCAACGTGAACGTCACCGTGGACGAAGCCGGCAAGGTGCATCCGTACATGTTCCGGGTGTGCTTCATCGACCCGTACCAGGGCACGGCCCTGGCGGACTACTGCTACAACAAGCTGGGCAAGCGCAAGGCGGCCTTCATCACCGACGTGGCCTCCCCGTACACCGTGGCCCTGCACCAGTTCTTCAAGGACCGCTTCATCAAGCTGGGCGGCCAGGTGGTGACGGACGAAGGCTACAACAAGGGCGACCAGGAATTCCGCGCCCAGCTGGCCAAGGTGAAGAGCGGCAAGGCTGACGTGCTGGTGTGCTGCGCCGACAACTACAAGGACCCCGGGCTCGTCGGCAAGCAGGCCAAGGCCCTGAACATGAACATCCAGATGATCGGCGGCGACGGCTGGATGGTCGAGGACATCCTTCCCTATGCCGGCAAGGAGCTGGACGGCGCCTTCTTCACCACCATCGCCTCGGTCAATGATCCTGCCTTCGCCAAGTACAACTCCGATTACAAGGCCAAGCACCCCGGCAAGGAAGCGAACATCTGGGGCTACCTGGGCCTGGACTGCATGGCGATCATCGAGAACGGCATCAAGACGGTCACCGCCAACGGCGGTGCCTGGAGCCAGGAGAAGTTCCGGGACGCGATCGAGGGCACCAAGGACCTGCCGGTGTTCACCGCCGCCAAGTTCACCTTCGACAAGACCAACCACAACCCGTACAACAAGCCCGTCCTGCTCATCCAGATCAAGGACGGCCAGTTCAAGATCCTGGAATCCTACGCGCCCAAGAGCTAGGGACGTGACCCGGTAAGAGGTCCGAGTCCCAGCCTTTCGCCCGGTTGGATCGCGGATTGCGATCCGACCGGGCGGGGTTGGGGCGGATCACGCCTGAAGGAGGTCGTGCGCTGTTCCGCACACGAACACCTTCATGTTCTGGGTCAGGGCCTGGGCCACGAAGGCCTGCAGGACCGGCGCCAGCTTCGCCTCGTCCACGTAGGCCACGGTGATGTGGTTGGACTGGTGCCCGGCCATCAGGTCGTCGCGGCCAACCCCGTCGAGGGTGCAGTTGAGCATCGGCCATTCGTAGGTCGTAGCCCGGCGGCGGCGCTCGAACTCCGGTGCGGGCAGTTCCACGGCGGTGCCGGTGCCCACGTGCAGCAGGACTTGGGTGCCCTGGTAGTGGGCCCGCGCCCACAGGATCCGGCCGGCCTTGCCCTGGCCGGTGATGGTCGCGCCCCCCTTGGGGAAATACATGGCCGGCTGGCGGTAGCCCTCGGCTCCGGCGATGCCGCCCTTGAGGTGCTCGAACGGGACCGAACCGGAGATCTCCAGGTCCCAGTAGAAGGTCCCCTGGAATTCGCTGCCCCAGCGGATGTCATGCAGCGTGGTCGCGGCGGGCAGGCCCAGGGAATCGAGCAGGCGCCACAGCATGGTCTGGGGGATCGCCGTGCCCATGTCCACTTCGTTGATGCAGGGGATCGCCTTGCCTGGGCGGATGACCTTCCCGTCGCAGTCCGGGATCGGGAACCGGTCCGCCGAGCCGATGGCTCCTTCGGCGAAATCCGAGGCGGCGCAGGAGTGGGCCAGCCCCTGCTGGTACTGGACGCCCACCGCCGACAGGCCGAACTGCTGGACGAAACGGGCCAGCGCGATGAGCATCGCGCATTGTTCAAGCACCTGGTCCCGGGTGAGGTCCTTCGCCTCGTCCGGGCCGAAGTGGAACTTCATCCCGCGCTGCTCGTACCAGGCGAGGCAATCCTCGCGCAGGGCCCGCGGGACCTTGGCCATTTCCACCAGCAGGGCCGACTGGGACAGGCTCTCCAGGGGCATGCCGATGCCCACCAGGGCCTGCTGGGGGAAGACGCCGTTCATCATGCCCATGCAGAAGGTGTCGAACAGGCCGAGGATTTCCTTGTGCTCCAGGATGTACTCGCCGACCTGGACCCCGATCCGGCCGGCCGGGGTGCGCAGGACCGGGTGCGAGGCGTCGACGGCTTTCAGGTAGCTGGTGTCGTGCTCGATCCGGCCGGTCCTGAGCCACGCCTGGAGGCCCCGGAAGAACAAGGGATCGTCGAAGCCGGCCGACCACAGCCGGGAGTAGGGCTTGCCCAGGCTGGTCAGGGTTCCGGCCAGGCACAGCATGCCGACCAGGCCGGGCCAGGTGCCGTCGAAGTTGGCGAGCAGGAGCACCGGCCCGCGATGGAGGGCGAGGCTGGGCGCGAGGTGGTGGGAGTACTGCCAGGCGGTGAGCAGGACGATGACCGGGGCCTCCGGATCGATGCGGGCGAACAGGTCGCTGCCTTCCCGCTGGCCGCTGATGAACCCGTGGCCCTTGTCCTCCTTGAAGGGATGGGCGCGCCGGACCCGCAGGCCGAAGCGCTCGGCGAGCGCCTTCTCCAGCAGCCGCTCGTACTTGGCCTGGGTGGGCCAGCAGACGATGTTGGCGGATTCCCGCAGGTCCGCGTTGGTCACCAGAAGGACTTCGTCCGACCCGGGCCTGATCTTTGCGGAAGCGGCTGGAAGGTTCAGGGTGAGCATGGATTTCTCCTCGGCTGGAAGGTCTCAAGACTGGTAATCGGCCATGCGCTGCCGGTGGCTTTCCTGGTGTTGGTACATCAGGAGAAAAACCTCGTACTTGCAATCATGGAACGCGCGGGCCCCGGGCCGCGCGGGCACCTTCGCGCCCAGGCGGACCATCCTGGCCGCGGCCTCGCTGATCCCGCCGAAGGTGCCGCCTGCCGCGGCGGCGAGCACGGCCGAGCCGAGGGTGACGGCGTCCTCCTCTTCCACCAGCTGGATGTCGCAGCCGATCGCATCGGCGTGTTCGCGCAGCAGGAGGGGGTTCTTGGTGCCGCCGCCGCACATCCTGATCCGGCGGATGTCGTGTCCGGCCGCGTTCATCGTCTGGATGATGTGCCGGGTTCCATAGGCCAGGGCCTGGATGGTGGCGAGGTAGGCCCGCGCCAGGGCGTCCCGCCCCGTTTCCAGGGTGAGGCCCGACACCATCCCCCGGGCCAGGGGTTCCGCCCTGGGCGAGCGGTTGCCGTGATGGTCCGGCAGCACATGGAGGTTCCGGGTGGGATGGGGTTCGCGTTCCTCCAGGGCGGCGACCCAACGGTTGAGCACGGTGTGGACGCTGCTGCCGGTGCCCTTGGCTTCGGCCTGCAATTCCGGCCAGGCCTGGCCCTGGCGGACGGTCCAGTCCAGCAGGGCCCCCGCGGCGCTCTGGCCGCCCTCGCTCAGCCACCAGCCCGGGAGCATGGCGCCAAGGTAGGGCCCCCAGACTCCCGGGACCATCACCGGGGCGCGGTTCACGATCATGTGGCAGTTGGAGGTGCCTCCGATCAAGGCGAGGGTGCCGTCCGGTTCCGCGCCCACCAGGGCCATCCCGCCCGCGTGGGCGTCGATGATCCCCGTGGCGACGGTGACCACGGGACTGAGCCCCAGGCGCTCGGCGACGTCCTTGCGCAAGCGGCCGGCGGGCGAGCCCAGGGGGAGGATCCGGTCCGGGATCTTGCCCAGCAGTCCGCTCAGCCCGATCTTGGCCAGCATGCCCCCGGGGAACCGGGATTCATGGGCCAGGTAGTTCCATTTGCAGGTGAGCGTGCAGGTGCTCGCCACGTCCATCCCGGTGGCGCGCCAGACCAGGTAGTCGGCCAGGTCGAAGAACCTCCAGACCTGCTGGTACCGCTCGGGGCAGTGGCGCTTGAGCCACAGGACCTTGGGCAGCTCCATCTCGACGCTGACCCCGCCCCCGACGTAGGCCAGCGCCGGGTCCCCGGTCGCATTGATCGCCGCGGCCTCCGCCACGGCGCGGTGATCCATCCACATGATGATGTCGCGTCCGGGCGCACCGTCCGCGGCAACGGAGACGCCCTCCCCGTCGGCCCCCACGGCCACCAGCGAGCAGGTGGCATCGAAACCGATGGCGGCCAGGTCGCCGGGGGCGACGGCGGCCGCCTGCAGCGCTTCCCGGATGGCCGCGCAGCATTGGGACCAGATGTCGGCCGAGGATTGCTCCACATGGTCCGTCTGGGGCCGGAACTGCTGGATCCTGTGGACCCGGAAGGCCAGGCGATGCCCGTCCTGGTCGAACACCCCGGCCCGCACGGATTCAGAACCGACGTCGACGCCAATGAAACACGGCATAACGGCTCCCTTGGATCAGCAGAGGGGATCGTTGCAAGGGCAAACAGATTGGAAACCCATTGCAATCAAATTTATCACTTATGTTGCCGGTGCGCCCGCACTTACAGGGGTGCGCCTGGTGGCGCTCCGGCACCAGCACCGCGCAGGGGACAGAGCTGGTATCCCCCCGGGAAAGCTGGGTTGACAGCTGCCCTTTCTGTTATACGTTTGTTTAACGGGAGATAAGCCATGAGGCGTACCCTCAGCAAGCACGGCAATTCGTTCGCACTGCTTTTTGAAAAGAGCATCATGGAACTGCTTCAAATCAAGCCCGATACTCCTCTGGACATGCGCACGGACGGTGACGTCCTCACGGTCACGCCGGTCCGGACTCGTCGGATCGAGCCCGATGAACTCAAGGCGCACCTGGCGATCGCCATGGATCGCTTTGCGCCGACTCTGGAGCGCCTTGCGAAATGAGCGCGATGGTCTTCCTGGAGGTCGATGACATCCATGAGATCCATCGCGCTCAAATGGAACGGTTCGGAGGAGCCAAGGGCATCCTGAGCCAGGAGGCTGTTGAATCCGCCGTACCTGCCCCCAGGAACGTCCTTTTCCACGAGGAGGGCGATCTGGTCGACTGCGCGGCGGCGCTCATGTGGCATCTGTGCTCGGCTCATGCCTGCAGGGACGGGAACAAACGTGTCGGTACCGTGGCAGGCATCGTCATGCTTTCGGCAAACGGAGTGGTCCTGCCCAACGATCCGGCGGCCCAGGACGCCTTGACCGACCTGATGTTCGCGGTCGCGGATCATCGAGCTTCCAGGCAGGATGTGGCCGGGTTCCTGCGGTCGATCATCCGATAGCTCGTCCACCCCTGCGTCCCGTGGTTTTCTGGAAGAACCGGATTTTTTTTCTAATGCCGGGGGCGGTTCCGAGCCGAATAGAACTATGAGTCCCGGGGGAGAGCGGAGCCTCCTCGTCCATTTCATGGAGGAAACATGTCCAGTGTTGGCATTTCTGCAAGCACCAGCGCGCTGCAGCAGACCCAGTGGCAGCCGCAGAGCAACCCGTGGCAGCAACTCTCCCAAGCCCTCCAATCCGGCAATCTCCAAGCTGCCCAGCAGGCTTTCGCCGCCCTCCAGCAGAACGCCCCCCAGGGTGCATCCGTTTCCTCCTCTTCCGCCTCTTCCTCCAGCACTTCTTCCACCACGTCCAGCAGCCAGAACCCGTTCCAGGCCCTTGCCCAGGCGCTCCAGTCCGGCAACCTGTCCGCGGCCCAGCAGGCGTTCGCCCAGTTGCAGCAGGCCGGGGGGCACCACCACCACCATCATCATGGGCAGGAAGCCCAGGCGGCCAGTTCCGCCTCCGGGGACACCCTGGACATCTCCGGCAACAGCGGGACCATCAACATCATCGAGGGCGCCGCCGGCGCCTCCGGGACCAGTGGCGCGACGGTGAGCGCGGCCGGCAACATCACCATCTCAGGCAATACCGGGACGATCAACATCACCGGCTGAGGACCCGGCCTCCGGGAGCGTGCAGCAGCCAGGCTCCGCGCCTGGGCCTGGGACGTGCGGACCCTTTGGGCGGTCCAGAACGGCGGTTCGGCCGATCCGGTTCAACCCTGGGCGGGGCTGCGGCATCAAAGAGTTGGCATTCCCTGTCGCGCTTGTCTATGCTCAGGGCTGCAACTCAGGCGGCAGCACCTTCTCAGTGGTCGCCCCATGGCGGAACGTCGCATCCTCCCCGTCCTGCTGGCCTGTGTCGGCCTGTTCCTCCCTGCCCAGGCGCCTCCCTCGGGTCCCGGCGCCCAGCCCCTCATCGACGACCTCGACCGGGTCACCGTGCCCGGCAGCATCCACCCGCGGCTGGCCGCGCTATCCCCGTCCGGCCCGGCGGCCCCGGATCTGCCCATGGAGCGGATGATCCTGGCCCTGAAGCTGGCTCCGGACGCCCGGGCCCATCTGGACCAGCTGCTCCGGGACCAGCAGGACCCCGGCTCCCCCCGCTACCACCAGTGGCTCACCCCGGACGCCTTCGGGCGCCAGTTCGGCCCGCCCCAGGCCGAGCTGGACGCTGCGGCCGGCTGGCTGGCCGGGCAGGGCTTCACGGTGGAAAGCGTGGCCCGCAGCGGGCTGGCCATCACCTTCTCGGGCACCGCCGTCCAGGTGGGCAGGGCCTTCCGCACCACCATCGTGGAATACGACCTGGACGGCGTGAAGCGCCACGGCAACGCCACCCCCATCTCCCTGCCCAGGGGCCTGGCGGCGTTCGCCGACGGGGTGGTCTCCCTGAACGACCTGGGCCGCAGGAGCCTGGCCCGCAAGACCGGCCCCCTGGCCTGGAACCGCGGAACCCTCCGCCCAGGGTCCGCCCGGCCCCAGGTGGCCCTGGAATCCGGCGGCAACGCGGTCGGCCCCGGGGACTTCGCGGCCATCTACGACCTGGCCCCCCTGTTCCAGGCCGGCACCACCGGCTCCGGCGTCACCATCGGGGTGGTGGGGCGGTGCGACCTGGCGGCCAGCGACTGGACCGCCTTCACCGGCGCTTTCGGGCCGGATCTCCTCCCGGCCGGGTACACCGGCAGCCTCCAGGTGGTCCACAACGGAACCGATCCCGGCATCACCAGCTCCGACGAGGAATTCGAGGCCGACACCGACACCCAGTGGGCCACCGCCGCCGCCCCCGGGGCGGCCATCGACTTCGTGGTCTCCGCCTCCTCCTACACCACCGACGGCAGCGACCTTTCCGCCCAGTACATCGTGGACAACCTGCTGGCGCCGGTCATGACCATGAGCTTCGGCGTCTGCGAGGAGGAGCTGGGCACCGCCGGGACCACGTTCTACCAGCAGCTCTGGGCCCAGGCGGCCAGCGAGGGGATTTCGGTGTTCGTGGCCACGGGCGACGCGGGCGCGGCCGGCTGCGACGGCGCGGGCGAACTGGAAGCCACCGGGGGCCGGGCCGTTTCGGGGATCGCCTCCACCCCCTTCAATACGGCCGTGGGCGGGACCATGTTCCAGGTCTCCCAGGGCGCCCCCTACTGGTCCACCACCGCCGCCGGCTACGCCACCTCGGCCCTGGGCTACATCCCCGAGCAGGCCTGGAACGAGAGCTACCTGGGCGTCGGGATCCTGGCCGGAGGCGGGGGGGCCTCCGCGGTCTACACCACCCCCGCGTGGCAGGGCGCCTACGGCGTGCCCGCCACCCCCGACGCGCGGTTCCTGCCGGACGTCTCGTTCATTTCCAGCGCCGAGACCACCCCGCTGATAACCTTCCAGGAAGGCCAGGCCTACCTGGGCGGGGGCACCTCCTTCGCCTCTCCCGCCATGGCGGGGATCATGGCCCTGGTGGTGCAGAAATACGGCAGCCAGGGCAACGCCAACTTCGCCCTGTACAACCTGGCCCGGGCCCAGTTCGCCAACCTGTACCAGGGCGGGGCCAGCGCACCCCACGTCTTCCACGACGTCACCTCCGGCAACAATTCGGTCCCGGGAGTCACGGGCTACAGCGCCGGGAACGGCTACGACGAGGCCACCGGGCTGGGCAGCCTGGACGCCGCGTTGCTGGTGAGCAACTGGCCCGGCGCCGTGCCCGGCAATCCCATCAGCGACGTCACCATCTCCAGCCCGGCCTCCGGCGCCACGGTCGCCAGCGGCACGGCGCTGACCTTCGCCGGCTCCTCCAGCTACACCGGGAATCCGGCCGACCTGGGCTTCACCTGGAACTGGGGCGACGGCTCCAGCAGCGCCGGCGCCGCCAACACCCCCACCAGCCACACCTACACCCTCACCGGACGGGTGAGCCAGACCTTCCATGCCACCCTCACGGTGTCCGACGGCACCTACGTCGACGCCCGTTCCATCCCCATCCTGGTGACCCCGGCCGGGGTGAGCGCCGTGATCGGCCTGCCGGCCACCGGCCCCGGCGTCCTCCCGGGTACCGCGGTCGCATTCAGCGTGGATGCCGCCAACACCTTCACCCTGAACCCGGGCGCTAGCCTGGCGGGCTACGCCTGGGACTTCGGGGACGGCGCCGGCGCGACCGGCGCTTCGGTCTCCCACGCCTTCGCCGACAACCCCTCCGCCCCCTACACCGTGACCCTGACCGTCACCGATTCCACCGGCGCCCAGGGCACCGCCACGCTCCAGGTCTACGCCGACACCTCGGTCATGGACGTGGCCGGCAACGGCGTCATCGACGTGCGCGACCTGCTGGCCATCTGCGGCGCCTGGAACCCCTCCCTCCAGGCCACCGACCAGGACCTCGACGGCCTGGACGTGTTCGCGGACCTGAACGGGGACGGCCGGGTGGACGACACCGACATCAGCCTCTGGATGGCCAACTTCATCCCCGGCATGGCCCTATGAACCGCCTCCTGCCCACCCTCCCGGTCCTTGCCGCCCTGCTGGGCCTCGCCGCCTGCGGGGGAAGCTCGTCCCTGACGCCGAGCGGAACCTCCGGCTCCGGTCCCGGGCTGAGCTACACCAACCCCACCCTCACCCAGGGCCAGCTGGCCCTGGTGCGGGACTCCGCCAGCACCGGCCCGGCCCTGGTCCTGGACCTGGTGCTCCCCGAGGACAGCCAGAACCCGACCCCGGCGGTGGGGGTGACCTTCGGGTTCCAGGTGGACGCCGCCCGGGCCGCCTGGGCCTCCTCCCCGGTGGCCAACGGCACCCTCTTCACCACCGGCAGCGGCGGCCAGGTGGCGCGCGGCTGGGTCCAGGGCGGCCAGCTCCAGGGCATCGTCTCCAACAAGGGCTACGCCGCCCAGGTCAGCGACATCGGCAACGCCGGCGGCGCCGTGATCGCCCGGATCACCCTCGCCCCGGCCCAGGGCGGCGCCTCCGGAGCGGTCCAACTCACCGACACCGGCCTGGGCACGATCCTGGACAGCTCGGGCACCCCCTACCCGGTCCCGGTCAGCATCGGCACCCTGACGCTCCACTGACCCGGAAGGCCAAGGTGTCCGCCAGAGGGACATTGCGGAAGATGAGCACGTTCATCGGCCGGTGCCTGACCAGGCCATCGGTTCGGCCGCGTGTCGCTGCCGATGTGCCCGCACCTGGCTGACGAAGGCCTCCAGGGCCATGCGCCGGGTGGGGTCCTCGCCGCCGGCGTAGACGGCCGTGAGGATGGGCAGGTTGTCGAAGTCCCGGCGGATCCGCTCGGTCAAGGCGGCGGCGGCGTTGCCCACCATGCAGCCGAAACAGATGGCGTTGACGATCCCGTCCACACCGCTGCGGGCGAAATCCACGGTCTTGGCCACATGGAGGAACAGCAGCTCGTTGGCCTCGTTGGGCATGTAGGCCGAGGCCAGGCGCCGGGTCTCCAGGTAGCCGGGCTCGGCCTGGCGGGCCACCCGCGCACCCACCACGCTGCGGATGCGCCAGAGGTGGATCGCCCTGAGCAGGGCGATCTTCCCGTGGAGGAGCAGGTTGGGCAGGTCCAGGGTCTCCAGGCTGTGGAACAGGTTCCTGGAGATGTCGAAATCCAGCAGGTCGATCTGGAACGGGGAGGGCCAGACTTCCAGCCCCTGGGCCTCCAGCCAGCGCACCAGGTCCTGGTTGGCCACGGGGTTCACCCGGGTGTAGAGGTCCCCCACCAGGCCCACCACCGGCCGCGCCCGGTCCGATTCGCGCGGGATCATGGCCAGCAGGCGCAGGCACTCGTCCAGGGCCGCCAGCGCGTCGCCGTGGGCCACCGCGGCCTCGATGCGCTCCAGGTTCCGGGCGTGCAGGGCGTCGGTGGCGCCCGGGTCCAGCTCGTAGGGGCGGATCTGGCAGACTGCCTTGTCCAGGATCTCGATGGCCATGAGGCCGGTGTAGAACCGCTCCATGGCCTTGAGGCCCAGGGCCTCCACCAGCACCGGCCCGGTGGGGGCGCTCACCCGCAGGCGGCCGATCCCCAGCTCCCCCAGGAGGGTCTGCATGCCCTGGCCGAATTCGTGGAGCAGGCAGGGGAGGGAGGTGCCCGGAAAGAAGAAGACCTCGTCCGTCCCGCCCGGGCTGCGGGCCAGGCGCAGGAGATCGCCCAGCAGCATGGCGTAAGCGTGGCACTCCTTGCCCAGGGCGTACTGTTCCCCCAGGGCCCGGGTCTCCGGCCCCGGCAGCGGCAGCACCTGGGCCTCGTGCCCGGAGAACCTGAGCACGCCGCTATAGGCGAAGGCCTGGTCGGCGAAGTAGGGGATCCGGATGGTGCTCGGGGCGGCGGGCAGGAACGATCCTGCCGGGAGCGGGTCCCGGCCCTGGACCGGGAGGGTGCCCCGGGCATTTCCAGCTGGTCCAGGAACGCCTCGATCCGGGTGACCAGCCCGGCCTCCCCCCGGTGCTCGTCCAGTTCCAGGACCAGCTGCGGCCGGGCCCGCAGGATCCCGCCCAGCCGCTGGAGGGTGAAGGCGTCGGGCCCGCAGCCGTAGTTGGTGACGATGACCGGGTGGATCGGGCCGGCCTGGGCCAGCTGGGCGGCGCCGCGGCACAGGTCGTGGGGATGGCGCCAGGGCAGTTCCGGCCCTGCCCCGGCCGGAACCCCCTCCGGAGCCAGGAACGCCATGGGCAGCGCCAGCACACCCATCCTGCGCAGCCGCTCGAACAGGCCCAGGTTGGCGAAGCTGTCCAGGACCGTGTAGGGCCGGCCGAGGATGCCGAACACCTGCCGCCAGCCGCCGGCCGCGAGCAGGTCCGCGACGCGCCGGCGGAAGGCGGCCTGCACCTCCCCCTGGACCGCCACCGCGCTCCGGTAGGCCCGGACCACCCGGTTCCGGTCCAGGATCTCCAGGCACGGGGCCAGGCCCGCGGCGAAGGCCTCCTCGCTTTCGAACGAGACCGCGGGCGACAGCCGCCGCGCGCCGCCCGGGTCCTGGTCGTCGATGAGGAAGGGCACGGCCATGGTGTATTGGCAGGCATGGGTGGTGGCGGGGTCCTCGCCCGGGAAGTGGACTACGGACGGCATGAACACCCGGTCGAGCCCCTGGTCCAGCAACGCGTGGAAATGCCCGACGGCGAGCTTGATGGGCAGGCAGACGCCCACCGCGAGGTGCTTGTGCCCCAGGGCGAGGGTCGCCTGGGAGGTGGGCGGGGCCAGGACGGGCTGGTAGCCCAGGGCCCGCCAGAGGCGGCCCAGAACGGCAGGTCGCCCATCAGGCTGGAGGCGCGGGGCAGCCCGATCCGCGGCAGCCCCGGTTCGCCCGGGGCGCACAGCGCCGCGCAGCGGTCCAGGTACCGGGCCAGGTTGGGCACGGCGCAGGAGGCTCCGGCCGCGCCGCTGGTGTAGCGCTCGCAGGTGTCGCCGAAGTAGGCGCGGCCGGAGCCCGTGTCGATCACGTTCACGTCGCACCGGTTGGCGCAGTGCCGGCACTCGAAGGAGCCCAGGGCCGGCTCGGCGCCGTCGGCCATGCCCGTGAAGGCGCTGGGGCCGGAAACCGCCGCCCGGGCCGCCAGGGCCGCGCCGATGGCGCCCGAGATGCGGTTCCAGGGATGGTACCCTGGACCGGGCGCCCCAGGATGTTCCCGAAGGCGGCCACCACCGCCTCGTTGGAAGCCACCCCGCCCTGGAACACGATCCGTTGGCCCAGGGGCCGGTTGCCCACGACCTTGTCCAGGTAGTTGCGCGCGATCGCGTAGGCCAGGCCGGCGCAGAGATCGGCCACGGACCCGCCCCGGGCCCGGGCCTTGGCCACTTCGGTCTCCATGAAGACCGTGCAGCGGGAACCCAGGTCCAGGGGGGCGGCGCTGCGGAATGCCTGGGCGGCGAAGTCCCCGCGCACCGCGACGCCCAGGCCCTCGGCCCGCTCCTCCAGGAAGGAGCCCGTGCCCGCGGCGCACACTTTGTTCATGGCGAAATCGGCCATGGCCCCGGCGCGCACCGCGATGAACTTGGCGTCCTGGCCGCCGATCTCGAAGATGGTGTCCACCTCGGGCACAAAGCGCTGGGCGCCCAGGAGCTGGCAGGTGATCTCGTTCTTCACCACATCGGCGCCGACCAGCTTGCCCGCCAGGTGGCGCCCGCTGCCGGTGGTGCCGCAGCCGAGCACCTGCAGGCGGCCGCCGAAGCGTTCCTTGAGCAGGTCGAGGCCCTTCCGGAGCATGGCGACCGGCCGCCCCAGGGTCGGCAGGTAGACGGAGGACAACACCTCGCCGGCGGCGTCCACCATCACCAGGTCCGTGCTCACCGAACCCACGTCGATGCCCAGGTAGCCCCCCGCGCCCGCCGGGTCCCCGCCCTGGGGCTCCAGGGGCCTGGGGCCGCCTTCCGGCGGTGGGAGGGGCCGGAACGGCACCCGGTCCGGGGCCTGGCCGGCCACCGCCAGCTCCGCCAGGACCGCCCGGATCTGCTGGATGCCCAGGAGGGGCCCGCCCCCGGCCCCCAGCGCCGCGCCGACCGCGCCTTCCAGGCCCGGCGCCGCCGACACCAGAACGGTGTGCGCCGACCCGCCTTCCAGCATGGCCCGGAAGGCGCGCACGATGCCGAGGTTGCGGGCGCAGCCGCCGGCCAGGACCACCGGCAGCCCCACCGCCCGCCCTTTCAGCAGGCTGGACAGGTAGTTCCTGGCGATGGCCAGGCACAGGCCGTAGGCGAGTTCCGCCAAGGGCGTGCCCTTCTGCTGGAGGTGGATCATGTCCGAGGCCGCGAACACCGAGCAGCGCCCGGCGATGGTGGCCGGGCGTCCGGCCTGGACGGCCAGCCCCGACAGTTCCTCCGCCGACAGGCCGAGCCGGCGCGCCTGCTGTTCCAGGAAGGCCCCGGTGCCCGCGGCGCAGGCTTCGTTGGTGGCGAAATCCTCCAGGGCCCCGTCGGCGCCCAGGACCAGGAACTTGGCGGACTGCCCGCCCACTTCGATGATGGTCCGGGCCGAGCCGTGCAGCGCCCTGACCCCCGCCCCCACCGCGAGGATGGGGTTCACCTGCGCCGCCCGGACCTCGCCCGGGCGCAGCCCTTCCGCGCCGGTGCAGCCCAGCCGGACCTGGAGGTCCGGCTGGAGGCGCTCCAGATCGTCCAGGAACCGGGCCAGGGCCGCCGCCTCCTCCGGCCCCCGCTCCCGGGAGAAGGACAGGCGGATCCGGCCCTTGCCGTCCAGGAGCGCCCCCTTGACGCTGACGGAACCGA
>CAWFOJ010000083.1:0-6345 GCA_963816585.1 uncultured Holophagaceae bacterium | reverse complement strand
CCGGCCTGAGCGCCGGCGCCGGCGCGCGCGACGATCCCGGCCACTTCCCCGGCGCCGAAGCAGTCTAGAAAGAAGAGGGTAGCCACGGCGTCGAAGCCCCCGGCAGGCGGCGCATAAGAACGGGCGTCCGCGCACACGAATTGAATCCGTTCCGCGGCCGCGCTGCCGGCGATCCGCCTCGAGGCCCGATCGATCATCGCCGGGCTTGAGTCGACGCACACGATGCGGGCCTGCGGCGCGAGACCCGCCAGCCGCGCATGCCTCGAGAGCCTTCCGGTAGGCTGCATGCTGCTGCAGCGCCCTGTCGTAGACAGGCGGGCCTGCCTGCCCCTGCCCCACTGAAGTCAGGCCTTCACTGAGATTCTCGCCGGGGATCCGGACGATGGCGCGCGTGAACATGGCGGCTCCGAGACCGCTTGCAGGGTCGGTCTGTTCTACCAGAACCCGATTTCCCCTCGGGGACAAAAGAATTGATCATTTTTGGCACACTCTTGCCCAAGCCGCCGCCACCCCCTGGTTCCAGGCAAGGAATCCTGGAATTGTCCAGAAATTCCATTGACACCCCTTGGAAGCCGCAACCATACTTAGCCAGATTTCCTTTACAAGTGTTCCAAAATATGACATTCCGGAAACCCAAGCGGCGGCGGGCTTTGCCGGGCGGTAGGCCGCCAGTCTCCATCCGATGAGCCAATCCATGAAGAAGATCATCAACCAACCCGAGGACCTGGTGCGGGAAGCCCTGCAGGGCATGGCTTCCGCCCACCAGGGCCTGCTGGCGGTGCACTTCGACCCGAACTTCATCCGGCGCGCCGACAGCCCGGTCAAAGGCAAGGTGGCGCTGGTGTCCGGGGGCGGGTCGGGGCACGAACCCCTGCACGGGGGCTACGTGGGGCCGGGGATGCTGGACGCGGCGGTGCCCGGGGCGGTGTTCACCTCCCCCACCCCGGACCAGATCCTGGCCGCCTCCCGGGCGGTGGACGGGGGCGCCGGCGTGCTGCACATCGTCAAGAACTACACCGGCGACGTGCTCAATTTCGAAATGGCCGCGGACCTGGCCCGGGAGGAGGGCATCCGGGTCGAGACGGTGGTGATCGCCGACGACGTGGCGGTGGAGAACAGCCTGTACACCGCCGGGCGCAGGGGCACCGGGGTCACCGTGGTGGCCGAGAAGATCGCCGGGGCGGCCGCCGAGCAGCGCCGGCCCCTGGTTGCCGTGGCCGACCTCTGCCGCCGGGTGCACGACCAGGGGCGCAGCATGGGCATGGCGCTCACCTCCTGCACGGTGCCCCAGGCCGGCCGGCCCACCTTCGACCTGCCCGAAGGGGAGATGGAGCTGGGGGTCGGCATCCACGGGGAACCGGGCCGGTACCGCATGCCGCTCCGGAGCGCCGCGGAGATCACGGCGATGCTGGCCGAACCGATCCTGGCCGACCTGCCGTTCCAGGCCGGCGACCCGGTCCTGGCTGTCGTCAACGGCCTGGGGGGCACCCCCCTGATCGAGCTGTACCTGGTCTACCACGAGCTGACCCGGATCTGCGGCGCCCGGGGGCTCGCCATCGTGCGCAGCCTGGTGGGGACCTACATGACCTCCCTGGAGATGGCCGGCTGCACCCTTACTCTGGTGCGGATGGACGACGAGCTGGTCCGGCTCTGGGACGCGCCGGTGCGCACCCCCGCCTTGCGCTGGGGGATTTGAACCACAACCACGGATCGGGCGCGCGGCCCGGTTTCCGACATTCACCTGGAGGAATACATGCGCAGCAGCATGATCGCATTCATCAGCGCGGTTCTGGCCACCGGCGGGTTCAGCGCCTGGGCGGCCAAGGCCGATCCGAACACCATCCACATCGCCCTGACCGCGCCCATCACCGGCGACTACGCCGAGTACGGCACCAATTTCAAGCGCTCGGTGGAGATGGGCATCGACGAGATCAACGCCGCCGGGGGCGTGCTGGGCAAGAAGCTGGTCCTGAGCGTCGGCGACTCCAAGGGCGATCCCAAGGAGTCGGTGAACCTGGCCGAGAAGTGGATCTCCGACCCCACCATCCTGGCCGAGATCGGCGACTTCACCTCCTCCTGCTGCATGGCCTCCCAGCCCATCTACAACCGGGCCGGCATGATCCAGCTGTCCCCCACCGCCAGCCACACCAAGTTCGCCCCTGGCTCCAAGTGGAGCTTCAGCATCGTCGGCACCCAGGCCTACGAGCAGCCGGTGATGGCCGCCCTGGCCACCCAGAAGCTCAAGCTCAAGACCGTGGCCGTCCTGTACATCAACAACGACTGGGGCGCGGACACCCAGAAGTTCTTCCACGAGAATTTCGAGAAGGACGGCGGCAAGGTGGTGGCCACCGAATCGTTCTTCCAGGGCGAGAAGGATTTCACCGCCGTGCTGACCAAGCTGCGCCAGGGCAACCCCGACGCCCTGTACCATCGCGACCATGTTCAACGACTGCGCCACCATCAGCCAGCAGCGCGAGAAGCTGGGCTGGAACCCGAAGGCGGTGCTGGGGCCCAGCTCCCTCTACTCGCCGCAGCTGATCAAGCTGGGCGGCGACTCGGTGAACGGCCTCTACAGCAACGTGAGCTTCTTCACCAAGGACCCGGACAAGCGCATCCAGGCCTACGTCACGGGCTTCCAGAAGCTCTACAATGACACCCCCAACTTCCACGCCGCCCTGGCCTACGACTCCATCCACCTCCTGGCCGACGCCATCAAGCGGGCCGGCTCCGTGGACCGGGACAAGGTCCGGGACGCCCTGGCCGCCACCAAGAACTACCAGGGGCTCACCGGCGCCATCACCTTCACCCCCGACCGGGACGCCATCAAGTCCTACAAGATCGTCAAGGTGGTCAACGGCGATTTCCAGCTGGTGCAGTAGCCCGGCTCCAGACAGGGCCCATTGAGCACGCCCCGGGCCCCGCGCCCGGGGGCCGGCGGGGAGAACCAAGGGATGTTCCTGCAACAACTCATCAACGGCCTGGCCCAGGGCAGCCTGTTCGCGCTGATCGCCATCTCCTTCTCCCTGGTGTGGGGCCTGCTGAAGATGGTGAACTTCGCCCTGGGCGAGGTGTACATGCTGGGGGCCTACGCCGGCTGGCTGGTGGTGACCCGCGTCTCCCCCAACCTGGGGGTCGCGCTGGTGGCGGGCTTCGCCGCCGGCTGGGCGGGCGGGTGGATCATCGAGAAGGTGGCCTTCAAGGCCATGCGCGGCGTCCCCCACATCGCCTCGCTGGTGTGCACCATCGGCTTCTCGTTCTTCCTCAAGGAGACCGCCACCTGGATGTTCGGGGCCGAGACCAAGGGCATGCCGGCCTTCTATTCCAGGACCGCCTGCACCATCGCCTCGGCCAACGTCTCCTGGCTGCAGGTGATCATGGTGGCCATCGCGGTGGTGATGATGGTGGCCCTGCAAGTGCTGTTCTACCGCACCCGGATCGGCCTGGCGGTGCGCACCGTGGCCATGGACTACCGCACCGCCAGCCTCATGGGCATGAAGGTGGACAAGGTGACCTCCCTGGCCTTCTCCCTGTCCGGGGCCCTGGCCGGGTTCGTGGGGGTCCTGGCGGCGGTGTACTACAACGCCATCTACCCGAGCATGGGGTTCGTCGCCGGGCTCAAGGGGTTCACCGCGGCGGTGTTCGGGGGCATCACCTCCATCCCGGGGGCGATCCTGGGCGGCTACCTGCTGGGGTGCATCGAGAACCTGAGCGTGCAGTTCGTCGCCTCGGGCTACCGGGACTTCATCACCTACCTCATCCTCATCCTCTTCCTGCTGTTCCGGCCCAACGGGATCCTGGGCAAGAAGACCAAGCTATAGGAGTGTGGCCGTGCAAACATCCCTGGCCGCATGGTCCAGACGTTTCCGCCTTCCCATCGGGCTGGCAGCGGCCGTGCTCCTGCTGGCCTTCCCGGCCCTGGTGAGCAACGAATACCTGCTGCGCGTGGCCACCATGATGGCGATCTACGTGGTCCTGGCCTCCAGCCTGAACCTGATCATCGGCTTCACCGGCATGTATTCCCTGGGCCACGGCGCGTTCTACGGCATCGGCGCCTACGTGTCGGCGATCCTGGCGGTGGCCCTGGGCTGGTCCTTCTGGGTGACCATGCCCCTGGCGGGGCTGGTCACGGCCCTGGTGGGCGCCTTCCTGGGCCTGGCCACCCTGCGGCTGCGCCAGACCTTCCTGGTGTTCGGCACCCTGGCCTTCGGGGAGATCGTGCGCATCGTCATCATGAACTGGCCCTCCCTGACCCGCGGGCCCATGGGCATCCCGGGCATTCCCAGTCCGACCGTCATGGGCGTCGAGCTGGCCAGCTCCCGCCAGTGGTACTACCTGATCCTGGTGTTCAGCGCCCTGATGGTGTTCCTCATCCAGCGGCTCTACCACTCCCGGGTGGGACGCGCCTGGGTGGCCATCCGGGAGGACGAAGTGGCCGCCGCCAGCATGGGCGTCTCGGTGTTCGGCTTCAAGGTGCTGGCCTTCACCATCGCCTGCCTGGTCGCGGGGCTCACCGGCGCGTTCTACGCCCACTTCGTCACGTTCATCAGCGCCGACCAGTTCGGCATGAGCGAGTCCTTCCTGATCCTCACCATGGTGGCCCTGGGGGGCACCGGGTCGATCATCGGGCCCATCATCGGGGCCATCATCCTGATCCTGGTCCCCGAGGCGTTCCGGTTCCTGGCCGAGTTCCGGGGTGCTGTACGGCGCCATCCTGATCTTCGTGATCGTGATCAAGCCCGAGGGACTGGCGGGGGTCAAGGGGCTGTTCATGCCCTCCAGCGGGGCCCCCCGGTTCCCCTGGTTCGCCCGGGAGGCGCGCGCCGGCAAGGGCGGGGGTGCCAAATGATCCTCGAGATAGCCAAGCTGGAAAAGCGCTTCGGCGGCCTGGTGGCGGTCAACCAGGTGGACCTGTCCGTGGCCGAGGGCACCATCCACGCCATCATCGGCCCCAACGGCGCCTGCCTGCCGGCTCAACCAGTTCACTGCTCCAGCCCGCGTCCTTGAGGCAGGTTTTCAGATCTTCCGGCCCCTCGGGGGCGAACGCTACCTCCAGCTTTTCCACCGTCCGCAGCATGGTCGACCCATGATCACCATCGCCGGCCGCGCAGTCCAGTTCGCTCAGCATCGCGTGTTGCGCCCGGATGGTCGCAGCGGCTCCCGCCATCATGCGCGCGAAATCGTCTTTGCTGATACTACTCGTCATCGCACTTCGAAATATGGCGCATTGCTGGGCGCGTCCCACAGGCGAATCAGTTCGTTATCCAAGCGCGCGATCATCAATTGAAATCCCGCCTGCTCCTGCGTGGTGATGAACTCGCCGACTTTGGCGCGCGCAAGTTTTATACCTCTGGCTTTCAGGATCTGATCGACGCGGCGAAACAGAATGAATAACTCCATGAGCGTGGTAGAGCCCGCGCCGTTAACGATGACTAGTAGCTCTTCCCCAGCTTTGACGTCCAGATCCTTGAGCAGCTTGTCCAGCATGATTTCCGCGGTCTCGTCGGCACTTTTCAGCTTCATGCGGCCCGCGCCGGCTTCGCCGTGCTGGCCCATGCCGATTTCCATTTCGTCATCGCCGAGCTCGAATATCGGCTGACCAGTCGAGGGATGCGTGGCAGTCTGGACTGTCACGGCCAGCGTCCGCATGTTTCGTCCCATCCGCTCGGCGATCTCGAAACAAGCGTCGAGCGGCTGGCCTTGTTCGGCGGCGGCGCCCGCAACCTTATACACCGGCAGAAACCCAACCAGCCCCCGCCGATCCTCGGGATTCATCCCGCCGGAAATGTCCTCGTGAGTCAAGGTCATTTTGACGTTCAATCCCTCGCGTTTCGCCATTTCCATAGTGTCAGATTCGCCGAGAGCACATCACCCGCGTGGTTCAACACAATGAACAGAACACCGGCGCCGTAATTCGCGAGGCGAATTGCTTCCAGGCATCGCGGCGCACCGGGGGCCGCAAAGATCTCACCGGGAACGCTGATGTCCAGCATCCCTTCCCCCACGAACCCGCTCAAGCCCGGCTCATGCCCGCTACCGCCTAGCGTCACTACGCCAACCTTGCCCTTGCCTTTTGGCACGGAGCGCACAACCAGGTTATTTCCCACTAGCCTGAAGCAATACGTTGTTTTGTTAACCTACTTCGTTCGGAGTTTACGTATTGCTTTGCCCGATGGCTTGGTCAAATGGGTCGCCCACGCCGTAGCCTCCGGCGATAGCTCCAGTGCGCGTTCGCTCATTCACCGGGCTGGGGCGTGGACGCTGGGCTTTATCGTTCTCTTTCTCACTGGCGGCGTGGGGGGGGGGGGGGGGGGGGGGGGGGGGGGGGAGAGAGAGAGAGAAAACAAC
>CAWFOJ010000082.1:0-8060 GCA_963816585.1 uncultured Holophagaceae bacterium | reverse complement strand
GTGTACCTTGGGGCCCGTTGGTCTTCTGTCCTCGATCCCTACGGGGAATAGGTCTTCAGGGCCAAGTCCTCCTGGCTGCGTCCAGTCAGCGTTCAGGCAACTCCCAGATGGACCGGATGCCCTGCGCCAGTTCCTCCAGGGTGGGCTGATAGCCGAAGGCCTTCTGCCATTCGGCCCGCAATTGCCCGGAAAGGCGGAACGCATCTTCCTGGATCCAGGCCGGCAACCCCCGGCAATTGCCGCAGCAGATTTCCACGAGCTGCTGCCTGGAGATCGCGTGGCCGGCGTCGCGCGCCTTCCATTCCAGCTCGGTGAAGGCCTGCTTCAAGGCCTCGTCCGCCCTCAGGCTGCCGTCCGCCCTCCGCTCGAACCAAGCCAAGGTGCCCTCGCTTCTTTGCCCGTACTTTCGCTCAAGTCGGAGAAGAAGTCACTAGGGAAAAAACCGAAGGGCGATCCGGGTTTCAGCGGGCGGCGCTGAGCACGGTGCGGTCGGTGGAGAGATGGCTGACCGGACACCCGAACAGGGCGTTCAGGGGGGCGTCGCCGGTGTTCTCCAGCTGATGGACCTGGCCGGCCTTCACCGTGAAGCAGTCGCCCTGGCTGACCGGGAACGATTCCTTCCAGGTGATGCCGGCCTCGCCGTCGCAATCCCCGAGGCTCATGCGCCCGGTGCCGGACACGATGTAGTAGATCTCGGGCCCCACCTTGTGGAAATGGGGGCTCAGCCGGGTGCCGCCGGCGATTTCGGCCCCGAAGATGCTGAAGGCTTCTTCTCCGGAAAGCTTCTCGACCCGGATCCCCACGGCCGGATCCAGTGCCTTTCCGGCCAAGGTTCGAAGAGGTTCCTGATTTCCACGGCCATGGCCATTCCCCTTTCCATTGAAGGCGCTCGGAATGCTTGATTTTACCCCGGCTGGGCGATCCCTTTCATGGTTCACTGGAATTTCCCCGCCGCCATCCAGCCAAGGACCCCCCATGCCCCTGGGCGAAATAGCCTCCCTTCTAACCTCCGTGCTCTACACCGCCACGGCGGTGGTCTTCACCCGGGCCGGGCGGAGGGTGGGCTCGGCCACGGTGAACCTGGTGCGCCTGGGCATGGCGCTGCCGGCCCTGATGATCCTGCACCTGGCGCTGGCCGGGTCCCTGTTCCCGGCCAGCGCGGGGCTGGCCCGGTTCGCCTGGCTGGGGGCCTCCGGGCTGATCGGGTTCGCCCTGGGCGACGCGCTGCTGTTCGAGGCCTACCTGCTGGTGGGCCCGCGCCTGACGGTCCTGGTCTACACCCTGTGGCCGATGTTCGCGGCCCTTCTGGCCTGGCTGTTCCTGGGGCAGGCCATGACGGGCGCCAAGGTCTGCGCCATGGTGGCCACCCTGGGCGGCATCGCCCTGGTGGTGTCCGAGCGCGGCCAGAGCGCCGCACCCCAGCCCGCCCGGGCCAGGCACACCACCCTCGGTATCCTGCTGGGGAGCGGGGCCGCGGCGGGCCAGGCGGCCGGGTTCATCCTGGCCAAGGTGGGCATGACCGGAGGGTTCAGCCCCGTGAGCGCCAACCTGATCCGGGTCGTCGCCGGCGCCCTGGCCCTGGCCGCCTGGCAGGGCCTGCGCCGCCAGCTGGTCCCCAACCTGGTCCGGCTCAAGGACCTGCGCGCCGCGGGCCTGATCGCCCTGGGCTCGCTGCTGGGGCCGGTGTCGGGCGTGGTGCTGAGCCTGTACGCCATCAACCACGCCCACTACCTGGGAGTGGCCTCCACCCTCATGTCCCTGTCCCCGGTCCTGCTGCTGCCGGTGGCCCGGCTGGTGGACAAGGAACGGGTCACCCCCCGGGCCCTGGCCGGCACTTTGGTGTGCATGGGCGGGGTAGCAGCCCTTTTCTTCATCTAGGAGCCTGACTGCGTATCTAGGAGGTCCGGGATGTTGCTGGCACAACTGCAGGGCGCGCTGGAAGCCTTCATGGCCACTGGGGGCAACACCATCCAGGCGCCCGAACCCCTGGCCTCGGCGCTCCTGGAACCGGGGCCCCTGCGCCTCTACGACCCGCCGCTCCTGGGCGTGGCGGATGCCCTGGATCCCCTGTGGGAAGTCCTGAAGCAGCCGGAGGTGGTGGGCCCCCAGCACCGGTCGCCCCGGGAATGGCTGCCGGAGGCCCGATCGGTGGTGCTGTTCTTCCTGCCCTACAGCCGCCGGGTGCGCCAGGCCAACCGCACCCCGGGCGGGCCCGCCACCGAGTGGCTGTACGGGCGGTACCGAGGGCGGCGCCCTGGTTGAAGCCCTGGACAACCACCTGGCCCAGCTGCTGCGGGAGGCCGGCTGGCGGGCCCTGGCCCCCGCCACCGACCCGCGCCTGGCCGTGGCCCATTTCCGCAGCAACTGGTCCGAACGGCACGCGGCCTTCGTGGCCGGGCTGGGGACTTTCAGCCTGAACCGGTCCCTCATCACCCGGTCGGGGGCGGCCGGCCGGATCGGCAGCGTGGTCACGGACGCCCCGTTCCCGGCCACCCGGCGCCCCTACGCCGGTCCGACCGTAGACCGCCACGCTTGCGGCGCATGCATCCAGCGCTGCCCCTGCGGGGCCATCGACGCCTCGGGCAAGGACAACGTGGCCTGCAAGGCCTTCCTGGACAGCACCCTGGGCCAGGTACCAGCCCCGCTACGGCTGTGGCAAATGCCAGACCGGGGTGCCTTGCGAGCGGGAGGCGCCGGCGCCGGAAGGAAAGTTCTGTTGAAGTTTTCATCACTCTTCCGGCCCGTTCCTCCATCCGCCATGGATAATCTCTGAATGAAGTTCGCATTCCTGCGCCAAGGGTTGGGGAAGGTTTTGGGCGCTCGGCTGCTTGGCTTGGCCCTGGCGGCCCTGCCCGCAGCCCGGTGCGCCCCGGTGCCGGGTCCCGGAGGCGTTCTGCGGGTGGTGGTGGACGACGACTACCCGCCTTACATCTTTCATGCCCCGGCAGGCGGATTCCAGGGGATCCTGGTGGACCAGTGGGCCCTGTGGGAGCGCAAGACCGGAATCCACGTGCAGCTGGACGCCATGGACTGGGCCGAGGCCCAGCGGCGCATGGAGGCGGGCGCCTACGACGTCATCGACACCCTGTTCGAGAACGAGCCGCGCCGGGCCCGGTACCGATTTCGGCCCGCCCTACGCCCGCATCGACGTGCCCATCTTCTTCAGCCGGGACCTTTCGGGCATCAGCGGCCCAGAAGACCTGTCGGCCTTCATCATCGGGGCCAACGAGGGGACGCCTCCGTCACCCTCTTGGAGGCCGGGGCGTCACCACTTCCAGCTGTTCCGCGGCGAGGAGGCCCTGCGCGAGAGCGAGGCCAAGTACCGGTCCCTGGTCAGCGCCGTGCCGGACCTGGTCTTCACGTTTTCCCGGGACGGCGACTACCTCTCGGGCAACACCTCCTCGGCCGAGCTCCTGGTGCAGCCCCCCGAGCGCCTGGTGGGGGCGGAACCTTGCCGAGGTCCTGCCGGAGCCCCTGGGGAGCAGTTCAAGCGCACCGTCACCGCCGCCCTGGATTCCGGCACGGTGCAGGAGCTGGACTACCCCCTGGACCTGGATGGCCAGAAACGGTTCTTCGAGGCCCGGGTGGCCCCCGCCTCCGCCACCACGTGATCGCCGTGGTGCGGACGTGACCCGGGCCCGGCGCCTGGAGGAGGAACAGCAGCGTCCCCAGGCCCACCTGCAGCCGGTCCAGAAGCTGGACAGCCTGGCAGCCTGGCAAGAGGCATCGCCATGACATGAGCAACGTGCTGGCACGCCATCCTCGCCATCGCCTCCGCGAACCTGGAGCAGCAGCCGGCCGGCAGCCCCTGCCGCTGGACCTCGCGCCCCTCCCGCGCCGCCACCGCGGGAGATCGTGCGCAACTTGCTGAACTTCGCCCGCCGGTCCCCGCGTGCAGACCCGGGACGTGGACCTGAACGCTACCGGCACGTGACCCAGCTGCTGGAGCGGACGACCCTGGCCAAGGTGCGCCTGGACCTGGACCTGGCCCGGACCTGCGCCGATCATGGGGGATGGCGGGGGGCCCTGGCCAACACCCTGGTGAACCTGGCGTCCACGCCGTTCACCGCCAGGTTCACCAGGGTGTTGGCCAGGGCCCCCGCATCCCCCATGATCGGGCGCAGGTCCGGGGCCAGGTCCAGGTCCAGGCGCACCTTGGCCAGGGTGGTCCGCTCCAGCAGCTGGGTCACGTCCCGGATCACCCTGTTCAGGTCCACGTCCCGGGTCTGCACCGGGGACCGGCGGGCGAAATTCAGCAAGTTGCGCACCATCTCCCCGCCCCGGGTGGCGGCCCGGGAAAGGGTGTCGAAGGTCCGGTGCAGGGGGCTGCCGGGCGGCTGCTGCTCCAGGTTGGCGGAGGCGATGGCCAGGATGGCGCCCAGCACGTTGTTCATGTCATGGGCGATGCCTCCCGCCAGGCTGCCCAGGCTGTCCAGCTTCTGGACCTGCTGCAGGTGGGCCTGGAGACGCTGCTGTTCCTCCTCCAGGCGCCGGGCCCGGGTCACGTCCCGCACCACGGCGATCACGTGGTGGGCGGAGGCGGGGGCCACCCGGGCCTCGAAGAACCGTTTCTGGCCATCCAGGTCCAGGGGGTAGTCCAGCTCCTGCACCGTGCCGGAATCCAGGGCGGCGGTGACGGTGCGCTTGAACTGCTCCCCCAGGGGCTCCGGCAGGACCTCGGCAAGGTTCCGCCCCACCAGGCGCTCGGGGGGCTGCACCAGGAGCTCGGCCGAGGAGGTGTTGACCGAGAGGTAGTCGCCGTCCCGGGAAAACGTGAAGACCAGGTCCGGCACGGCGCTGACCAGGGACCGGGAACTGGCCTCGCTCTCGCGCAGGGCCTCCTCGCCGCGGAACAGCTGGAAGTGGGTGACGCCCCGGCCCTCCAAGAGGGTGACGGAGGCGTCCCCTCGTTTGGCCCCGATGATGAAGGCCGACAGGTCTTCTGGGCCGCTGATGCCCGAAAGGTCCCGGCTGAAGAAGATGGGCACGTCGATGCGGGCGTAGGGCGGGCCGAAATCTGTACCGGGCCCGGCGCGGCTCGTTCTCGAACAGGGTGTCGATGACGTCGTAGGCGCCCGCCTCCATGCGCCGCTGGGCCTCGGCCCAGTCCATGGCGTCCAGCTGCACGTGGATTCCGGTCTTGCGCTCCCACAGGGCCCACTGGTCCACCAGGATCCCCTGGAATCTGCCTGCCGGGGCATGAAAGATGTAAGGCGGGTAGTCGTCGTCCACCACCACCCGCAGAACGCCTCCGGGACCCGGCACCGGGGCGCACCGGGCTGCGGGCAGGGCCGCCAGGGCCAAGCCAAGCAGCCAAGCGCCCAAAACCTTCCCCAACCCTTGGCGCAGGAATGCGAACTTCATTCAGAGATTATCCATGGCGGATGGAGGAACGGGCCGGAGAGTGATGAAAACTTCAACAGAACTTTCCTTCCGGCGCCGGCGCCTCCCGCTCGCAAGGCACCCCGGTCTGGCATTTGCCACAGCCGTAGCGGGGCTGGGTACTGGCCCAGGGTGCTGTCCAGGAAGGCCTTGCAGGCCACGTTGTCCTTGCCCGAGGCGTCGATGGCCCCGCAGGGGCAGCGCTGGATGCATGCGCCGCAAGCGTGGCAGGACTCGGTCGGACCGGCGTAGGGGCGCCGGGTGGCCGGGAACGGGGCGTCCGTGACCACGCTGCCGATCCGGCCGGCCGCCCCCGACCGGGTGATGAGGGACCGGTTCAGGCTGAAAGTCCCCAGCCCGGCCACGAAGGCCGCGTGCCGTTCGGACCAGTTGCTGCGGAAATGGGCCACGGCCAGGCGCGGGTCGGTGGCGGGGGCCAGGGCCCGCCAGCCGGCCTCCCGCAGCAGCTGGGCCAGGTGGTTGTCCAGGGCTTCAACCAGGGCGCCGCCCTCGCACGCCCGTACAGCCACTCGGTGGCGGGCCCGCCCGGGGTGCGGTTGGCCTGGCGCACCCGGCGGCTGTAGGGCAGGAAGAACAGCACCACCGATCGGGCCTCCGGCAGCCATTCCCGGGGCGACCGGTGCTGGGGGCCCACCACCTCCGGCTGCTTCAGGACTTCCCACAGGGGATCCAGGGCATCCGCCACGCCCAGGAGCGGCGGGTCGTAGAGGCGCAGGGGCCCCGGTTCCAGGAGCGCCGAGGCCAGGGGTTCGGGCGCCTGGATGGTGTTGCCCCCAGTGGCCATGAAGGCTTCCAGCGCGCCCTGCAGTTGTGCCAGCAACATCCCGGACCTCCTAGATACGCAGTCAGGCTCCTAGATGAAGAAAAGGGCTGCTACCCCGCCCATGCACACCAAAGTGCCGGCCAGGGCCCGGGGGGTGACCCGTTCCTTGTCCACCAGCCGGGCCACCGGCAGCAGCAGGACCGGGGACAGGGACATGAGGGTGGAGGCCACTCCCAGGTAGTGGGCGTGGTTGATGGCGTACAGGCTCAGCACCACGCCCGACACCGGCCCCAGCAGCGAGCCCAGGGCGATCAGGCCCGCGGCGCGCAGGTCCTTGAGCCGGACCAGGTTGGGGACCAGCTCCCGGCCCAGGCCCTGCCAGGCGGCCAGGGCCAGGGCGCCGGCGACGACCCGGATCAGGTTGGCGCTCACGGGGCTGAACCCTCCGGTCATGCCCACCTTGGCCAGGATGAACCCGGCCGCCTGGCCCGCCGCGGCCCCGCTCCCCAGCAGGATACCGAGGGTGGTGTGCCTGGCCCGGGCGGGCTGGGGTGCGGCGCTCTGGCCGCGCTCGGACACCACCAGGGCGATGCCGCCCAGGGTGGCCACCATGGCGCAGACCTTGGCGCCCGTCATGGCCTGCCCCAGGAACAGCCAGGCCAGAAGGGCCGCGAACATCGGCCACAGGGTGTAGACCAGGACCGTCAGGCGCGGGCCCACCAGCAGGTAGGCCTCGAACAGCAGCGCGTCGCCCAGGGCGAACCCGATCAGCCCGGAGGCCCCCAGCCAGGCGAACCGGGCCAGCCCCGCGCTGGCCGGGAACAGGGACCCGGCCAGCGCCAGGTGCAGGATCATCAGGGCCGGCAGCGCCATGCCCAGGCGCACCAGGTTCACCGTGGCCGAGCCCACCCTCCGCCCGGCCCGGGTGAAGACCACCGCCGTGGCGGTGTAGAGCACGGAGGTTAGAAGGGAGGCTATTTCGCCCAGGGGCATGGGGGGTCCTTGGCTGGATGGCGGCGGGGAAATTCCAGTGAACCATGAAAGGGATCGCCCAGCCGGGGTAAAATCAAGCATTCCGAGCGCCTTCAATGGAAAGGGGAATGGCCATGGCCGTGGAAATCAGGAACCTCTTCGCAACCTTGGCCGGAAAGGCACTGGATCCGGCCTGGCGGGGATCCGGGTCGAGAAGCTTTCCGGAGAAGAAGCCTTCAGCATCTTCGGGGCCGAAATCCCGCCGGCGCAGAACCCGATCACCAGCACATTATTACCGGCGAGAGAAGCTCTCCCGCAGCGGATCGACCACAGCGCCCTTGCGGCCCGAATCCAGACGATCGTCACTGGCAGAGCTGCGCAGAAGAGAGCGAACCCGGCAAGCAGGGACCCGAATTTCGGCGGCCTGTTTCCTGAAGATGCGCCCGGTCAGCCCGCTACCCGCCGCCGTACACAAAAGCCAGGAAGCAAGAATAAGCCCGGTTGAAAGCTCGTTGCCGTAAAAGATGACGAGCAATTCGCGAATCACCAGTATCTGCCCGATAGAAGCGGCGAAACCGGCCATAAATATCAGTACGGCTATACGAAGTGCCATGCCTGAGTATATTAATTTTTCCTGATTATTCCAGGAAGTTCTCAATCACCCTCTTTGCTGACTGTGCCCATGGAATTTATTTGCCCGGTGAGGCAATTTCGGGGTCTTGTATGTAGTTCGGGAGGAAGAGAAGTCAGCGGCCCGCAAATCTCGGATACCCGGCGAACGCCGCTTTCCGTGACTCCTTTTGTGGTTTTCAGTTTCTTATTTCGCGCGACCGCTCGGCCAGCCACTTTTCAAAACCGATCATCACCAAAAAACCGGCGAGGAACAGCGCGCTGATTCCCTGGATGGGATGGACCACAATGA
>CAWFOJ010000081.1:0-7383 GCA_963816585.1 uncultured Holophagaceae bacterium | reverse complement strand
TACCGGCCTGGGCATGGCCATCAGCCGGCGGCTGATCGAAGCCCATGGCGGCCGGATTGCCGCCCGCAGGCGGCCGCGGGCGGCACGAGATCGTCATCACCTTGCCGAGGCAATGATCCATGTCTTCCCGCTGCGAATCGCCATCGCCGACGACGAGCGCGACATGCGCGACTACTTTGCGCGCATCCTGCCCCGCCTGGGACACGAGATCGTGGCCGCGGCGCAGAACGGCCGGGAACTGGTCGAGCGCTGCCACGCCAGCTCGTCCCGATCTGCTGATTCTCGACATCCGCATGCCGGAAATGGACGGCCTGCAGGCCCTGGAGGAAATCTGCCCCGACCGGCCCTTGCCGGCGATCCTCGTCTCCGCCTATAGCGACGAGGACCTGGTGCGGCGGGCCGAAGAGAACTACGTGATGGCCTACCTCGTCAAGCCGGTCAAGCAGGCCGAATCTCGCCGGCGATCGCCCTGGCCATGCGGCGATTCGAACAACTCGAGGCCTTGAAACAGGAAGCCCGCGACCTTCGCCAGTCGCTGGAGGACCGCAAGCTGGTCGAGCGGGCCAAGGGACTCCTCGTCGCCCGCCTGCACGTCGATGAGGCGGGCGTGGTAGCTGGTCGTCGTCCTTCTTCTTGCGCTTCTTCTTGGCTGGCTTGGCCTTTTCGGCCTCCTCGGCGGCCTTGGCCTTCTCGATTGCCTCCGCTTCCAGGACCGCCTTGGCTTCCCGGATCTTTTCCATCCGTTCCGCCTTGTTCGCCACCCAAGCCGGCAACTCATCTCCCTGGCGGTTCCGGAACCGGAAATCCTCGCCCAGGTCCGTGATTTCTGCCTGCTCCAGCCAACCCTTCACCACCTCGGCGAACTCGCTCTCTGCCCTGACCATCCGGTCGTAGCTCATGGCCTTGTGCTTGCTGGCATTGGCCTTGACCTTGGTGCCGTCCAAGGCCACGTGGCCCAGCGCCACCAACCCTGCCTGCCTGCAGAGCACCAGCACCTGCTGGAACAACCCGGCCAGGGCCTGGAGGTGACGCCGGCGGAAGACCCCGATGGTTCGAAAATCTGGCTTCTGAAACCCCGTGACCGCCGCGAAATCCATCCGCTCGATGCAGGCCTTGGCGATCTTCCGGGAGGAGAACACGCCCTGGGTGTAGGCATAAAGAAGCAGGGCCACCATCATGGCCGGGTGGAACGGCGGGAAGCCACGATCTTCATCGTACGTGTCGAGGATGGCCGAAAGGTCCAGTTGCTCCACCACCAGATCCCGGACGAAATGGGCCGGATGCCCCTCGGGGATGAATTCGGTGATTTCAGGTGGCAACAGCCACTTCTGCTTTGGATCCCAGGGTCGGAAGCGCTTGGTCATATCTTCCTTATCGTACCCGGCCGACCCGACATTAGCTTTTTCCGCCGGAATCCTCCGGTTGCTCGGTGCTGGGATGGAACGCTCCCCAAGCTATCAGGTCGGCGCGGATCAGGAGCATCCAGGACCCACTCGAAGCGAGCCTCCGGGGTCTTAGGCCGGATTGAAGGGCCCGGGAATACCCTCTGGATCCCAGCATCGGCGGAGCGCGAAGGTGCCAACACAGGCCAGTGTCCATCGCCATTAGCTTTGCGTCGGCGCCGGCTCCGCCGGCGCCGACGAACCAGGACGAAAGTCTGGGACACGTACGATTACGTAGTCAGGCTCCTAGGGGCCTGGCTGCGAAAAGGCTCGGGCCCCTCCTGGCCGCCCTGGTTGGCCGTCTGCGGATCGCTGCGCGATCCCTGGCCGACGGAAACGACTTCGGCTACTGCACCAACAGTACCCGGGCAGGGGGCGCCGTCCAGGATCCGGCCCACCCGGGACCAGGCCTTAAGCCGGCCCCAGAGGCCAAGGCCCTTGGCGCTCAGGACAATCAAGTCGCTGCCCTGCACCTGGGAGGCGGCGGCGGCGGCCTCGGCCACCGGCCCCTCCAGCACGTCCGTCTGGACCTGGCCGGGGATGGCCCCCACTTCCTGGCGGAGGGTTTCGGCCAGGGTCTCGGCGCGGGCCTGGCGCTCGGCGGTGGCTTTCTCCATATCCTGGGTGCCCAGGTAGTCCGGCACGGATGGGTAGGCCACCAGGATGCACACATTGGAGGCTCGCAGGGAACGGGCGGTCTCGCCAGCCATCCGGGCCGCCTGCTTGGCGCGCTTCGGATCATCGGTTGCCAACAGGATGTTGGTGAACATGGTTTCCTCCTGAAGACCGGGCAGGGCCTGGCGGCCCCCGGGCCCGGGTGCCCCTTGCCGTGCGGATCGGACCGGTAGCCAGAGTTCCGAATCGCCACCAAAGGGGTATGATTAACAAATTATTCGTGAGCCTGGGGGTCATCCAGGTTCCGGGTGGTGCGGGGGTGAGGGCTGTTCCGTCGGGCTCGTTTCCGAGGGGGTGCCCGCCCCGCTGCTAAAATGATGGGGTCACACCCAACAAGAATCAATAAGTAACTTAATTGATTTCTTTCGATTCAACTTTACTTAAACTAAAGCAATCATGGACCTGAGCGCTTCCACCATCGTCCAGTTGCGCGCTTTCGAGGCGGTGGGCCGGCATGGCAGCTTCAAGCGCGCAGCCGAAGAACTGTTCGTGACCCAGGCGGCCCTGAGCCACCATGTGCGCCACCTGGAGCAGGACCTGGGGGTCCAGCTGATCCGCCGCCTGCACCGGCGCATCGAACTGACGGCCGAAGGCACCCGGCTGCTCTCGGACTGCGCCCGGGCCCTGGGGGCCCTGGCCACGGCCCTGCGCAACGTCCAGCGGGCGGCCAAGGAGGATGTGCTCACGGTGGGCGTCAACCCCTACTTCTCCCTGCGTTGGCTGACGCCCCGGCTGGGCAGCTTGTGGAAGCGCCATCCGGGGATCAACCTGCTCCTGCACCACATCTACCAGGCGGCGGATTTCGTGCACAACAAGATCGACGCGGAGATCACCTGGGGGCATGGGCAATGGCCGGATGTGGACTCGACCCTGGTGCTCAAGACCCACCTCACGCCCATCTGCGCACCCGGCTACCTGCTGCGGTTCCCGGAGCCGCCCCGGCCCCGGGACCTGCTGGACCACCAGCTGTTCTTCGAGGTGGACCGGGACCACTGGCGCCAATGGTTCCAGGCCGCCGGAGTGGACCCCGGGGACCGCTTCCAGGCCATGCGCATCGACGATCCCCACGCCCTCCGGCAGGTGGTGCTGGACGGCCACGGCTTCGCCCTGTTCTACGTGGAACTGTCCCAGGAGGATGTGCGCGCCGGCAACCTGGCCATGCCGTTCGCCCTCGGCATCGATTCCGGGTGCGCCTACTATCTGAACCGCCCCCGGGACACCCCCGCCAGCGCCAAGTTGCAGACCTTCACCCGCTGGCTCCTGGAGGAAGTGGCCAAGCGCCCGTTCGCCTGAAATCCACGCGGGGCCGGATAATACATGGTCAGCCTCCAGGGCCCGGCACGCAGCTCAGGCCTGGTCATGGACGGGAGGCTCCAGGAAACGCAGGGACAGGGATGAGAGGGCGATCTCGGCGCTTTCCAGGAAGATTCCCAGCCGGCGCCCGGTGAATCGTGCATCCACCAGGGACAGGCGCACCACCCCGTTCACCGAGAGCTCGATGTAGCTCCCCCACCGGATCAGGCGCAGGGCGTAGCGCCGGTCGGCGATGGGGGTGAACTCGCCGGTCTGCAGGGCTTCGTAGATGTAGTTCTGGAACACCTGCTCCGGGCGGCTGCCCCAGGCGCGGATGTGGGCGGTGCCCCGTTCCGTGTCCAGGGAGATGAAATAGCCGTTGAGGTGCTCGTCCAGGTCGAACACCAGCCCGCAGCCACCCGGCTGCAGAGTCTGCCACTCCAGGTCCCAGATCCAGAAGGGCTCGGCGACCGGGGCCAGGAACAGCTCGAACCCGCTGCGGCAGGCGAACCGGAACCGTTCTCCCTGGGCTTCCCAGGAAGCCGTGGGGTTCTCCAGGCAGGCCTCGAACGGGTCCATCTGGAGGGTGGCGGCGCCGTGCACCTTTCCGACCCAGCGGTGGCAGCTCACCAGCTCCAGCTTGCCGTCGGAGCGCCGGCGCAGCTGCTTGGGAGGCGGCAGGCTGCGGGTGCCGCTGGCCACGTCCAGGCCGTTCACGTAGAACGTGAAGATGAGCACCCGGTCCCCGTCGCGCATGATCCGGGCGGCGTAGTTGCCCCGGGGCATGAGCACGTTGTCGTTGAAGGACCGGTACTCGCCCTGGAAGCTGTCGCACCACCAGTAGTGCACTTCCACGTCCTCCCGCACCGAGCCGATGAGGTAGTAGGTTCCCTCCAGCTCCACCAGGCAGGGGCACTCGATGTCGTCGTACATGCGCGGGATGAACAGCGGCTGCTCCAGGTGGTAGCCGTCCGGGGCGCGGCGCACCAGGCCCACGCAGCCGCGGCGGCTCACGTGTCCCCCCAGGACCCGGGCGCACAGCAGCAGCCAGTCCTGCTGGTCGATGCGCACCAGGAACGGGTCCCGGAAGGAGATCCAGCCCCTTCCCGAGAATCCGGGGCCCTCGTAGTAGGCGCCGGTGGGCAGCAGCGGCAGGTTGTGCTCGTTCTCCTTGCGCCAGCGCACGAGGTCCCGGGAGACGGCCCGGCCGATGCGCTGCACGAAGCCGTTTTCGGCCCGGTGCAGCCCGGTATAGAACATCTCGTACAGCCGGAGCCCGGGGTTCAGGGACACGTGCATGGTCCAGAGCATGTCGTCGTCCCAGGAACCCGGTTCGCCGGTGAAGATGGCGTTGCGGATGCGCTGCCAGGTCATGCCGTCCTCGGAGACGGCGTGGGCGATGTAGTCGTGGTTGGGCAGCACCAGGTGGAACAGGTGGTAGGTCCGGCCCCGGCGGATGACGTCGATGTCACCGATCTCCCATTCCCTGAACCCCCGGGGACGTGTACATCCCTCCCGCCTTGTCCAAGTCGCCGCATTGCTTGGATTCCATTCGGGGGCCGGGCGTTCCCGGCAGGACGGGGGAAAGCGGGCGGGCTGACGCTCACCGGGACGGGTCCCGCGGAAGCCCGGCCCGCCGCCAGGGCACCGGGAAGAACCGGGGCACCGCCTTCCGATAGGCGGCGTAAGGAGTTCCCAGGTTCCGCACCAGGTCCCGCTCCTCCAGGAGGGTGCCGGCCAGGATGTAGCCGCTGGCGCCGGCGGCGAACAGCAGGTGGCCGGCGGTCATGACCGGGGCGCACCAGAAGGTCACCAGGAACCCCAGCATGAGGGGGTGCCGCACCCGGGCGTACAGGGCGGTGAGGCGGAACTCCGGTTCCCGGTACGGCCAGCCCCGGAACCGGGCCCACACCTGGGCCAGCCCGAACAGGTCCAGGTGGTTGATGAGAAAGGTGCTGGCCAGGACCAGGGCGGTGCCGCCCCAGAACCCGGCCCAGGCCGCCAGGCGCAGGGCGGAAGGGCCCAGGTGCCACACCACCGCCGGCAGGGGGCGCCAGAACCGGAACAGGGCCGCCAGGGCCAGGCAGGAGGCCAGGACATAGGTGCTGCGCTCCACCGGGGCGGGCACCAGCCGGGTCAAGAGGCGCTTGAACGCCGGACGCGCCATGAGGCTGTGCTGGACCGCGAACAGGGCCAGGAGCCCCAGATCCGCCGCCAGGGTCCGGCCCGGCGGCCCAGGCGGGCCCGCGGACACCGAGCGGGGCACGCCCAGGTCGCCCACGAAGGCGATGAGGTAGGCGAACGCCGCCAGGAACGCCAGGTAGCAGAAGGCGCCATAGGCCAGGGCCAGGAGTCCCGGAGGGGATGCCGTTCTGGACATGGGCGTATCCTTGGAAATCTGGGAAAAAGGATCGGAAAAAACAGCTTAGAAATCATTCCCAACGCGGGATTATAGCTTGTCTCTAAGGACGCGTCGCGGCCCTGCGCCGGCGCAGGGCCCGGCCCAGGCCCACCGGCCCGGCCACGGTGGTGAGCAGCAGGGCGCCCACCACGCCCGCCTGGAGCACCGGGTCAAGCAGCGGCCGGCCGTCCAGCCGCAGGCTGCTGCCCACCGCCACGAAGATGAGCCCGACTTCCCCGCGGGGCACCATGCCCCACCCCACCACCTCGCGGTTCAGGCCTCCTCCTGCGGCCCATCCGGCCGCCAGCTTGCCGCCCGTGCCCAGCAATCCCAGCACCAGGGCGAGCAGGAGGGTGCGGGGCGCCACCAGGGCCGAGGAGTCGATGCGGGCCCCCATGAGCACGAAGAAAAGGGGCGAGAGGGTCACCACCAGGGGGTGCACCAGCTGCTCCAGGCGGTACAATTCCCGCTTTTCCAGCACCTGCACGTGAGCCGGCTCCAGGATGAGCCCGGCCGCATAGGCCCCGACGATGGGCGCCAGACCCGCCAGGCTGCCCAGCCAGGCCAGCAGGAACGCGAAGCCCAGGGCCACGGGCAGCAGCACCTGCTCGCTGCGCAAGCGGCTGGCCTGACGGAACAGGTGCGGGGTGGCGTACCGGCCCAGGGTCAGGGCCGCCGCCAGGAAGCCCAAGGCCAAAGCCAGGCTCCCGCCCAGATTCCCCCAGTCCATGCCCCCGCCCTCCGCCACCGCCACCGCCCCGCCCACGGCCCCGAGCACCAGCAGGCCCAGCACGTCGTCCACCACCGCCGCACCGACGATCACGCGCCCTTCCCGGGACTTGGCGGCTCCGGCCTGGCGCAGCACCTGGGCCGAGATGCCGATGGAGGTGGCGCACAAGCAGGCGCCCACGAACAGGTCCGCCACCAGGGGTGTGCCGGCGGGCAGGAGCAACCAGGCGGCCAGGAGCCCCACGGCCATGGGCGCCAGTACCCCCAGCACCGCCACCCGCACCGCCGGCAACCCCACCTGGACCATCTGCGGCACGGTGGATTCCAGGCCCACCGCGAACATGAGCACCACGATGCCAAGGTTGCCCAGAAGGTCCAGGGGCGGATCGGCGGCCACCCCCGGGAACCATGCCGCCAGCTGGTGCAGGGCGCCCAGGGCCAGGCCCGCCCCCAGCTCGCCGGCCACCGCCGGGAGCTTCAGGCGCAGGGCCAGTTCACCCCCCAGTTTGGCGGCCAGCCAGAGCAGGGCCAGCAAGGCCAAGGTCTCGCCCAGCGGCTCGGGATGGTGGGCGATGGCCAGCACGAGGGCTCCAGGATGAAGAGGGCAAGGAACGGGGTCGAAAATCAACCTATGTATTATTCGCCGTTGCGGCGCCGAATAATACATGGTCAGCAGCGAGGTCCAGAATACGCGCATGAGCCCCCTTTCCACTGTCTCCTGGTTGTCCCGATGCCTGGCCGCGCCGGGGTTCCCTCTGGCGTTGCTGGGGATCTGGGCCCTGGAAGCCTGGCTGACCCGGGTCCGCCTGGGGGACCTCCCGGACCTGCCCGGGCCGACAATGA
>CAWFOJ010000080.1:0-10609 GCA_963816585.1 uncultured Holophagaceae bacterium | reverse complement strand
GTTATACCTACTTCAACTACGTACGTATTGCTCTGGGGTGATCATCCGCCCAGGTGGAACATCTCGGCCCGGGGCAGGCTGGCGGTCTGGGCGCTGCGTATCTCCGAGTAGCGGTCATCCCGGCGCCTCCAGCGGGCTTCCAGCAGGGCCGCCAGGTCCTGGTCCGAGGTCCCGGCCCTCAGGAAGCCTTTCAGGTCCAGCCCCTGGGAAGCGAACAGGCATGTGAACAAGGATCCATCCGCCGACAGCCGCGCCCGGTCGCAACCGGCGCAGAACGGCTCGGTGACCGAGGCGATGAGCCCCAGTTCGCCGGCCCCGTCCAGGTATCGCCAGTGTTGGGACACGCAGTTGGGGGCGGTCTTCCAGTAACGCTCCATGGGCCACCGGGCGGCGATGATGCCGGCCACCTCCGCGGCCGGGATCACCGCATCCAGGCGCCAGCCGTTGCGGGTACCCACGTCCATGAACTCGATGAAGCGCAGGGTGTAGCCCTCCCGCCGGGCGAAGTCCGCCAGGGGCAGGATGTCCGCGTCGTTCTCGCCCCGGCGCAGCACGCAGTTGAGCTTGGTGCCCTGGAATCCGGCGGCCCGGGCCGCCTTGAGCCCTTCCAGCACCTGGGCCAGGGTGACGGTGGTGTCCCCGTTGGCCTGGAACCGCTGGGGATCCAGGGAATCCAGGCTGACCGTCAGGCGGCTCAGGCCGGCATCCCTCAAGGGCCGGGCCAGGCCCGCCAGGAGGGAGCCGTTGGTGGTGAGGGTCACTTCCCGCAGTTCTGGAACTCGCGCCAGCTCCGCCACCAGGCCCGGCAGACCCCGGCGCAGCAACGGCTCGCCGCCGGTGAGGCGGACTTTATCCACCCCCAGCCCGGCGAAGACCCGCACCAGGCGCACGATTTCTTCGAAGGTGAGAATTTCTTTCCGGTCCAGGAACTTGAAACCCTCCCCGAAGCCCTCCCTTGGCATACAGTAAGGACAGCGGAAGTTGCACCGGTCCGTCACCGATACGCGCAAAGCCTTCATGGGCCGGGAAAGGGAGTCGAGAGGTCCCATACCTCCAGATTACGGCAATCCTTTCCACTCGGCTTGGGGCAAAATAAGAGTTAACTAATGGATGTGTCATGGCTTTCCTTTCCCGATTTTTCCAGTCCGCACCCAAACAGGCCCTGCCCACCCTCGAGGAGATCCTGGGAGCCAGGAACCTTCCCGTCGACCTGCCCGGGCTGGAGCCACACCTGGAGGATTTTCCCCATCTGGGCGCCGAGGAGCGCGGCCACTGGGGCGACGCCATCCGGGAACTGATGGATCACGGCTGGGCTCTGCCGCCCCTGTGGGCCGAGGCCCAGTACGACCTGGCCCCGCGCCTGGTGCCCAGCTGGATGGGGGAGCGGGACGGCTTCTTCTACCGCCCCTTCCTGGAGGGGCTGGCCCTGCGCATGGCCGTGTGCGGCCAGACCATGCCCGCCCCCTGGCTGACCCTCTGGGGCGTCACCTGGGAGGACGTGCTGGACCGCAGCATGGACCAGTTGCGGGAGCGCTCCCTCCACTGCCCCTTCCAGCGCCAGCCCAGCGGCATCTACCGGGGGTCTTCCCGGACGGGCACAGCGCCGCCCGGTTCCTGCTCCCGGAACTCTGGCGGGGGCTGTTCCCGGGGCAGAACATCTTCCTTGCCATCCCCAGCGAGGATGAACTCTATGTGGCGCCCCAGGTGCTGCTGCCCCAGCTGGTGGAGACGGTGGTCAAGTCCCTGGGCGGCCCCGGCCCCCGGCTCATGGGCACCGTGTACCAGCAGGTGGACGACCACTTCCTGCCCGCCAACCTCCAGGATCCCCATCCCATGGCCCAGCCCCAGCGGGAGCTGCGCCAGGGGGACCAGCTGGAAGCCTACCGGGCCCAGGAGGGCAGCCTGGGGACGGACCTGGGCGAGCCGGCGCCGGTGGGCCTGATCCACACCCAACAGGGCCGCTCGGTGAGCTACACCCTCTGGCGGGAAGGGCGGCCGGTGCTGGTGCCGGAAGCCGACCTGGTGGGCTTCGTGACCGCCGACGGGCGGCCCCTGGGCATCTACTTCCGCCAGACCCTGCCCCGCATCTCGGAGCTGCGGGGCACGCCCGTGGACATCTGGGGCCCCCGGCGACTGCGCTACGAAGGTTTCCCCACCGCGGCCCAGTTGGCCCGCCTGGAGCAGTTCGCCACCGGTGAGCAGATGGCCGAACTGTTCCGCTCCCCGGGCGGCGCCCGCCCCCGCCAGGTCAGCGCGCCCATGCAGGAACGGGCGGCTTCCGGGGCCCGCGCCGCCCAGACCTCCAGCCCAGTGCCGGCACACCTGCGCGGGCTCAGCCTGGGCGTGCAGAGCAAAGACAACTAGGAGTGCGACCATGCGCCTGATCACCTGCCTCCAGGATTCCCGCCCCATCGTGGCCGCCTTGGCCGGGATGGACCACTACGTGGCCTTGCCCTTCGCTTCCATGCTGGACCTGGTGGCCGCCGGCGAAGCCGGCCTGGCCGCCGCCCGGGAGGCCCTGGCCCGAGGCTCCCGCCAGCCTCTGGAGCGGGTCCGGTTGCTGGCCCCCATCCCCGAGCCCCGGCGCAACATCCTGTGCCTGGGCTGGAACTACGCCGACCACAGCAAGGAAGCCGCCGCCAGCCGGGGCAAGGAGGTGAAGCTGCCAACCCGGCCGATCTTCTTCACCAAGGCCACCACCGCGGTGCTGGCCCCCGGGGCCACCATCCCCATCCACGCCCAGGCCACCCAGGAACTGGACTGGGAAGTGGAATTGGGCGTCGTCCTCGGACCCGGCGGAGTGGACATCCCCCGGGAACGGGCCATGGACCACGTGTTCGGCTACACGGTCATCGACGACGTCTCCGCCCGGGACGTGCAGACCGGGCACGGCGGCCAGTTCTTCAAGGGCAAGAGCCTGGACGGCACCTGCCCCATGGGCCCATGGCTGGTGACCAAGGACGAGGTGCCCGCCCCCCAGGCCCTGCGCCTCACCTGCAAAGTGAACGGCGTGCTCAAGCAGGACGGCAACACCGCCCAGATGATCTTCGACCTTCCCGCCACCATCGAGTGGCTGTCCAAGGGCATGACCCTGCTCCCCGGCGACGTCATCGCCACCGGCACCCCCGCCGGCGTGGGCTTCGCCCGCAACCCGCCCGAATTCCTCAAACCCGGCGACGTTGTTGAATGCGAGGTGGAAGGCCTGGGCGTGTTGCGCAACCCGGTGGGCTGATCCCCCCCGACCGGCGGCAGGCCTGTCGCACAGGTTCCTTGCGAGGCGCCGGCCCACCGTTGGTGGCCGTCGAGCCGCATCGGACATTGGGTTCGGTGAGTTACGAGTGGGTCAGGAAGCTCCTGCTGGCTGACAGGGCTTGGCGAGTCCCCCTGGTTTGGCAGGTGTGAAGGGACCTGTAAAGTTTGGAAAGGCGATACCCGCAGGTCGCCCCGAAGGCACCGATACCCAAGTTCTTCGGTCGGCCCCGACGAGCAAGCGAGTGCTTCGTCAGACCGCCCGCAGCGCAGCGAGGACGGACTGACGAAGCCGAGCAACGGTGGGCCGGCGCATCGCACGGAACCAGGACCGACGGTCCTGCCGCCGCACCGGGGCACGCACGCGCCAGCAAAATGGCGCAGGTGCTCCTACAGTGCCTTGAGGCCTAGTTTGGTGCGCACCTGGGATTCGATTTCGTCGGCCAGTTCGGGGTTGTCGGCCAGGAGCTTCTTGACGTTATCGGCACCCTGGCCCAGCCGGGAGTCCTTGTAGCTGTACCAGGAGCCGCTTTTCTGGATGATCTCCAGCTGGGTGCCCAGTTCCACCAGTTCTCCAAGGCGGCTGATGCCCTCGCCGTACATGATGTCGAAGGTGGCCACCTTGAGGGGCGGGGCAACCTTGTTCTTCACCACCTTGACCTTGGTCTTCTTGCCCACCACCGAGGAGTCCTCGTCCTTGGCGGCCACCAGGGGATCGCCGGTGTTGCCCTTGATGCTCTGGATGCTGCGCACGTCCAGGCGCACCGAAGAGTAGAACTTCAAGGCGTTGCCGCCGGTGGTGGTCTCGGGGTTGCCGAACATCACGCCGATCTTCATGCGGATCTGGTTAATGAACACCACGCAGGTGTTGGTGCGGCTGATGGAGGCGGTCATCTTGCGCAGGGCCTGGCTCATGAGGCGGGCCTGGAGCCCTACTTGGATCTCGCCCATCTCCCCCTCGATCTCCGCCTTGGGCACCAGGGCCGCCACCGAATCCACCGCGATGATGTCCAGGGCTCCGCTGCGGACCAGCTGGTCGCACATCTCCAGGGCCTGCTCGCCACTGTCCGGCTGGCTGATGAAAGCTTGTCGATGTCCACTCCAAGCTTGCGGGCGTAGTCCGGGTCCAGGGCGTGCTCGGCGTCCATGTAGGCGGCAAGCCGCCCTTCTTCTGGGCCTGCGGCGACCATGTGCAGCGCAAGGGTGGTCTTGCCGCTGGCCTCGGGCCCGTAGATTTCCACCACCCGGCCCGCGGGCACGCCGCCCACCCCCAGGGCGGCGTCCAGGACGATGGAGCCGGTGGAGATCACGTCGATGCCGTCCTCATGAATTTGCTCGCCCAGGCGCATGATCGAGCCCTTGCCGAACTGGCGCTCGATATCCGCCAGAGCGCGGTTCAGGACTTTGATGCGGTCTTCCTGTTCGTTGACGGGGGTGGCCATGGGGAACTCCGGGGCGCGAGGAGGAGAGGGTGCCGGTGGGGCACGTCCAAGCTTGAAGGCGAGAGGCGAAAAAAACAAGAAATTTCTTTTGCCGTCCGCCGCGGCCGATACACCTAAGAGCCCGGCCACTGGATAGTATGAAAGCATTCTCATCTTCCGCCCAGGAACCCGCCGGCCTCCCATGGAACCCATCCCTTTCCTCGATCAGCATCTCGCTGCCCTGGCTGCCTCAGGCACCCCGGTGCCCCAGGGCCCAGCCTGGGACGCCTTCCTGGCGGCGGTGGGCGCCCGCCTGCGCCCGGCAGGGGAGCCGGCCTCGCCGCCCGCCGACCCGGCCCGGTACAAGTCCCTGGTGGACCACCTCCGGGAGACCGTGTTCCAGATCGACCCTGACGGCAACTGGTCGTTCCTGAACCCGGCCTGGGAGGACATGACCGGGTTCCCGGTGGCGGCAAGCCTGGGCACCCCCTTCCTGGACCGCATGCACCCGGTGGACAAGGGGCGTTACCTGGACATGCTCACCCGCGCCAAGGAGGCGGCCCAGGACACGGTGCGGGGGGAGTTCCGGTTCCGCACCCGGGACGACCAGGTGCGGTGGGTGGAGATGTACACCCGCATCACCCTGGGGGAGGGGGGCGTGGTGACCGGCGTCTCGGGCACCATGAACGACATCACCGAACGCAAGCGCGGCGAGGCCGCCCTCAACTCCCTCACCTCCCGGCTGCAGGCCCTGATCGAGAACATGGCCGACGCCATCCTGGTGGAGAATCCCCAGCGGGGCGTCTCCCTCATCAACGAGTCGTTCTGCCGCATGTTCCAGGTGCCGGTGCCGCCTCAGTTCCTCACCGGGAGCGAGGCCGAGGAACTGCTGGAGATGATCCGGAACCAGTTCCAGGATCCGGAGGCTTTCCAGGAGTTCCAGGGAGCCATGCTGGCGCGCCGCAAGGCCGCCACCGGCGCCGAACTGCCCATGGCCGACGGCCGGATCCTGGCCCTGGACTATGTTCCCATCGAGGCCGGGGACGAGTTCTACGGCCATTTCTGGCAGTTCCGGGACATCACCGAGCGGCGCCGGTCCGAGGAGAAGCTGGCCAGGGCCGCCCTGGACCTGGAGATGAAGAACTGGGAACTGAGCCAGGCCCGGGACGAGGCGGTGCGCATGGGCGGCCTCAAGTCCGACTTCCTGGCCAATATGAGCCACGAGATCCGCACGCCCATGAACGGCGTGATCGGCATGACCGGCCTGCTGCTGGACACCGAATTGAGCGCCGACCAGAGGGACTACGCCGAGACCGTCCGCAAGTCCGGAGAAGCGCTGCTTACGGTGATCAACGACATCCTGGACTTCTCCAAGGTGGAAGCTCGCAGGCTGACCATCGAGAGATTCGCCTTCGACCTGCGCCTGGTGCTGGAGGAAGTCGTTGAGATGCTCGAGCCCAAGGCGGAGGAGAAGAAGATCGACTTGATTTTGCAGTACCCTCCGCGCGTCCCCCGCCATTTCGTCGGAGACGCCGGCAGGGTCCGCCAGGTGGCCACCAACCTGGTGGACAACGCCGTCAAGTTTACCCGGGAGGGCTGGGTGATGATCCGGGTGCTCCTGGAGGAGGCGGGCGACGCGACGCAGCCGGGGGTCACGCTGCGCTTCGAAGTGGAGGACACCGGCATCGGCATGCGCGAAGAGGTGGCGGCCAAGCTGTTCCAGTCCTTCTACCAGGGCGATTCGGCCACCACCCGCAAGTACGGCGGCACCGGCCTGGGGCTGGCCATCTGCAGGCGCATCGCCGAGCTCATGGGCGGAGCCATCGGGGTGCGCAGCACCCCCGGCAAGGGCTCCATCTTCTGGCTGACCGCCCGCTTCCAGGCGGCGGAAGCGGACCGGGAGACCTGGTTCCCGGACACCCGCCCGCGCTTCTTCCTGGCCGGGCTGGGAGAGCCCGGCGCCGGGTTCCTGGACGCCCAGCTGCGGGAGTGGGGCTTCCGCACCGAGCGCCTGGCCCCGGGGGGCGAGGCCCTGGAACGGCTGCGCGCCATCGGCCCCCTGGACGACGCCACCGCCGTCGTGATGTTTCCCGGCGGGGCCGACCTGGCCCCGGACCTGCTGCGGTTCCTCCAGGGCGTGCGCCAGGACCCGGGCCTGGCGCACACGCGCCTGGTGCGCGCCCGTTCCCAGTACGCCAAGGACGGAGGCCGCCCAGCCCGCGGGGCTGCCGGTTCCCGATTCCTGCCCCTGCCCCTGCGCGTGTCGCACCTGCGCGACCCTGCTGGAAGGGCACCGGGGCGGCCTGCCGGCGCCGGCGGCGCCGGCGCCGCTGGTGTCCCACCCCGGAGGTGTTCGCCTCCATCCGGGTGCTCCTGGCCGAGGACAACCTGGTGAACCAGCGCGTGGCGGTGGCGGTCCTTGAAAAAGCTGGGCGTGACCCCGGCGCTCGCCGAGAACGGGCTGGAAGCCTGCGCGGCGGCCAGGGCGAGCCCTTACGACCTCATCCTCATGGACTGCCAGATGCCCGAGATGGACGGGTTCGAGGCTTCCCGCCGGATCCGGGAGCGGGAAGGGGGCGCCCGGAGGATCCGGATCCTGGCCATGACCGCCAACGCCATGCCCGGGGACCGGGAGCGCTGCCTGGAGGCGGGAATGGACGACTACCTGGCCAAGCCCATCGCCATCCGCGACCTGAGGGACGCCCTGCAGCGCTGGCTGCCCAACCCTGTTTCCTCCACTTAGGCTTTCCATGTCCAAGGATCTGCGCACCCTCGAAGACGACCTGAGCATCCGCATCATCCTCCAGCGCCTGTGCCTGGGGGCGTTGAAGGTGACCCTCTCGGCCCGGGACCGGCACGGGCCCTTCCAGCTCCTGGCCCAGGAAGCGGAACGCATCCTGGTGGCCATGCCGGCCCAGGAGCGGGGCGCCTGGGACCTGCCGCCCGTGGAGAAAGTCTCGGTGGGGATCGAGGACCGGGGCTTCCAGTACGAGGCGGTGGTGGACTTCAAGGGCTTCGCCGAATGGGAGGGAGTGGGCTGCGCGGCCCTTTCGGTGCCCCGGTCCCTGCGCCGCACCGACGACCACCGGGTGGCCTTCTTCGTGCCGGAAACCGCCCCCAAGGTGACCTTCACCAACGCCCGCAGCGCGCTCCTGGACGGCCAGATCAAGGGCATGGGCCACGAGGGTTTCGAGCTCACCGTGCCCGGCTCGCCGCGCAAGGTCCATGAGGTGCTGCGCATGGGCGAGGAATCCACCCTGGACCTGACCCTGGAGGAGGACCTGCGCATCACCACCTACGCCAAGGTGGCCTACTTCGGCGACGACTACGTGGGCATGCGCTTCACCGACCGGGTGGACCGCACCGTCCTGGGCCAGGTACCGCAGCTGGCTGGAAGGCCAGCAGCGCCTCCAGGCCATGCGGGACCAGGAGGCCTACGAGTCCGGGGACCGCCAGGGGGCCAAGGAGCGCCCGGCGGCGCTGCCCCAGGTGCGCGTGTGGGTGGACCGGGACCCGGCCTTCCTGATCCTCACCGAGCGGGAGGACTTCGCCCGGCACATGGGCGAAGCTTTGGGCCGCAAGTTCGGGGTGCTGAGCCTGGACTACATCAAGGGGCCGGTGCGGCCGTTCCTGGCTCCCGGGGACGGTGCCGGCTGGGGACGCATCCGGCTGATCGTCGTCCACAACCACCTGCGCCTGTCCAGCCCGCTGGAGCTGGCCCGCCAACTGGTCGAACAGGAGAAGTGCCCCCTGCCGATCCTGGTGGCGGGCACCGTCGACGACCTGGAGCTCAAGCGCAACCGGGCCCTGGCGGCCGGGGCCGTGGACTACATGCCGGTGGAGCCGTTCAAGATCCTGGCGGTGCTGCGCAAGCTGGACGAGACCATCAAGGTTTTCGAATAGGCACGTCCCGGCCCCGCCAGCGGTTCACCCCCCGCAGGCGGTCCCAGAAGGCGGGCACGAGCCCGGCCAGCACCAGCGCGCCGCTCAGGGGCCAGAACGCCCAGGCCAGGTCCACCGGCCTGCCGGTGAAGCGCTGGTGCGCTTCCCCCAGGAGGGGCGGCACCAGCAGCCAGAGCAGCAGTCCGGCTCCGGGATGGCCGCCCAGGGCCGCCAGCACGCAGCCGAAGGTGGCCAACAGCGCCGCCGCGGCCAGGACCGGCGCCAGCGGGAAGGTCCAGGGCAGGGCCAGGATGTTCTTGCGCAGGCCCCGGACGATCTCCCGGGGGCCGTGGTACATGCGCAGGTGCAGGTAGGGCCCGCCCAGGGCCACCCGGTTCACGAAGCCGGCCGCCTTGACCCGGTACGCCAGCCACATGTCGTCCACCGCCGCCATGGGCGCTCCCCCGTGGCCCCCGGCGGCCTGGTAGGCCCGGCGGCGCACCAGGATGAATCCGCCCACCCCGCAGGCGACGCGGCTGCGCGGATCCGGGACCCGGCGCAAGGGCACCAGCCAGAGGAAGACCAGGTTCGCCACCGGCATGAACATCCGTTCGGTCCACCCCACCGTGTCCAGGGCGGGAAGCAGGGTCAAGAGGTCGGCGGGGCAACGCTCCAGGAGGGCGAAGGCCCGGCGCAGCAGGTCCGGAGCGACCTGGGCGTCGGCGTCGGCGAACAGCAGCCACTCGGCTTCCAAGGCCTCCGGCTGGCAGGAGGCCAGGTGCAGGGCATGGTTCTTGCCCAGCCAGCCCGGGGGCAGTTGGTCCACGCGCAGCGCGCGCAGGCGCGGATCGGCCCGCTGGGCCAGGATTTCCGGCGTCCGGTCGGTGGAGCCGTCGTCCACCGCCAGGATGCGCAGGGACGGGTAGTCCTGGCCCAGCCAGGAATCCAGGGCCGGCCCCAGTTCCCGTTCCTCGTTGCGCACCGGGATGCAGAGGGCCACCGGCGGCAGCGCCGGGGCCGGGTCCGGCCCGGGCAGGTCCGGGAGGTCCCCCAGGCGGACCCGGGTCAGCCAGGCTTCCAGGGCCCAGATCCCCAGCAACGCCAGAGGGAACCCCGGCGCGGCCAGGCATCGGGACAACCAGGAGACAGTGGAAAGGGGGCTCATGCGCGTATTCTGGACCTCGCTGCTGACCATGTATTATTCGGCGCCGCAACGGCGAATAATACATAGGTTGATTTTCGACCCCGTTCCTTGCCCTCTTCATCCTGGAGCCCTCGTGCTGGCCATGATAAGGAGTTGGCCCTTGATGGAGACGTTGTCGACAAACGGATGCAGGTTCCACTGAAAAGCCTCCATGAGGTTGCCGTCGCCTTCACCGTTGCAATTGGTGACAAAATAAACCGACAAGGGGTTAACATACTGTAAATCAGGAATGCCGAGTGCTCCTGCCGAACACCACGGTTTCGGTAATACCAACCGTGCCGATCTTGCCCGAGAAGGAAATTGAGCGAGTAAAAGCGCAGTGAGGTATCTGTGGACGGGGGGGGGGGGGGGGGGGGGGGGGGGAGAGAGAGAGAGAGAGAGAGAGAGAGAGAGAGAGAGAGAGAGAGAGAGAGAGAGAGAGAGAGAGAGAGAGAGAGAGAGAGAGAGAGAGAGAGAGAGAGAGAGAGAGAGAGAGAGAGAGAGAGAGAGAGAGAGAGAGAGAGAGAGAGAGAGAGAGAGAGAGAGAGAGAGAGAGAGAGAGAGAGAGAGAGAGAGAGAGAGAGAGAGAGAGAGAGAGAGAGAGAGAGAGAGAGAGAGAGAGAGAGAGAGAGAGAGAGAGAGAGAGAGAGAGAGAGAGAGAGAGAGAGAGAGAGAGAGAGAGAGAGAGAGAGAGAGAGAGAGAGAGAGAGAGAGAGAGAGAGAGAGAGAGAGAGAGAGAGAGAGAGAGAGAGAGAGAGAGAGAGAGAGAGAGAGAGAGAGAGAGAGAGAGAGAGAGAGAGAGAGAGAGAGAGAGAGAGAGAGAGAGAGAGAGAGAGAGAGAGAGAGAGAGAGAGAGAGAGAGAGAGAGAGAGAG
>CAWFOJ010000079.1:0-4396 GCA_963816585.1 uncultured Holophagaceae bacterium | reverse complement strand
GTCGAACACCTGGCGCAGGCTGGACATGGACAGCCGGATGTCCTGGGCCAGGGGGGCGCCGCTGCCCAGGTTGCGCTGGGCCTTGACCGCCAGGTCCCCGTGCTCCGGCAGCAGGATGCAGCCCCGCTCGGTGCCGGTGATGGCCAGGAGCCGGTCAGGGTCTGCTCCAGAAGCTCATCCAGTTCCACCTCCCTGGCCAGCAGGGTGGCGGTCTGAAGGATGGCCTGGAGGTTCACCTCGCTGGCGGAGGCCGGCGCCTTCGGCTCCAGGGTCAGGTGGTAGGCCCCGTCCGCCACCCGCAGGGTGCTCCCCGGTTCCCAGCGCATGCGGGTGATGCGCTGGTCCTGGTGGAAAGTGCCGTGGGAGGAGCCCAGGTCCTCCACCCACCAGCCGCCTTCCTCCTGCAGGACCCGCAGGTGGGTCCGGCTGACCATGCTGTCCGGGAGGATCACGTCGCACTGGTCCTGGCGCCCCAGGACCATGGGCGCCCGGGCCGGCACCGAACGCTCGAAGCCGTACCGGTCCCGGATGCGGATGGAAGCTGTCTCTGGCACGGACCCTCCGCTGGACAGGCCGCGGTGCGCCACGGCATGCTGCCAGTATATTAGACCCGGGCCAGTGGACAGGACCCTGGCGAACGTGAGGAAATGGGGCCATGGAATTCCACCGGAACCCCGACCTGGACCCTGCGGAACGGGACGAGCCGTTCGAGTATTCCCTGCGGCCCCAGAACCTGCAGGAATACATCGGCCAGGAGAAGGTCAAGGCTCGCCTGGAGATCGCCCTGCGCGCCGCCCAGCGGCGCCGGGAGGTCCTGGACCACGTGCTGCTGTTCGGCCCCCCGGGCCTGGGCAAGACCACCCTGGCCCACGTGCTGGCCAACGAGATGGGCGCCGGGTGCAAGGTGATCCAGGCCCCCGCCCTGGAAAAGAAAGGGGACCTGGCGGCGATCCTCACCAACCTGGAAGAGGGGGAGTTCCTCTTCATCGACGAGATCCACCGGATGCCCGTCGCCATCGAGGAGATGCTCTATTCGGCCATGGAGGACCGCAAGCTGGACATCCTCATCGGCCAGGGCCCCTCGGCCCAGACCCTCAAGGTCGACCTGCGGCCCTTCACCCTGGTGGGCGCCACCACCCGGGCCGGACTCCTCTCCAAGCCCCTGCACGACCGGTTCGGCATGGTTCACCGCCTGGAGTACTACACCCGGAAGGAACTGACCATCATCGCCACCCGCTCCGCCAAGGTGCTGGGGGTGGAGATGGCTCCCGAAGGGGCCGAAGCCATCGCCCGGCGCAGCCGGGGCACGCCCCGGATCGTCAACCGCCTGCTGCGCCGGTGCCGGGACTATGCCGAGGTGAAGGGCCAGGGGATCATCACCTCGCCCATCGCCGACGCCTGCCTGGCCCTGCACGAGGTGGACGACCTGGGCCTGGAAGGCCTGGACCGGGCCTACCTGGAGGCCCTGTGCGTCAAGTTCCGGGGCGGCCCGGTGGGCGTCCGCACCCTCGCGGCGGCCCTGGGGGAAGTGGACGGCGGCGCCCTGGAAGACCTGGTGGAGCCGTACCTCATGCAGATCGGTTTCCTGGACCGCACCCAGCAGGGCCGCAAGGCCACGGGCGCGGCCTACGCCTACCTGGGCCTGGAGACCACCCCAGGCGGCCTGTTCGGCTGAACCACCGGGGCGTCAGCGGGGAATCGTACCCGTGCGCTCCCAGCGGGTGCGGGCGAAGAAATGCCGCGCCCCGTCCGCGAAATTGGCCAGCACATCCCCCGGCCCTTCAGGCACTCTGGCATTGGTGTCGTCGTTGCCGCCTTCCCGGTAGCTCCACCAGACGATGAACGGCCGTCCCCGCAGGTGGTCGATGGGCAGGAAGCCCCAGTAGCGGCTGTCGGCGGAATTGTCCCGGTTGTCGCCCATGGCGAACAACCGTCCGGGCGGCACAGTGAAGGGGCCCATGTTGTCCCGGAACCCGCCCTCGAGCATGTCGTGGCCCTGCATGTCCATGGCCAGGACGTCCGAGTCGGCGAAGGGCCAGGCGAGGGTCAGGTTTTCCGGGCGCCGTTCCAGGGGGCCAGCGTCCCGGGAGAGGGGCCAAGGTCCGGGCATGGGTCCATCCTCCCGGTTCAGGATGTGGTACTCCCAGGGGCCGGTGCACAGCTGGCCGTTGAGGTAGAGGCGCTTCTTGCGCATCTCGATGGTGTCCCCGGGCAGGGCCACGCAGCGCTTCACGTAGTCCGTGGACCGGTCCAGGGGATAACGGAACACGATGACGTCGCCCCGCTCCGGCTTGCGCATGGGGAACAGCCTCTCCTCCCAGGACCACTGGGGCACCGCGAAGATGAACTTGTTCACCAGCAGGTGGTCCCCGATCATCAGGGTGTTGCGCATGGACGCGGACGGGATGGTGAACTGCTGCCCGACGAAGGTCTTGAAGAACATGATGATGAGGATGGCGAAGCAGACCACCTCCAGGTTGTCCCGCAGGAAGCCCTTGGCCGCTCCGGGAGGCAGGGTCGGTTCGCTGTTCGCTTCGGTCATGAGGGACTCCCTTGGGATTTGCCGCCGCCGGCGCGGGGAACGTCGGTGAAGCCGCGGGTCACCAGGATATTGGTGGTGACCCAGCGCCCGTTCATCCAGGTGAGGGTCTCGGCCTCGCCGATGTCGGGCAGGTAGAACGTTCGAATGCGGGGGAACGGGCGGTCCAGGGGTACCGTCTCCACCCAGATGCCCACCGCCCGGGCGGGGTCTGGCAGGCGCACCCCCGGCAGGTCCGCCGCCGCCCGGCCCACCACCCGGTTGAACGTGCCCCGCACCACCCAGCGGCTGACCTTGTCGGGAAACCCTTCGGGCAGCATCTGGAGGGCCCCGAAACCGGTCTGGAGTTGGACGCCGCCGTCCTTTTCCAGCACCTTCCCTTCCCACTGCCCGGCCAGGGTGGTGTAGGTCTTGGTGATCGCCAGGCCGTCGGCACCCTGGAGGACTTCCTTCACCCGCACCTGCTGGCGGTGCCGGAATCGCTCCGCGGAGGGCAGGGTCGGATCTTCATAGCCCAGGGTCAGGCCTTCCTCCCAGGGCGCGTAGATCCGGCGCGGGGGATGCTCCCACAGCCGGTCGCACCCGGCGCATGCCAGCAGGAGCAGCACGGCTCCCAGCCGTGGGCTCATCGAAGCCCTTTGTTGAACTTGGCCATCAGGTCCGAGAGGCTGGCGGCCAGCGGCGCCTCGTTGCCCCGGTCGGGCTTGCGCGGGGGGGCCCCTTCGGGGCGCCGCTCGGGCTTGCGCGGGGCAGACGTTTCCGGACGGCGCTCGGGACGGCGCTCGGGACGGTGATCCCCGACTCCGGGATTGGCACCCGGATTGGCGCCGGGATTGGCGCCGGGCCTGGGCCCGTCCGGGCGCGGCGGCCTTGGCGGCCTGGGCGGCCGCGGCTGGCCGTGGGCGGCTTCGCCCCCGGCCCTGGGCCGGGTCTCTTCGGGCCGGGGCCGGGGCCGGCGTTCGGCCGCGGTGCCCATCGCCCCGGGGACCGGCCTCGCCGCCGGGCAGGAGGGCCTTGATGGACAGGCCGATGCGCTTGGACTTCAGGTCCACCGCCAGCACCTTCACCCGCACCGACTGGCCCACGCTGAGGGCGTCGGCGGGGTTCTTCACGTAGTGATGGGAGATTTCCGAAAGGTGCGACCAGTCCGTCCTGGTGCACCCCCACGTCCACGAAGGCGCCGAAGTCGGTGACGTTGGTGACGATGCCCTGGAGCTCCATGCCCACTTCCAGGTCGGCGGGCTTGTGCACCCCTTCCTTGAACACCACCGCCTCGAACCGCTGGCGGGGGTCCCGGCCGGGCTTCTTGAGCTCGGCGATGATGTCCCGCACCGTCTCCACCCCGAACCGCTCGTCGGTGAAGATGGCCGGGTCCAGGGTGTCCAGCGCCGCGTCGTTGCCGACCAGCTCCGGGACGGTCTTGCCCGCCACCTGGCAGATGCGCTGCACCACCGGATAGCTTTCCGGGTGCACGGCGCTGGCGTCCAGGGGGTTGTCCCCCTCCCGGATGCGCAGGAAGCCCGCCGCCTGCTGGAAGGCCTTCTCGCCGAACCGGGCCACCTCCAGGAGCTGCTCCCGGTGCCGGAAGGCGCCGTTGGCGAACCGGTGCTGGACGATGTGCTTGGCCAGGCTTTCGCCGATGCCCGCCACGTAGGACAGCAGCCGGTAGCTGGCCGAGTTGACGTCCACCCCCACCCGGTTCACGCAGGACTCCACCACCTCGTCCAGGCTCTTCTTGAGGGCGGTCTGGTTCACGTCGTGCTGGTACTGGCCCACGCCGATGGACTTGGGCTCGACCTTGACCAGCTCCGCCAGGGGGTCCTGGAACCGCCAGGTAATGCGACAAGCGGGGAGAAG
>CAWFOJ010000078.1:0-3916 GCA_963816585.1 uncultured Holophagaceae bacterium | reverse complement strand
GTTGCTCTCGCAGCCGGGGGTGGCGATGACCTCCGAGCCGATCTGGGCCAGCCAGGTGAAGCGCTCCTGGCTCATGTTCTCGGGCAGGATGGCGATGGCCGTGCAGCCCAGCACCGCCGAGTCGAAGGCGCCGCCCCGGCAGTAGTTCCCGGTGGAGGGCCAGACCGCCTTGTGGTAGTCCGGGTCGAACTCGCCGCTCACCAGGCGCGGCACCAGGCAGGCGAAGGCCGCCCCCACCTTGTGCGCCCCGGTGGGGAAGAACTTGCCCACCAGCCCGATGATGCGGGCCTTCACGCCGGTGATGGCCTGGGGGATCTCCAGGTAGTTGGGCGCCGCCGAACAGCCCGCTCTGGGGGTCGTTCTTCCAGGTGATGCGGAACAGGTTGGCGGGATCCACGTCCCACAGGCCCACGGTCTTGAGCTTGGCCTTGATCGCCTCCGGGGCGGTCTCCGGGCGGCGCATCTGCTGGAAGGTGGGGATGACGATGCCCCGGGCCTTGCAGCGCTTGGCGGTGCGCTTGACCACTTCTTCGTTGAAGCTCTTGATGATCCTTGACATGGGAGTTCCTCCAGAGGCTTACAGGTAGAGATCCTGGGCGCGCTTGACGATGGCTTCCAGCTTGGCCTTGGGGTCCTGCATGCGGGACAGGAAGATCAGCGCGCTGATCACGAAGGGCTTGTAGCTGGCCTCGTGGTAGGTCGGGATGCGGTACTGCTCGAACACCTCGGCCGAGACCTCGCCCGCCTTGCAGCTCACGTCGGTGATGTCGGCGGGCAGGCAGTGCATGTAGAGGGCCTTGCCGCCCGTTGGTGGCGTTCATCTTGGCCCGGTCGCACTCCCAGTCGGTGAACTTGGCGTTGTTGGCCAGGCACTCCTTCTCCAGCTGCTTGAGCCCGTCCTTGTCGGCGTTGTTGAGCAGCTGGGTCCGGCGCTCCATGACGCCGGTACGGCGCCCAGGACTTGGGATAGACGATGTCGGCGTCCGTGAAGGCCTCTTCCATGCTGGTGGACCTTCGCGAACTTGCCGCCGGCTCTTGGCGTGCCGCTTGCCGGCCAGCTCCACGACCTCGGGGATCAGGTCGTAGCCCTCCGGGTAGGCCAGGCGACGTCCATGCCGAAGCGGGTCATCAGCCCGATGATGCCCTGCGGCACCGACAGCGGCTTGCCGTAGCTGGGGCGAGTACGCCCAGGTCATGGCGATCTTCTTGCCCTTGAGCGTTGTCCAGGCCGCCGAAGTGCTTCTTGCAGCCAGCACAGGTCCGCCAGGGCCTGGGTGGGGTGGTCGATGTCGCACTGCAGGTTGACGACGCTGGGCGCTGCGGTGCAGCACGCCCTGCTCGAGCCCCGTCGGTCGAGGGCTGCGCCCACTTCCTGCATGTAGGTGTGGCCCTCGCCGAGGAACATGTCGTCGCGGATGCCGATGACCTCGGTGAGGAAGCAGATCATGTTGGCGGTCTCGCGGACGGTCTCGCCGTGGGCGACCTGGCTCTTCTCTCGTCCAGGTCGGACAGGCCAAGGCCAAGGGCGTTGGCGGCGCTGGCGAAGCTGAACCGGGTGCGGGTGGAATTGTCCCGGAAGATGGAGATGGCCAGCCCGGTGTCGAAGGACTTGTAGGACTTGCCCTGCTTGTGCAGGCCCTTGAAGGCGTCGGCCAGGGCCAGGATGGCCTTGATCTCCTCTTCGGGGTGCTCCCAGGTGAGCAGGAAGTCCTTGCGGAACATGTCCGTCTTCAAGGACTGGAAGGATTTGAGGTTTTCGGCGACGGTGGGCATGGCGCGCTCCGGGGGGAAGGAAAGTTTCAATGGAAGGAGAGGGTTGCTGCGGAAGGCTGCAGGGGCTGACCGCCCAGGACGCCGGAGTCGGTCAGGAGGCCGTCCTGGACCCGGGGTTCGCCCCGGAGCAGGACGTGGCGGAAGGAGAGCCTGGAGGTGAAGCCGGGGAAGGCTTCGAAGGCCGGGACCAGGGTGGAGCGCAGGGGGCGCTCCGGACCCGCCGGGTCCAGCACCACCACGTCCCCGTCCAGGCCGGGAAGCAGGGCGCCCTTGCGTTCCTGCACGCCGGCGCGGCGCGCGGGGTTCAGGGCCAGGTGGATGGCCAGGCCGAGCGCCGCCCGGTCCGGGTCCCCTTCCCAGGCCTTCCAGGCCAGGTGGGGCAGGGCGCCCACCCCGGGCAGGCCGTTGGGCACCGCCCGCAGGTCGGTGTGGTCCCAGTCGTCCTTGTCCTGGGGGCGGAAGGCGCAATGGTCGGTGGCGATGATGTCGACGGCCCCGGCCCGCACCATCTGGCGCAGCCGCTCCGGGCCGGAACGCAGGGGCGGCGAGCACAGCCAGCGGTGGCCGTCCTCCCGCGCCAGCCAGGCGTCGTCCAGCAGGAAGTACTGGGGGCAGGTCTCGAAGGTGAGGTCCCCCAGGTGCCGACCGGACACCAGGATCCAGGCGCCGTCGGCGGTGGACACGTGCACCACGTGCAGGGCCGCCTGGTGCTCCAGGGCCAGGTCCACCACCTTCTGGATGGCCACCACCTCCGCCGCCTCCGGACGCAGCCGGGTGTGGGCGTGGGCCTGGGCCAGGTCCACCCGGCCCGGATCCACCCCGGCGATGACCTCGTCGTCCTCGCAGTGCACCAGGAAGCGCGCGCCCAGGGGGCCCAGGCGCCCGAACAGCTCGCCGATGCGCCGGTAGCTGGCGAAGATCCCGGCGGCCTTGTAGGTGGTGTAGAGCTTCAAGGTCCGGTAGCCGGCCCCCACCAGGGTCTGCAGGGCCCGCAGGTCCGCGGGCTCGAAGGTGGTGGGAGTCAGGTGCCAGAGCACGTCGCAGTGGCAGCGCCCCTCGGCCTTGCCCCGGGCCCGGGCCATGGCCGCGAGCAGGGATTCCCCGGCGCCCTGGGTGACGAAGGTGCACAGGGTGGTGATGCCGCTCTGCAGGGCGGCGCGGGTGCCCGATTCGTAGGTGTCGGCCAGGTAGAACCGGCCGATCCGGTCGTCCACGTGGGTGTGGAAGTCCATGAGCCCGGGCAGCACGTAGCACCCGGAGGCGTCCAGGACCCGGTCCGCCTGGAGGTCGCCCAGGCGTCCCACCGCGGCGATGCGCCCGTCCTGCACCAGGACGTCGGCGTCCAGGAGGCGGTCGGGAAGGGCGGCTCGGCCGTTGCGGATCAGGGTTCTCATGCGGGCACCGCCTCCAGGACCGGGTCGATGGCGGGGGGGATGCCGATGCGGGACAGGGGCGCCTCCACGTCCTTGAGGCCGTGCCCGGTGGCCAGGACCACCACCCGGGCGGAGGCGGCCAGGGGCTTGGGCCCGGACTGGACCTTGGCCAGGCCGGCCAGGGCGGCGGCGCCGGCGGGCTCGGTGAAGATGCCGGTGCCGGCCGCGAGCCTGGCCTGGGCGGAGAGGATCTCGTCGTCGGTCACGGTGAGGGTGAGCCCGGCGCTGTCCTGGACGGCCCGGCGGGCGCCGTAGGCGTTGCTGGGGCAGGTGACCGAGATGGAGTCGGCCCGGGTGGTGGGATTGGCCGCGTCCGAGTACTTCCCGGTCTGGACGAACCGGTGGATGGCGTCGGAGCTTTCCGCCTGGACGCCGATGAGGCGGGGCAGGCGGTCGATGAGGCCCGCCCGGCGCAGGTCCAGGAAGCCCTTGTGCACGCCGCCCAGGATCACCCCGTCGCCCACCGACACCACCACCGCGTCCGGGGCCTGGAAGCCCAGCTGGGCCCAGATCTCCAGCGCCGCGGTCTTCTTGCCCTCGATGGTGAGGGGATGGTAGGCGGTGTTGCGGTTTAGGCCGCCGCGCCGGGCGGTGTAGTCCAGGGACAGCCGGAAGGCGTCGTCGTAGGTGCCCTTCACCGGCACGACCTTCGCCCCGTACAGGACCATCTGCACCAGCTTGGCCTTGGGCGCCGTTTCCGGCACGAAGAT
>CAWFOJ010000077.1:0-8113 GCA_963816585.1 uncultured Holophagaceae bacterium | reverse complement strand
CCACGCAGTTGAGCACCCCCTGGGCGCTCTCGATGGAAGGGATGATCTTGAAGTGGCCCACGGCCAGGCCCAGGGCCTCTTCCGCTTCGGTGAGCAGCGTGTCCAGGCGCTCCACCAGCTCCGGATGGTCCGCCTTGGGCAGGCGGATGCCGTCCGGGAGGGCCGGCAGCACTTCCTGCAGGTCCACCGGGCCGTACGGCGTGTCCAGGGGGTTGATGCGCACGAACATCTCTTTGTTGCGCTCCCGGTAGAAGCGCAGGAAATTGCGGGCGAGAACCCGGGCGGCGTCCTTTTCCTGGAGGGGCACGGCGTCCTCCAGGTCGATCATGACCACGTCGGCCTCGAACACCGGGATGTTCTGGAGCATGCCGGGCATGTTGCCCGGCACGTACAGCAGGGAACGGCGCAATATCATGGCAGGCTCCTGGCGGCTCACCATTCTTCGATGTAGATCGTGTCCACTCCGGTGCTGGTGGAGTGGTGGCGTTCGATCCCTTCCACCCGGTACTCCGCCAGCACGATCTCGCAGGCCGTGAAGACCTCCGCGTCCACCAGGCGCCCGCCCACCACCTCGCCGTTGGACTTGGAGGCCAGGACCCAGAACTGGCCGCCCAGCTGCTTGTCGGCGCCGACGGCGATGTTGCCTTCCAAGCTCAGGAGCTCCAGGGGCCCTTCCAGGTGGGAGGTCTTGAAGCGGGCTTCGGTCATGGGCAGGTGGGCTCCGGCCTGGATGCCGGTGATCTCCACGTTGCACACGGACCCCACCGCCGTGACCAGGGAGGCGAAGTGCAGGTTCTGGGCCTGGGCGAAGTCCACGAGGATCTGGGGGAGCCTGGCCCCGTGCTCGAGCTTGATGATGAACCGGCGCCCGGTTTCACATTCCCGGTAGAAGAGCTTTTCCATGGCGCTACTCCTTTGCGGCTCGGCGGACCGCGGTCTCCACCCGCGCCGCGATGGCATAGTCCAGGGCCCCCCGGTCCGAGACCTGGATCCGTCCGGCCCGCACCTGCAGGCCGTCCAGGGTCTCCTGGATGCGGGCGCGGATCAGCTCTTCGAACTGTTTCTTGACCGTGGACTCGATCTCGACCTTCAGGGCCGGGGACGGTTCCACCACCACCATCAGGTCGCTGGACTGCATGGTTCCCGCAGTGGCCTTGCGGCGGATCTCCATGGCTAGGCTCCTTCCTTGCGGGCACGCAGGTTGTCGATGACGGCCGCCGCCTGGGGCGAGCGCAGGTAAGCGAGGGTGGCGGGGGGGACCAGGGCCTCCAGCCCGTCCAGCGTCCCCGCCCGCAGCGCCGCCCGCACGCGGGTGGCGCTGATGGGGGCGCCATCCGCCTGGATCCGGGGCACCTCGGTCCAGGCCACCCCGCAGCTGGGCAGCACCTCCCCCATCATGCGGTTGTAGGCCGCGGTGGTGGGATCCAGGGGCTCCTGGCCGGCGAAGCGCCGGGCGATGTGGAAGGGGGGAGCCAGGCACTGGGCGAACAGCACCAGGTCCACCCCCATCTGGGTGGCCGCGGCTTCGTCCAGGCGCTTCATGAAGTAGGACGGGAAGGTGCCGGCGCTCACCGTGTACCGGGACGTGTCCAGCACGGTCACGTTGGCCAGGTGGGCGGTGGCCTCCTGGGCCAGGCGGAAGCGCACCGGGAAGGGGAATGCCGAACGGTCCTCCCGCACCACGAACAGGTACAGCCGCCGCACCTGCCGCGCGGCGCTCTCCACCAGGTGCAGGTGCCCGAGGGTGAAGGGATTGCCGTTGACCACCACGGCGCCGTTGGGGCCCGGGGTCACCAGGCGGGCGTATCCCGCCAGGTACGCTTCCAGCCCGGGACCGTGCTCCAGCAGGGCCGCCTGGCCGTGGGCCGCCAGCAGGCGGAAGTTCAGGGCCTGGAAGCTGGGGGCGTTGCCGGGGGTGGTGAACACGAACACCGTGTCGTGCCCCGCCCCCAGGGCCGACTGGACCAGGGGGTCACCAGGGCGCCCAGGCTGTCGCCGCCCTGGTACCCGGGCAGGATGACCAGCATCTTGAGCACGTAGCCGGCCCGGGCGCCGCAGGCCACCAGGCTCCCCTGGTCGAACAGCCCCACCAGCTCGTCGACATCCGTCTCGAAGCGCAGGCCCTGACTTTCGATCAGCGCGCGGGCGGCGGCCGGAGCGGGACGATCGAGCAGGAGCGGGCCCGAGGGGCCTTGGGGAACGTCGGTTTCAGGGGCAGTCAAAGGCAAATCACTCAGATGGGACCAGCATACCTGGATCCGCGGCCAGGGGGTTTACGCCAATTGGGTGTTCAGAGCCTTGTGCCGGTAGAGGATCAGGGTGCCGGCCAGGCCGCACAGGGCGGCGAACATCATCCAGAAGGCCGGGGCCGCATTGTTGGCGGTGGCCTTGATGAGCCAGGTGGACACCGCCGGCGTGAAGCCTCCGAACAGGGCCGTGGCCAGGCTGTAGGCCAGGGAGAAGCCGGCGGTGCGCACGTCCACCGGCATCACCTCGGTGAGGGCCACCACCATGGCGCCGTTGTAGCTGCCGTAGATGAACGACAGCCACAACTCCACCAGCAACATCTTGCCGAAGGTGGGCTGGCCGTCAGCCAGGCCACCGCCGGATAGACGGTAAGCACCGCCAGAAGGGTGAACGTGATCAGCACCGGGCGCCGACCCGATCCGGTCCGACAGGGCGCCCATGACCGGCAGCCAGATGAAGTTGGAGAGCCCGACGCAGAAGGTCACGACCAGGCTGTCCGTGGCGCTGAGCTTGAGCACCTTCATGCCGAAGGTGGGGGTGTAGACGGTGATCAGGTAGAAGGAGACGGTGGTCATGACCACCAGCATCATGCCGGCGACGACGATGCCCAGGTTCCTGACCATGGACGAAAGGATCTCGCCGATGCTGGGCCGGTGCTTCCGGGCCTTGAACTCCTCGGTCTCCTGGAGGGAGCGCCGCAGCATGAACAGGAGCGGCACGATGGCGCAGCCGATGAAGAAGGGGATCCGCCACCCCCAGTCGGTCACCGTGGCCGGGGCCATCCAGACGTTGAGGCCGTAGCCGATGATGGCGGCCACGATGATGGCCACCTGCTGGCTGGCGGATTGCCAGCTCACGTAGAAGCCCTTGTGGCCGGGCGTGGCCATCTCCGCGAGGTAGACCGACACACCGCCCAGTTCGACGCCGGCGGAGAAGCCCTGGATCAAGCGCCCCGCCAGCACCGCCAGGGGCGCCAGGACGCCGATGGTGGCGTAGCCGGGCACGAAGGCGATGAGAACGGTGCCCGTGGCCATGAGGGCAAGGGTGACGATCAGGCCTTTGCGCCGGCCCACGTGGTCGATGTAGGCGCCCAGGATGATGGCGCCCAGGGGGCGCATGAGGAATCCCGCCCCGAAGGTCATGAAGGTGGCCATCAGGGAGGCGAACTCGTTGGTGGAGGGAAAGAAGGTCTTGGAGATGTACGCGGCGTAGAAGCCGAACAGAAAGAAATCGAACATCTCCATGAAGTTGCCGCTGGTCACCCGCAGCACGGTCACCAGCCTGGAGGAATCGGATCGTGGTTCGGTCATGGCGGCTCCCGGCGCTTTGGATAGGGATAACCATACCCCCGTCCTGTTTTCCGGCGCCACCGAGGTGGGTCGATCCTTCCCCTGATTGCCTGCAGCAGGAGAAGCATTAATCTTATGGAGAATTGATCACTTTCCAGGAAACGTTTGGTTTTTCCAACCTCTCTGGCTCGTTCCGCGCCCTCCCAAGGCACGGCCGATGACTTTGGTTTTTCATGGGTTAAGGAGGAGCTATGGTTCGTCTTTCGAATCTGGGCATGATGGCCGTCGCCTTCGGCCTGACCCTGGGACCGCCCTGCGCTGCCCAGGAGGAGGGCGGGGTCCTGAAAGGCCGGGCGTTCATTCCCGACACCAGCCTGGAACGTCCGGAACATGTGGGCCGGCAGGCCCACACCAACCACCGGATCCTGGTGGAGCCGGCCGGCGGGGAGGGGCCGGGGGGAGGCATGATCCCCACTCAGGTCCGGAGCTTCTATGGGGTGGCCGGCAGCGGTTCGGGGGTGATCGCCATCGTGGACGCCTACAACTACCCTACCGCCCTCGCGGATTTCAATACCTTCGCCGGCTATTTCGGCCTGCCCCTGGAATCCTCCGCCAGTGTCACCGCCTCCACCAACAAAGTGTTCCAGGTGGTGTACGCCACCGGTTCCAAGCCCAGCAACAACGGCGGCTGGAACCAGGAGGCGGCCCTGGACATCGAGTGGGCCCACGCCATGGCCCCGGCCGCCAAGATCGTCCTGGTGGAAGCCAGGTCCGCCTCCTATGGCGATCTGCTCAAGGCCGTGGACGTGGCGGCCAGGATCGCCAATGTGAAGCAGGTCTCCATGAGCTGGGGGGGCAGCGAATGGTCCGGAGAGACCAGCTACGATTCCCATTTCAATGTCACCGGCCCGGTGTTTTTCGCGGCCGCCGGGGATGCCGGCGGTGTGGTGATCTATCCCTCCTGCTCCCAGTACGTGGTCGCCGCTGGGGGAACCAGCGTCAGCACCAGCGCCGCGGGCGCTTTGGTTTCCGAGTCCGCCTGGAGCGACGGGGGAGGCGGCAACAGCGCCTATGTGGCCAAGCCTTCCTGGCAGGACCGGGTGACCATGACCGGCGCCCGCCGGGGCGTCCCGGACCTGGCCTCGGACGCGGACCCCGATACGGGTGTCTCGGTGTATGACAGCACCTCGTACGCGGGCATGAAGGGCTGGATGGTGTTCGGGGGCACCAGCGTCGCCACCCCGTGCCTGTCCGGGATGCTGAACGCCAGTGGCGCCGCCTTCACCACCACCACCGCCTTCCTCGCCAACCTCTACAGCCTCTACTTGGCCGGGCAGGGCACCGGCCCGGTGGAGTTCCGGGACATCACCACCGGCAGCAACGGCTTCCCGGCCCTGGTGGGCTGGGACTACTGCACCGGCGTGGGCGCGCCCATCGGACCGGCCTCCTTCTAGGAGTGTGACCCCATGACGGTCCGGGTCCCCCCGAAGCGTCCCATCGTTCCCTGAACGCGAACGCGATCAGGGAACGATGGACCAGGGCGAAATGGCGGAACCCGGACCTCCGCCGGCCGGCCCCGTTCAACTCTCGGGCAGCGGCTCCGGCGGCAGGGGGTTGCCTCCGCCCCTCAGGACATCCTTCAGCTTGGTGCGGTCCAGCTCCCCCTCCCACCAGGACACCACCACGCAGGCCACGCCGTTGCCGGTGATGTTGGTGAGGGCCCGGCATTCGCTCATGAACTTGTCGATGCCGAACACGATGGCGATGCCGGGCACCAGGGCCGGGTTCACCACGGACAGGGTCGCGGCGAGGGTGATGAAGCCGGCGCCGGTCACGCCGGAGGCGCCCTTGGAGGTGAGCATCGCCACCCCGATGATGGCCAGCTGGTCCGAGGCTCAGGTGGAAGCCGAGGGCCTGGGCGATGAAGATGGTCGCCAGGCTCATGTAGATGTTGGTGCCGTCCAGGTTGAAGGAGTACCCGGTGGGCACCACCAGGCCCACCACCGGCTTGGAGCAGCCCATGGCTTCCATCTTGCCATGAGCTGGGGCAGGGCGCTCTCGGAGGAGCTGGTGCCCAGCACGATCAGCAGCTCGTCCTTGATGTAGCCGAGGAACCTGAAGATGTTGAAGCCGGTGAAGCGGGCGACGATGCCCAGGATGACCATCACGAACAGGGCGGCGGTCAGGTAGAAGGTGGCGATGAGCCCGAGCAGGTTGCCCAGGGCCGCGGCGCCGTACTTGCCGACGGTGATAGGCCATGGCGCCGAAGGCGCCGAAGGGGGCGGCCTTCATGACCAGGCCGATGACCCCGAACACGCCCTGGGTGATTTCGTCGATCATGGTGCGCAGGCCCTTGGCCTTGTCGCCCAGGGCCATCAGGGCCAGGCCGAACAGGACGGAGAACAGCAGCACCTGGAGGATGTCGCCCCGGGCGAAGGCGCCCACGACGCTGTCCGGGATGATGTTCAGCACGAAGTCGACCGCCTTCATCTCGTGGGCCGGCTTGGCGAACTGGGCCACCAGAGGCCGGGTCCGGGCGCCTTGCCGCCGAAGTTCAGGCCCGGGTGCAGCACGTTGCCCACGATCAGGCCGATGACCAGGGCGAAGGTGGACACCACCTCGAAGTAGAACAGGGCCTTGACGCCGATCCGGCCCACCGTCTTGGCGCTCTGGATGTGGGCGATGCCCGAGACCACGGTGCAGAAGATGATGGGCGCGATGACCATCCTGATCAGGTTGATGAAGCCGTCGCCCATGGTTCTTGATCCAGTCGTTGGTGGCGATGGCCGGGGACAGCCACCCCAGCAGGCCGCCGAGGACGATGGCGAACAGCACCTGGACGTACAGCACCTGATAGAAGTGGGTCCTGCGGACGGGCGGGAGGGATAGGGGGGCGGCGGGGTCCATGGAACCTCCAGACACGGGGCCCCTGGGGCCCCTGGAATGGGTGGGGATGAATTTTCCCGGTATGTTAATTTATTCCCATGATTAGAAAGCCCACAATACCAGCGTCTACCCAGTCAGGGGGAAAAATATTCCTTTCGTAAAAACTCACTGGAGCAGGAGCCGCCCCAGGAAATAGGCTGCCATGCCCCCGCCGATGGCGGCCAGGAGGTGGTTGAAGCGCCAGGCGATCCAGCCGCTCACGAGCGCGCCCGCCAGCCAGGGGTTGCGCCAGGGCAGCTGCCAGTGGGCCCCGTCCGGCACCAGCACCATGGGTACGGTGATGGCCGTGAGCACCGCCGCGGGCACGAAGCGCAGGGCCCGGCGCGCCAGCGGCGGGAAGCGCAGGCGCTCGCCCAGGGCGAAGAAGGAGTAGCGGATCAGGAAGGTGACCAGGGTCATCCCGCCCACCAGGACCCATTCCCGGGCGTTCATGCGGCCTCCCGCTGTTCCAGGATCAGGCCCGCCACCACGCCTGCCAGGGCCGCCGCCAGGAGCCCGAATTTGTAGGGCAGCCCCCTCGCCGCCAGGGCCGTGAGCCCGGAGGCCACGGCGGCGCCCAGCATGGGCCGGTGCTTGAGCATGGGGGCCACGATGCCCGTGAACGTGGCGGCCATGGCGAATTCCAGCCCCAGGCTTTCCAGGCGGGGCAGGGATCGTCCCAACAGCAGCCCGGCCAGGGTCCAGGCGAACCAGTTGAGGTACATGGAGACGCCCGACCCCAGGTAGTACCAATGCTTGCAGGGTGCGCCATCGCGCGCCTGGTAGCGGCGCAACATCACCGCGAAGGTCTCATCGGTGAGCCAGAACGCCAGGGGGACGCGCCAGCGCTGGGGCAGTTGGGCCACGTGGGGCAGCAGGGTGGCCGAATACAGGGCGTGGCGCAGGTTCACCACCAGGGTGGTGAGCAGGATCACCGCCAGGCCGGCGCCCCCCGCCAGCAGGGTCAGGGCGATGAACTGGGACGACCCGGCGAACACGCACAGGGACATGGCCAGGGCGCCGCCCCGGGACAGTCCGCTGGGGGCCGCCAGGGTGCCGAAGATGGCGCCCAGGGGTGCCGCGCCCAGGAGCATGGGCAGCGAGTCCCGGACGCCCGCCAGGAACTCGGCGCGGCGGCGGATGGGTGGGGAAGAAAGCTGAGATGTTGCCATTTCCCAACCATAACGCACCTGCCCCCGCCGCCCGCCCGGCACCAAGATTCCGGATTCTAGAGGCCGGATCCGGAATCGGGAATCGCTCCCGCAGAAGGGCTGGAGTCGTGATTCCAAGTGTTGTAAAAAGGTCAGATATTTAATAGATCCCAAAGTCCCCAGATTGGCACCCCCGTTGCTCATGATGAGCCGGGGGTCTCCGGTCTTGCGTCCAGGTCCGGGGCCCAAGCCGAGCCACGGGGTCCTGGGACAGCCGGGAAGCACCGGCCGCCTGGGCGGATTGTGGGAGAGGGAGCGTTATGAATATTTCTAGAGGCTGAGCCTGGGAGCAGGGCTTCTGGTCATGGGCTGCGCCGGCCGGCACTGGCCGCCACGCTCTCCAACACCGGCTACATTGTGGCTCCCGGCCTGGTTTCCGCGGACATGGCCAACGTCCTGGCCTTCGTGCCGGCCCAGGCGGGGCCCGCCTACCAGTGGAGC
>CAWFOJ010000076.1:0-4393 GCA_963816585.1 uncultured Holophagaceae bacterium | reverse complement strand
CAACCTCCTCGAGCCTGACGCCGGCAATTTCCTACCGGCAGGCTGACCATTATACAGCCGCTCTACTCCTGGGCCGGTTGCTCGGGGAGAGGGCGGACAGGAACCGACACGGCATAGACCCGGCCCGGGCCAAGGTTCAGGACTCCATCGAGCCTGGCGGGCGTCTTCGCGAGTTGATCGGACTTCTTGAGTGCCAGCCGCACGCCGTCCGGGAGGGGAGTGGCGGTCTGGGGCGCGGCATTATCGATCTGATCGGCCTCGAGCGGGAAGAATGACGCCTTCCCGACGCCGGCACCTTGAATCGTGAGCACGAAGAATTCCTTCTCCAAGGTCGCCGCGGTCCTCCAGGCAGGTGGCATCGGCTTGGGCAGGCGCGATCTCGCTTCCTGAAACAGCGCATGCGACGCCGACACCGGACCCGGTGCCATGCGCACGGGCAACGAAAGCGTCAGGTCCGCCTGGCCCGGAACGCAAACGTCTTTGCAGACCAGCCAACTGACTTGGGCGGAAAGCGTTACGCTGCCGCCGGTGGCAAGGGCGGTCCTTGGCGTCTGCATCTCCACCGGCAACAGTACGGATTCCTGGTAGCCGTAATCGATCACCGAACCCGAGCCCAGCCGCACTGGCGCAGGCCATTGGATGTCTCCAGCCTCGAAGCCGGCGGGCAGCTTCCACCGGACCCGCGGCGGCTCCCCGGAATCGCCCGGATTCCTCCAATAGATGTGCCACTGCTTCGGCATCACGAAGAGCAAACCAACCAACAGGGGCCTTCCCGGCTGCACCGAATCGGCGTCGCTGACCAGCTGGACCTGCAGGTGCCCGGTTTGGGCAGGGCCGCACCAGGCAGACGCCGTCGCCAGCACCATCACGGTCGCAAGGAGCCCCAGGCGGATCGGCATGCAAGCAGCGCTAGGTGCAGGTGTCGATCGACGATCCCAGCAGCTGCGCCATCTGGGCGCCCTGGGAGGATTCGATGGCGAGCGTCTTCTTGAGCACGCCCATGGAGAACAGCTCCGCCGTGCCCGCCTGGGAGAGAGCCATGGCGGTGGCGGCACCGGGCGCCTGGGCGGCGGCGCCCACCGCGTTGCCCAGCTGGGCCAGGTTCAGGCTCACCATGGACGCGGCCGAAGCGCTGATGGGTGCGAGGGGGTCCATAGAGCCTTTCGAACGGCGAGCCGGGCGGAATTCCGCTCAGGGCTTCGCCCCTATCATACCCATCGGCGGGACCCGGATGAACGTTGAACGGCAATCAGCCGAGCAAGGAGAGGGCGCTCCCGCCGCTGGAAGAACCGCCCAGGGAGGCCAGCAGCGGATCCTGGGACTGGGAATCCAGCAGGAGCTCCAGGATGGAGGACTGGGAACTGGCTCCTGAAGTTCCCGCCAAGGCCTGGACCAGGCTGGAGCTCGAGGCGAGGGTGCCCTGGGCCGTATAGGTGGTCCCCCCGTCCTGGAGGGCGGTGAGCACGCCGGTCATGGCGTCGGGGTTGCTCTTGAAATAGCCCTGGAGTTCATCCAGGTCCGCCTGGACCGACTCGGCATTCGTGCCGGAGAGCAGGTCCCCCAGGGCCTGGGTGACCGCCGCCGGAGCCCCGGCGCTGGCCTGGCCTCCCTCTGCTCCCTGCAGGACCTCCTGCAGGACCCCGGAGGGGAGCCCGGCGAGGCTCTGGCTCCCGGAGGTGGTGAGGAGTTGCTGCAGAACTTGGCTGGTGATGCTGGCGGAGGTGGCGGACGTGGCTGAGACGCTCATGGGATCCTCGCTGGGCAGACTTTGCAGGCCTGGAGCCCACGAAGCAGGATCCGTGCCTCGGAGGGTGTTCGATCAGGACCAGGACTGGAGTTCCAGCAGGTTCCCCTCCGGGTCCGCCGCGTAGACGAAGGTGACCGTACCCTTCCCCGGCACCGGCAGGGACACCACCTGGCCCAGGGCCCGGCCGCCCCGGTCCAGCACGTGGCGCAAGCTCCCGGCCACGTCCTCCACCTGGAACGCCAGGTGGCCCAGGCCCAGGCGGTTGGGGGCCGGTTCCGGGCGGGGCAGCGCCTGGTCGTAGGTGTAGATCTCCAGGGTGGGCCCGTCGTCCCCCAGCCCCGGGAGGCGCAAGTGCTCGCCCCGCAGATGGGCGCCGGTGAGACCGGTGCCCGCGTCCAGCCAGGGGCCTGCCTGGTCCCGGCGGGGCGGCACCGGGACGCACCCGAACACCTCCTGGTAGAACCGGGAGAGTTGCTGCCAGTCGGCGGCAACCAGGTTCACGTGGCCGAAGCGGGCGCTCATGGCCGCACCCGGCGGGCCTGGGGCGTGGCGGCGAACTTCATGGGTCCAGCCTCCATGGAATGCCCTATGATGGGCTATCTGAGCGCTTACCAGCAAGGTGCACGGCGGCCCAGGTGGGCCAATCAGAAAGGAACCGGCCATGTCCGAATGCCCGTCCATCCATGTGTTGGACATGCACACAGGGGGAGAACCGGTCCGGGTCATCCGGGGCGGCTACCCGCCAGTTCCCGGGGACACCATCCTGGCCAAGCGCCGGTACGCCCGGGAGCACCTGGACCACCTGCGCCGGATGCTCATGTTCGAGCCCCGCGGCCATTACGACATGTACGGGGCCCTGCTGGTGCAGCCGTCCCTGCCCGGGGCGGACCTGGCGGTGTTGTTCATGCACAACGAGGGCTACAGCACCATGTGCGGCCACGCCACCATCGCCCTGGGGCGCTACGCGGTGGACTATGGGCTGGTGCCCAAGGTGGAGCCCGTGACCCGCATCGGCCTGGAGTGCCCCTGCGGCCTGGTCCAGGTGGAGGTGGACGTGGAAGGAGGCCGCACCGGGCGGGTGCGCTTCGCCAGCGTGCCGGCCTTCCTGCTGCACCGGCAGGTGCCGGTGACGGTGCCCGGCGTGGGCCCGGTGCTCACGGACGTGAGCTACGGCGGGGCCTTCTACGCCCTGGCGGATGCCGCCTGCTTCGGCCTGGACGTGCGCGCCGGCCGGGTGCGGGACCTGGTGGACGCCGCCACCGCGCTGTCCGCGGCGGTGAAGGCTCAGCTGCCCATCGAACATCCCCTGGAGGCGGACCTGGGCTTCCTCTACGGCAGCATCCTCACCGACGGCCGGGACGGTCCGGGCCAAGGCCCCTCGGCCAACATCTGCGTGTTCGCCGACGCGGAGGTGGACCGCAGCCCGACCGGGTCGGGGGTCACCGCGCGCATGGCCGCCCGGTACCAGCGGGGGCTGGTGCAGACCGGGGACGTCTGCCAGTTCGATAGCGTCACCCGGGCCAGGTTCAGCGGGGAAGTGATCGGCACCGCCGCCTGCGGGGATCGCCCGGCGGTGACGGTGCGGGTCGGGGGCCAGGCCCACTACACGGGCGAGGCCCGGGTACCTGGCTGGAACCCGGGGATGAAATCGGAGCGGGCTTCCTGCTCAGATAGGCTGCTACGGCACCACCCGGGTGCCCGCCTGGCCCGCCAGGGCCGCGGCCAAGTGCGCGGGGTCGGTGATGAACGCCTCCTTGCCGCCCCCTTCCAGGAACTCCACCACCGCCTGGACCTTGGGCAGCATGCTCCCGGGCTTGAAGTGGCCTTCCTGGATGTACTGCTTGGCCTCCGCCACGGTCATGGTGGACAGCTCCTTTTGATTGGGCTTGCCGAAATTCAGGCAGACTTTCTCAACCGCGGTGGAGATGACCAGGGTCTCGGCCTTGAGCTGGCGCGCCAGCAGGCTGGAGGCCAGGTCCTTGTCGACCACCGCCGCCACGCCGGTGAGATCCCCCTTCTCGTCCGGGACCACGGGGATGCCGCCGCCGCCCGCGGCCACCACCACGAAGCCGGCGTCCAGCAGGCTGCGCACCGCGTCCAGTTCCAGGATGGCCTTGGGCCGGGGGGAGGCCACCACCCGCCGCCAGCCGCGACCGGCGTCCTCCACCAATTCCCAGCCGTCCTTGATCCGGTGCTCCTCCGCCTGCTCCTTGGACATGAACGAGCCGATGGGCTTGTTGGGCTTGTGCAGCGCCGGGTCGTCCTTGTCCACCAGCACCTGGGTCACCACCGTCACCGCCCGGCGCTTCAGCTCCCGGTGCCGGAACTCGTTGCCCAGGGCCCGCTGCAGCTGGTAGCCCAGGGCCCCCTGGGTGTCCGCCACGCAGGAGTCCAGGGGCACCATGTGCAGTTCCGGGGCGGCGATCTCCGAACGCCGCAGGATGAAGCCCACCTGCGGCCCGTTGCCGTGGGTCACGACCAGGCGCAGGCTCTCGTCCTGGAGCATGGTGCCCAGGTGGGTGCAGGTCAGGGCGGCGGCCTCGGTACTGGTCGCTCACCGTCTGGTGCCCGCTGTCGGTGATGAGGGAATTGCCTCCAATGGCGACTACCACCGTCTTGGTCATGGCTGTCTCCTAAAAGTAAAAA
>CAWFOJ010000075.1:0-15532 GCA_963816585.1 uncultured Holophagaceae bacterium | reverse complement strand
ATGTTATGTCCTCGTCTGCTTCGAACCGGAGCTTTTCGGCGTATTGCTGCCACGCTCGGCCGCCCGCTCCAGGGCCGCGGCCACGGGGCTGGTGGGGCTGATGCGGTACAGGGTCGTCTTGATGGCCAGCACCTTGGGATCGTCGGCCGCCTCTCGCAAGAACCGCACCACACTGTCGTCGAAGCTCTGGTACGGATGCATGAGCAGGATGTCGTTGCGGGCGATCAGGTCGAAGATGCTGGTGTGGCTGTCCAGCTGGGGCACCGGCAGGGGCGGCAGGGGCGGGTCCTTGAGATGGGGCAGGTCCAGCTGGGCGTAGATCTGCATCAGGTCCGAGAAGGCGGCGAAGCCTTCGGTGGGGTACAGGTCCTCGGGCGCCAGTTCCAGCTCCTCGATGAGCATCTCCAGCAGCACCGGGCTCAGCCCCTGCTCGGTACTGCAGCCGCACCACGGCCCCGCGCCGGCGGCTGCGCAGGTGCTCCTCGACCATCTTCATCAGGTCCTCGTTGGGGTCCTCCTCCACCGGCTCGTCCGAGTCCCGGGTCACCCGCAGGGCGTGGCAGTTGCGCACCGAGTAGCCCTGGAAGACCTGCTCCAGGTGCAGGCGCACCACGTCCTCGGCCATGACGAAATGGTGCCCGCCGGCGGCCGAAGGCACCCGCAGGAACCGCGGGGAGCCGGTGAGGGGCACGTGGATGATGGCCAGGGCCGACACGGGCAGGTTCTGCTCCTCCAGGTACTCGGCCGCCTCCAGCTCGGCCATGAGCACCAGGACCCGGTTGCCCAGGCGCGGGAACGGATGCCCCGTGTCCACCGCCAGGGGGGTGATGAGGGGCATCAGGTTGCGCTCGAAGAAGTCCCGGGTGAAGTCCCGCTGCACCGGATCCAGGTCCTCGGGCTTGTGGATGAAGATGCCTTCCGCGTTCAGCAGGGGCACGATGGTCTGGTGGAACAGCCGGTGCTGGCGCCCGGCCAGCTCGTGGATCCGGGCGCACAGGGCTTCCAGGAGCTGGCGGGGCGTGCGCCCGTCCGGACCCGGCTGGGTGATCCCGGCGTCGATCTGGCGCCAGATGCCCGCCACCCGCACCATAAAAAATTCATCCCAATTGTTGGAGACAATGGCCAGGAACTTCACCCGCTCCAGCAGGGGCACCGTGGGATCCTCGGCCTCCTCCAGCACCCGCTCGTTGAAATCCAGCCAGGCCAACTCCCGGTTCAGGTAATTTTCCGGCTTGGGCGCGGTTCGGCTCATGGCGTACATTATGCTCCAACCCAGTGGCCGGACGCCTTTCAGGGTTCAGCCGCCTGGGTTGGAACGTGTAACTTTTTCCGCTACGCCCCCGCGCTCACAGGGCCTTGTCGGCCAGGTCCAGCAGGCCGTCGATGACCTGCATGCCCTCCCTGAGCTGCGCCTCGTTGATGATCAGGGGCGGGCTGATGGAGATCATGTTGGCGGGCATCATCATGGACAACCCCTGGGCGCGGGCCTGCTTGGCGATCTCCGGCACGATCAGCGGCTCCTTGGTGGCCTGGTCCTTGACCAGCTCGATGGCCGAGAACAGCCCGATGTTGCGGGCATCGCCCACGGACCGGTGGCGGGCCTTCAGGTCCACCAGGATCTCGTCCAGGACCTTGCCCATGCGGGCGGCGTTCTCGATCACGCCCTCGTCCTTGTACGCCTGGATCGCCGCGCACCCGGCCGCGCAGGCCAGAGTGTGGGAGCTGTAGGTCAGGCCGCAGGACAGCATCTTGTTCTCGAAGTGGTCGGCGATGGCCCCGGAAACCAGCACCGCGCCCAAGGGGATGTACCCGCAGGTGATTCCCTTGGCCAGGGTCATCATGTCCGGCTGGATGTTCCAGTGGTTGATGCCGAACCACTTGCCCGTGCGGCCGAAGCCGCTCATCACTTCGTCCGCCACCAGCAGGATGCCGTACTTGTCGCAGATGGCCCGCACACCGGGCCAGTATTCGTCCGGAGGCGCGTAGGTGCCGTTGACCGTGCCGGTCACCCCTTCCATGAAGATGGCCGCGATGGTCTCCGGCCCTTCGAACTTGACCATGTCCTCCACGTGCTTGATGCACTCCCGGTGGCAGGTGGCCTTGTCGTGGCCGAACGGGCAGCGGTAGCAGAACGGGTCCAGCATGTGGACCACGCCCGGCGCCGTGGGTTCGGCCGCGACCCGGCGCGGGTCGCCGGTGAGGGCGGCGGCGCCCAGGGTGGCGCCGTGGTAGGACCGGTAGCGGGCCAGGACCTTGGGCCGCTTGGTGTAGGCCCGGGCGATCTTGAAGGCGTTCTCGTTGGCGTCCGCGCCGGCCAGGGTGAAAAAGACCTTCTTCAGGCTCGGCGGCGCCACGTGCACCAGCATCTGGCCCAGCTTGCCGCGGGGCTCGGTGGCGAACGCCGGCTGCATGCAGCACAGCTGGTCGGCCTGTTCATGGATGGCCTTCACCACCGCCCGGTGCTGGTGGCCCAGGTTGAGGAACACCAGGCCCGAGGCGAAATCCAGGTAGCGCTTGCCGTCCGCGTCCCAGAAATAGACGCCCTGGGCACGGGTGACCGGGATGGGATTGGTGTTGTTCTGGACCGACCATGAGAACAGGGTGTAGTCCCGGTTCTGTTTGACGATTTCTTCGCCGTTCATGGATTCCCTCCTTTTGCCAAGGCCGGCGGGCATCCGCAAGGGCTGCCCGCCGGCCTGCATGGCTATGGCTCAGCGCTTGTCGTCGGGCATGGAGATCATGCCGTCCCAGGTGTTGGCGACCCCGGCCGCGGTCGCGGTGTCCTCGAACCAGTGCGTGGTGACGGTCTTGGTCTCGGTGAAGAAGCGCACCCCGTCCATGCCCACCGCGTGCTGGTCGCCGAAGAAGGAGTGCTTGTGGCCGGTGAAGGAGAACATGGCCATGGGCACCGGAATGCCCACGTTGACCCCCACCATCCCGCCGTCGGTCCGCCGGGCGAATTCCCGAGCGTAGTGGCCGCTCTGGGTGTAGATCGCCGAGCCGTTGGCGAACTCGTTGGCGTTCATGAGCGCCAGGCCTTCCTCGAAGCTCTTGACCCGCTTGATGCAGCACACGGGGCCGAAGATCTCCTGGTCGCCCACCGACATGCCCGGCTGCACGTGGTCGAACAGCGTCGGGCCCAGGTAGAAGCCCTTCTCGAAGCCGGGCACCACCAGCCCGCGGCCGTCCAGGACCAGCTGGGCGCCTTCGTCCCTGCCCTTGTGGATCCAGTCCGAGACGAACTTGCGGTGGTCGGCGGTCACCAGCGGGCCCAGCTGGGAGGTCTTGTCGTAGGCCGGGCCGACCTTCAGCTCCTTCATGTACTTCTTGATCAGGGCCACCAGCTGGTCGGCGATGGGCTCTTCGGCCACTACCACCGGCAGCGCCATGCACCGTTCCCCGGCGCAGCCGCACGTGGCGTTGATGATGCCCCTGGCGGTCCGCTCCAGGGCGCAGTCCTTGAGCACCAGGGCATGGTTCTTGGCCTCGGTGAGGGCCTGCACCCGCTTGCCGTTGGCGGCCGCCGTGGAATAGATGTGCAGCCCGATGGAGGTGGAGCCCACGAACGAGACCCCCCGCACGGCGGGATGGGTGAGCAGGATCTCCGCCTCGTTGCGGCTGCAGGTCACCACGTTGATGACGCCCTTGGGCAGCCCCGCCTCCTGCCACAGTTCCATGACCCGCAGAGCGCTCTGGGGCACGAAGCTGGCCGCCTTGATCACCATGGTGTTGCCGGTGGCCACGCAGATGGGGGCCATCCAGCCGTGGGGATCATGATCGGGAAGTTCCAGGGGCAGATGCCGGCGAAGACCCCGAGCGGCTCAGGGAAGGCGTTGGTGTCGAAGCCGGGGGTGGCGTTCATCAGCGTCGCGCCCTTCATGAGGTGCGGGATGCCGCAGGCGAACTCGAGGGCCTCGGTGACCTTCAGGACCGAGCCCATGGCCTCGCTCCAGCACTTCCCGTTCTCCTTGGCCACCAGGTAGGTGAGCTCCTCCAGATGCTTGTCCATCAGGGCCTTCATCCGGAACAGCACCTGGGCGCGGATGCTGGGGGGCTTGTCGGCCCAGGCCGGGAAGGCGTCCTGGGCGGCCTGGACGGCCATCAGCACCTCGTCGGCGGTGCACTGGGGCGCCTGGGCAATCACGTCTCCCGTGGAGGGGTCATAACAGTTCATGTACTTGCTGGTCTTGGACTCCACCGGCGCCCCGTTGATGAAGGGCATCAGCTTCTTGAGTGTATCGGCCATGGTTGGACCTCCATATGTTGATCAATTCAACAAAAAATGCGACCTGGGATGGAAAACCCCCTTGAATCACTTGAAAAAGTATAGAAGACTGACGACAGAGTTATAGGTACAATTCCTGAACTTCACAGCCAAACTGTGCCAACCGCACCGGTCGACTGTTATGGTCCCGACACCATGACGATTCGACGTCCATGATTCTTTCACTAGGGTAGGGCCCATGATCACTCTCGATCCCAGTTCCGGCAAGCCCCTGGTGGAGCAGATCGTCAGCGCTGTCACCCAGTGCATCCTGTCGCGCCAATGGCGTCCGGGTAGCCGGGTCCAGAGCATCCGGGAGTTCGCGCGGACCCATGCGGTCTCCACTTCCACCGTAGTGGAGGGGTACGACCGCCTGGTGGCCATGGGCCTGCTCACCGCCAAGCGGGGCGCGGGCTTTTTCGTGGCCGAAACGGGCCGGGGACTGAACCTGCCCGGCATGCACCAGGAGATGATCCACCAGCACGCCATCGACGACAACTGGCTGCTGCGCAACATCCTGGAGCACCGGGAGGGGGGCATCCAGGCCGGCTGCGGCTGGCTGCCGGAGAGCTGGCACGACCTGGAGTCAGTGCGCAAGGGGCTTCGCCACCTGGCCCTGAGCCCCCACGGCATGGTCCGGTACGGGCCGCCCAAGGGCTACGAGCCCCTCCGGGAACAGGTGACGCGGCAACTGGCCGAACTGGAGATCGACGCCGCCCCCGCCCAGGTGCTGCTGACCCATGGCGCCAGCCAGGGCCTGGACCTGGTGGTGCGCCGGCTCACCCGCGAAGGGGACACCGTGCTGGTGGACGATCCCGGCTACAGCAACCTGCTGCTGGCGCTGCGGCTCCGGGGCCTGCACCTGGTCGGGGTGCCCATGACGCCCACTGGCCCCGACGTGGCCGTCCTGGAGAACCTGCTGGCCCAGTACCACCCCCAGCTCTACATCACCAACACCCAGCTGCACAATCCCACCGGGGCCAGCTACAGCGTGGCCACCACGTTCCAGGTCCTGCGCCTGGCCGAGCGCCACGGGCTGCGGGTGGTGGAGGACAACGTGTCCGCGGACCTGGTTCCGGGGCGCTGCGTCACCCTGGCCGCCGCCGACCAGCTGCGCCGGGTGGTCTACGTGGGCAGCTTCTCCAAGTCCGTGGCGCCGGGGCTGCGGGTCGGGTTCGTGGTGGCGGAGCCGGGCCTGCTGGAGGAACTGGTGTACCACAAGCTGGTCTCGGGCCTGTCCAGCTCGGCCATCAACGAGCGCCTGGTCCACGCCATCTTCATGGAGGGCCACCTGCGCAAGCACCTGGAACAGCTCCGGGACCGGCTGGCCAAGGCCCAGGAGCGCACCTGCCGGAGGCTGGAGAACGCGGGGTTCAAGCTGTTTTTCGAACCCGGGGCCGGCATGTTCGTCTGGGCCCAGCCCGCGGACGAAACCGTCGACACCCTCCAGCTGGCCCAGATGGCTCTGACCCAGAATATCCTGCTGGCACCCGGCCATCTCTTCCGGACCGACTTGTCGCCCTGCCCCTGGATGCGGTTCAATGTGGCTTATTGCGACAACGACAGGCTGTTCACCCTCATGGATGGGGCGCTGGCGGCTTGTCGACAGCATGGCCCCCGGGAACCCCGGGCGGCCGTCCAGGAAAACTACACGGAAGATATTCGTTTTTGAATAACTTAAAAAAAATTGCAAATATCGTTTAGGGATTATACAAACACTTTCCCTTCCGTAGTCATGGCCAGGGAATCAGCACAGTCCAGGGTGCTGGCCAACACAGTTCGCTTCCGGAAAAGAGCAAGTGTACCTGTGAGGGATGACCCGCGGTCCATAGGCTTTACCCCATCTTAAGAACCACAGTTTTAAATTTTCAATCTACTGCCGCTTGCCTGCACTTGCCGCAGCTTGTCGGCAGCTTCGACGTGGGCGGCGGCCGAACCCGTCCGGCCACCCAGGAAGGAGGTGACGCGCGCACCCAGAACCCACGACTCTACCCACCCTCCGATCCTGCAACTCGCTCATTCCAAGTATTGAAAACCGAAATGCTTAGATAGGAGCCACCATGCAGAAAGCCATCCTACGCACCACGCTGACAGCGGCGGCCCTTTGTCTGCTCCTGGGAGCGGCAAAGGCAGGTCAGACCATCAAGATTGCCTCCCAGACTCCGCTCTCCGGCCCCCTCTCCGTGATCGGCGTGGATATCAAAGGCGGCTGCCAGTTGGCCGTCGAGCAGCTGTCCGGGCCGCTCAACAAGATGGGGTTCAAGATCGAGCTTTCCCCGTACGATGACCAGGCCAACCCCGACACCGGGGTGGCCAACGCCAAGGCCATCGTCAGCGATCCGGACGTCCTGGGGATCATCGGCCACTACAATTCCGGTGTCCAGATCCCTTCCTCCGAGGAATACCACGCCGCCAACCTGGCCAACATCTCCCCGGCCAACTCCAACCCCAAGGTCACCGACCGTGGCTACCTGGAAGTGAGCCGCGTGTGCGGGCGTGACGACGTGCAGGGCGCGGTGGGCGCCAAGTTCGCCAAGAGCAAGGGCCTCAAGAAGGCCTGGGTGGTCCACGACAAGACCGCCTACGGCCAGGGCATCGCCGAATACTTCAAGAAGACCTGCGGAGAGGAAGGCATCCAGGTGGGAGGCTTCACCGGGACGGAGGAGAAGTACAACTTCGACGCCATCCTGTCCCCGATCCTGGCCGCCAAGCCCGACGTCATCTACTTCGGCGGCATCTTCGACCAGGGCGCGGCCATGTTCAAGCAGGCCCGGCAGAAAGGTTACATGGGCATGTGCCTGTCCGACGACGCCTTCGACGACCCGGAAGCCCTCAAGATCGGCGGCGACCTCCTGAAGCAGGGAACGGGCACGTACCTACTCGACCCTCTGCGGGCCGGCCAGCCTGTACCCGGACACCAAGAAGTTCGTGGAACAGTTCAAGGCCAAGTTCGGCCACGAGCCGCACACCTACGCCCCCCAGGCCTATGACGCCACCCACATCATGCTCCTGGCCATCGAGGACTGCATCAAGGCCAACGGCGGCAATCTGCCCAACCGGGTCGACGTGGCCAAGCAGGTGCGCGCCCTGTCCGGGTTCAAGGGCATCGCTGGCACCTACAAGTTCGACTGGAAAGGCGATCCCGTGACCTCCCAGTCTTCGTGCTCCAGGTGACGGCCAACAACGCCGACGCGTGGTTCCAGAACAAGGTCATCCAGTCCCTGGACATCAAGGCCCCGTAACCGTCCCGCTCCAGGGCCCCCGGGCCCCGGACTGAAAGCTTGCGCCCAGCCGACCTTCGCGGTATGCTGGGCGTTCGCGTTTTTCCCGGGGCTGGACCAGCCCCCGATCCCAACGAGAGGGCCGGATCCCCGGCCAGGTAGGAGGAACCCATGAGCGACGAAATCATTGTTGTGGCCAAGCGTGACCAGACCGGCAAGTCCTCGAGCCGGGGCCTGCGCCAGTCCGGCCTGATCCCCGCGGTGGTCTACGGCCTGAACGAGCCCCCGGTGGCCATCGCCATCAGCCCCAAGATCGTGGCCCGGGTCATCGCCAGCGACACCAGCCTCAACACCATGCTCTACCTGCAGCGGGAAGGCACGGACATCAAGCGCCACGCCATCATCAAGGAAGTGCAGCGCAACCCCATCACCGGCCGGCTGAGCCACGTGGACTTCATGCGCGTCGATCCCACCCACAAGGTGCGGGTGAAGATCCCCATCCGCCTGCAGGGCACCCCCATCGGGGTGAAGGAAGGCGGCATCCTGGACTTCACCCACCGGGAGATCGAGGTGGAGTGCCTGCCCGGCTTCATCCCCCCGCACGTGGACGTGAACGTGGAGCACCTGAGCGTCGGCGACTCCATGCGCCTGGACCAGGTGACCCTGGACGCCCATCTCACCCTCCATGGCGATGCCCACAACGTGATCTGCTCGGTGAAGGGCAAGCACCCCGAGAGGAGGAGGCGCCGGCCGAGGGCGCTGCCGCCGCCGAAGGCGCCGCACCCGCCGAGGCCCCCGCCGCCGCCGCTCCCGCCGCTCCGGCACCCGCCCCCAGGGGCAGGAAGTAGGAGCCCCAGGAACCTGTCAGGGCGGGCCTCCGGGCCCGCCTTTTGTGCGCTCCCTGGTCTATGTGGCTGCTCGTTCCCCTCGGCAATCCCGGTGACGCCTACACCGCCACCCGGCACAACCTGGGCCGGCTCATGCTCATGCGCTGGATGCAGGAGCACTGCGCCGCGCCCCGGGTCCTGCGCCGCCTGGGCTCCGGCACGGTCTACGGCCTGGGCCAGCCGTTCCAGGCCCTGGTGCCCGGCACCTACATGAACCTCAGCGGCCTCGCGTGCGCCGAGGCCGCCGCCGCGGGCTACGACCCGGCCCGCATGATCCTGCTCTACGACGACAAGGACCTGCCCCTGGGCCTGGGCCGGTTCCGCGCCAGGGCAGCGACGGCGGCCACAACGGGCTGAAGTCCGTGCTTGAGCGCCTGGGCCGCCAGGACCTCCCCCGCCTCCGGTTGGGCATCGGCCCGTTCAGCCGGCCCCTGGTGGATTTCGTCCTGGAGGAATGGACCGACCCGGAATGGGCAAAGATCGACACCATGGACGCGCCCTTCGCGCGGTTCATGGACCTGCTGCGGGAGGCCGATGACCTGGGCGCCCTGGCCGGGCAGGTGAACGCAGCGGCCTTCTGGGCCCGGACGCGTCAGAATCCCTTGATTCCACTGGGAATCCCTGAGAGAATGGCGGTTCGCGTCCCCGATCGCGGGGACCTCCTTGCTCCGGCTTGAGCCGGGGCTTCACATCCATGAGGAGGATTGATGCGTCGCTACGAGACCATCTTCATCGCCTCCCCGACGTTGACGGACGAACAGGCAGAGGAACTGGTCCGGCAATTTGAGGGGATCATCGCCGAGCAGGGTGGCGAACTGCTCAAGACCGAAAAGTGGGGCCGCAAGAAGCTGGCCTACGAAGTGCAGAAGTTCAGCGAGGGCTACTACACCCTGTTCGACATGAACGCGGGCTCCAACCTCATCGCCGAACTGGAGCGGCGCATGCGCAACCATGATTCGGTGATCAAGTACCTGTCCGTGCGCATGGACGAGCAGGGCAAGGCCGCCGAGCGCCAGAAGGCCCGGTACGAGCGGGAAGGCCGGCGCAAGGCGCAGGCCGGGATCAAGGAACGTTCCCTTGAGGAGGTGATGGGATGAAGCGCAAGTCTGACGCCAAGGGCAAGCCCAAGAAGAAGAAGGCGTTCGGTGGACGGCGCTCCAAGTTCTGCAAGTTCTGCGTGGAGAAGTCCACCTTCATCGACTACAAGGACGTCAAGACCCTCACCGGCTTCACTCCCGAACGGGGCAAGGTGCTGCCCCGCCGCACCAGCGGCGTGTGCGCCCTGCACCAGCGCATGCTGGTGGAAGCCATCAAGCGCGCCCGCAACATCGCTCTGCTGCCGTTCGCATCCGACTAGGATGGTGGCCACGTAATCGTACGGGTCCCGACCATCGCCCGGTCCGCTGTGCAGGGCTGGCGAGCATGGGGCGCGCCAAGCCGCTTTCTGGCGCCCCGTGCTCGCCAGCCCTGCACAGCGAATTGACGCACGCCCGTCGGGACCCTACGATTGCGTGGCCACCATCCTAGTCGGATGACGGCAGCAGAGCGATGTTGCGGGCGCGCTTGATGGCTTCCACCAGCATGCGCTGGTGCAGGGCGCACACGCCGCTGGTGCGGCGGGGCAGCCCCTTGCCCCGTTCGGGAGTGAAGCCGGTGAGGGTCTTGACGTCCTTGTAGTCGATGAAGGTGGACTTCTCCACGCAGAACTTGCAGAACTTGGAGCGCCGTCCACCGAACGCCTTCTTCTTCTTGGGCTTGCCCTTGGCGTCAGACTTGCGCTTCATCCCATCACCTCCTCAAGGGAACGTTCCTTGATCCCGGCCTGCGCCTTGCGCCGGCCTTCCCGCTCGTACCGGGCCTTCTGGCGCTCGGCGGCCTTGCCCTGCTCGTCCATGCGCACGGACAGGTCCTTGATCACCGAATCATGGTTGCGCATGCGCCGCTCCAGTTCGGCGATGAGGTTGGAGCCCGCGTTCATGTCGAACAGGGTGTAGTAGCCCTCGCTGAACTTCTGCACTTCGTAGGCCAGCTTCTTGCGGCCCCACTTTTCGGTCTTGAGCAGTTCGCCACCCTGCTCGGCGATGATCCCCTCAAATTGCCGGACCAGTTCCTCTGCCTGTTCGTCCGTCAACGTCGGGGAGGCGATGAAGATGGTCTCGTAGCGACGCATCAATCCTCCTCATGGATGTGAAGCCCCGGCTCAAGCCGGAGCAAGGAGGTCCCCGCGATCGGGGACGCGAACCGCCATTCTCTCAGGGATTCCCAGTGGAATCAAGGGATTCTGACGCGTCCTGGGCCCAGAAGGCCGCTGCGTTCGCCTGCCCGGCCAGGGCGCCCAGGTCATCGGCCTCCCGCAGCAGGTCCATGAACCGCGCGAAGGGCGCGTCCATGGTGTCGATCTTTGCCCATTCCGGGTCGGTCCATTCCTCCAGGACGAAATCCACCAGGGGCCGGCTGAACGGGCCGATGCCCAACCGGAGGCGGGGGAGGTCCTGGCGGCCCAGGCGCTCAAGCACGGACTTCAGCCCGTTGTGGCCGCCGTCGCTGCCCTTGGCGCGAACCGGCCCAGGCCCAGGGGCAGGTCCTTGTCGTCGTAGAGCAGGATCATGCGGGCCGGGTCGTAGCCCGCGGCGGCGGCCTCGGCGCACGCGAGGCCGCTGAGGTTCATGTAGGTGCCGGGCACCAGGGCCTGGAACGGCTGGCCCAGGCCGTAGACCGTGCCGGAGCCCAGGCGGCGCAGGACCCGGGGCGCGGCGCAGTGCTCCTGCATCCAGCGCATGAGCATGAGCCGGCCCAGGTTGTGCCGGGTGGCGGTGTAGGCGTCACCGGGATTGCCGAGGGGAACGAGCAGCCACATAGACCAGGGAGCGCACAAAAGGCGGGCCGGGAGGCCCGCCCTGGGTTCCTGGGGGTCCTGCCTCCTGCCCCTGGGGGCGGGTGCCGGAGCGGCGGGAGCGGCGGCGGCGGGGCCTCGGCGGGTGCGGCGCCTTCGGCGGCGGCAGCGCCCTCCGCGGCGCCTCCTCCTCATCGGGGTGCTTGCCCTTCACCGAGCAGATCACGTTGTGGGCATCGCCATGGAGTGCGAGATGGGCGTCCGGGTCACCTGGTCCAGGCGCATGGAGTCGCCGACGCTCAGGTGCTCCACGTTCACGTCCACGTGCGGGGGGATGAAGCCGGGCGGGCGCTCCACCTCGATCTCCCGGTGGGTGAAGTCCAGGATGCCGCCTTCCTTCACCCCGATGGGGGTGCCCTGCAGGCGGATGGGGATCTTCACCCGCACCTTGTGGGTGGGATCGACGCGCATGAAGTCCACGTGGCTCAGCCGGCCGGTGATGGGGTTGCGCTGCACTTCCTTGATGATGGCGTGGCGCTTGATGTCCGTGCCTTCCCGCTGCAGGTAGAGCATGGTGTTGAGGCTGGTGTCGCTGGCGATGACCCGGGCCACGATCTTGGGGCTGATGGCGATGGCCACCGGGGGCTCGTTCAGCCTAGACCACCGCGGGGATCAGGCCGGACTGGCGCAGGCCCCGGCTCGAGGACTTGCCGGTCTGGTCACGCTTGGCCACAACAATGATTTCGTCGCTCATGGGTTCCTCCTACCTGGCCGGGGATCCGGCCCTCTCGTTGGGATCGGGGGCTGGTCCAGCCCCGGGAAAAACGCGAACGCCCAGCATACCGCGAAGGTCGGCTGGGCGCAAGCTTTCAGTCCGGGGCCCGGGGGCCCTGGAGCGGGACGGTTACGGGGCCTTGATGTCCAGGGACTGGATGACCTTGTTCTGGAACCACGCGTCGGCGTTGTTGGCCGTCACCTGGAGCACGAAGTCCTGGGAGGTCACGGGATCACCTTTCCAGTCGAACTTGTAGGTGCCAGCGATGCCCTTGAACCCGGACAGGGCGCGCACCTGCTTGGCCACGTCGACCCGGTTGGGCAGATTGCCGCCGTTGGCCTTGATGCAGTCCTCGATGGCCAGGAGCATGATGTGGGTGGCGTCATAGGCCTGGGGGGCGTAGGTGTGCGGCTCGTGGCCGAACTTGGCCTTGAACTGTTCCACGAACTTCTTGGTGTCCGGGTACAGGCTGGCCGGCCCGCAGAGGGTCGAGTAGGTACGTGCCCGTTCCCTGCTTCAGGAGGTCGCCGCCGATCTTGAGGGCTTCCGGGTCGTCGAAGGCGTCGTCGGACAGGCACATGCCCATGTAACCTTTCTGCCGGGCCTGCTTGAACATGGCCGCGCCCTGGTCGAAGATGCCGCCGAAGTAGATGACGTCGGGCTTGGCGGCCAGGATCGGGGACAGGATGGCGTCGAAGTTGTACTTCTCCTCCGTCCCGGTGAAGCCTCCCACCTGGATGCCTTCCTCTCCGCAGGTCTTCTTGAAGTATTCGGCGATGCCCTGGCCGTAGGCGGTCTTGTCGTGGACCACCCAGGCCTTCTTGAGGCCCTTGCTCTTGGCGAACTTGGCGCCCACCGCGCCCTGCACGTCGTCACGCCCGCACACGCGGCTCACTTCCAGGTAGCCACGGTCGGTGACCTTGGGGTTGGAGTTGGCCGGGGAGATGTTGGCCAGGTTGGCGGCGTGGTATTCCTCGGAGGAAGGGATCTGGACACCGGAATTGTAGTGGCCGATGATCCCCAGGACGTCCGGATCGCTGACGATGGCCTTGGCGTTGGCCACCCCGGTGTCGGGGTTGGCCTGGTCATCGTACGGGGAAAGCTCGATCTTGAACCCCATCTTGTTGAGCGGCCCGGACAGCTGCTCGACGGCCAACTGGCAGCCGCCTTTGATATCCACGCCGATCACGGAGAGGGGGCCGGAGAGCGGAGTCTGGGAGGCAATCTTGATGGTCTGACCTGCCTTTGCCGCTCCCAGGAGCAGACAAAGGGCCGCCGCTGTCAGCGTGGTGCGTAGGATGGCTTTCTGCATGGTGGCTCCTATCTAAGCATTTCGGTTTTCAATACTTGGAATGAGCGAGTTGCAGGATCGGAGGGTGGGTAGAGTCGTGGGTTCTGGGTGCGCGCGTCACCTCCTTCCTGGGTGGCCGGACGGGTTCGGCCGCCGCCCACGTCGAAGCTGCCGACAAGCTGCGGCAAGTGCAGGCAAGCGGCAGTAGATTGAAAATTTAAAACTGTGGTTCTTAAGATGGGGTAAAGCCTATGGACCGCGGGTCATCCCTCACAGGTACACTTGCTCTTTTCCGGAAGCGAACTGTGTTGGCCAGCACCCTGGACTGTGCTGATTCCCTGGCCATGACTACGGAAGGGAAAGTGTTTGTATAATCCCTAAACGATATTTGCAATTTTTTTTAAGTTATTCAAAAACGAATATCTTCCGTGTAGTTTTCCTGGACGGCCGCCCGGGGTTCCCGGGGGCCATGCTGTCGACAAGCCGCCAGCGCCCCATCCATGAGGGTGAACAGCCTGTCGTTGTCGCAATAAGCCACATTGAACCGCATCCAGGGGCAGGGCGACAAGTCGGTCCGGAAGAGATGGCCGGGTGCCAGCAGGATATTCTGGGTCAGAGCCATCTGGGCCAGCTGGAGGGTGTCGACGGTTTCGTCCGCGGGCTGGGCCCAGACGAACATGCCGGCCCCGGGTTCGAAAAACAGCTTGAACCCCGCGTTCTCCAGCCTCCGGCAGGTGCGCTCCTGGGCCTTGGCCAGCCGGTCCCGGAGCTGTTCCAGGTGCTTGCGCAGGTGGCCCTCCATGAAGATGGCGTGGACCAGGCGCTCGTTGATGGCCGAGCTGGACAGGCCCGAGACCAGCTTGTAGTACACCAGTTCCTCCAGCAGGCCCGGCTCCGCCACCACGAACCCGACCCGCAGCCCCGGCGCCACGGACTTGGAGAAGCTGCCCACGTAGACCACCCGGCGCAGCTGGTCGGCGGCGGCCAGGGTGACGCAGCGCCCCGGAACCAGGTCCGCGGACACGTTGTCCTCCACCACCCGCAGCCCGTGGCGCTCGGCCAGGCGCAGGACCTGGAACGTGGTGGCCACGCTGTAGCTGGCCCCGGTGGGATTGTGCAGCTGGGTGTTGGTGATGTAGAGCTGGGGGTGGTACTGGGCCAGCAGGTTCTCCAGGACGGCCACGTCGGGGCCAGTGGGCGTCATGGGCACCCCGACCAGGTGCAGGCCCCGGAGCCGCAGCGCCAGCAGCAGGTTGCTGTAGCCGGGATCGTCCACCAGCACGGTGTCCCCTTCGCGGGTGAGCCGGCGCACCACCAGGTCCAGGCCCTGGCTGGCGCCATGGGTCAGCAGCACCTGGGCGGGGGCGGCGTCGATCTCCAGTTCGGCCAGTTGCCGCGTCACCTGTTCCCGGAGGGGCTCGTAGCCCTTGGGCGGCCCGTACCGGACCATGCCGTGGGGGTCAGGGCCAGGTGGCGAAGCCCCTTGCGCACTGACTCCAGGTCCTGCCAGCTCTCCGGCAGCAGCCGCAGCCGGCCTGGATGCCCCCCTCCCGGTGCTCCAGGATGTTGCGCAGCAGCCAGTTGTCGTCGATGGTGTGGGTGGATCATCTCCTGGTCATCCGGGCAGTTCAGTCCCCGGCCCGTTTCGGCCACGAAAAAGCCCGCGCCCCGCTTGGCGGTGAGCAGGCCATGGCCACCAGGCGGTCGTACCCCTCCACTACGGTGGAAGTGGAGACCGCATGGGTCCGCGCGAACTCCCGGATGCTCTGGACCCGGCTACCCGGACGCCATTGGCGCGACAGGATGCACTGGGTGACAGCGCTGACGATCTGCTCCACCAGGGGCTTGCCGGAAACGGGATCGAGAGGACGATGGGCCCTACCCTAGTGAAAGAATCATCGAGGATGAAATCGTCATGGTGTCGGGAGCATAACAGTCGACCGGTTCGTTGGCGCGGTTTGGCTGTGAAGTTCAGGAATTGTACCTATAACTCTGTCGTGAGTCTTCTATACTTTTTCATAGGAGTCAAAATGTTCATCCCAGGTCGCATTTTTTGTTCAATTGATCAACATATGGAGGTCCAACCATGGCCGATACGGCTCGATGCCCTTCATCAACGGGGCGCCGGTGGATCCAAGACCAGCAAGTACATGAACTCTTATGACCCCTCCACGGGAGACGTGATTGCCCAGGCGCCCCACTGCACCACCCACAAAATCATGATGGCCCCATCCAGGCCGCCCAGGACGCCTTTTTTTTTT
>CAWFOJ010000074.1:0-7818 GCA_963816585.1 uncultured Holophagaceae bacterium | reverse complement strand
GCCGCTGCGGGCGTGGGCGATGCGCATGAGCGGCACGCGCACCGTGGGGCCGCCGGGGGCGAAGGGCGGCCAGGGGTCGGCCAGCTCCGGGGCCGGGCCCGGTCGGTCCGGCCCGGGGTGGCTGGCCAGGGCAACGGCTCCGTGGCCAGCACCGGCTCCAGCCGGCCCGTGCCGCGCTCCTCCAGCACCCGCACGGTGGGCAGGGCCAGGGCCCGCGGCATCAGCGCCGGCCAGTAGCTCACCACCTCGGAGATGGCCGGGGCCCCGCCGGTGACCGCCACCCCGGCGGGACCGGAGAGGATCATGGAAGGCAGCAGCTTGCGGAACAGTTCCAGGCTGTCCCGGTGGGCGGTGCGGGCGGAAAGCCGCAGCAGGATCTCACTGGGCGGACGGGCGGGGGCTCGAGGGCGCGGTGGGTGGCGTCGTCGCCCACGCACTCGGCGCAGGTGTGCACCAGCCGGGGCAGGCCGGCCAGGTCCAGCTCCCGCTCCAGCCGCCGCCAGAACACCCCGGCCAGGGTGTCCGCCTTGGCCCGGGCGTCCGGGCCGGAGACGATCAGGGCGCCTGCGGCCTTGAGCCCGTCGGCGTAGGCGATGCTGACCTTCAGGAGGTCCGTGGGCGCCCGGCCCTGGACCCCGGAGACCCGTACCCGGTCCTTGCCGTCCGGCTCCAGCCGCACGCTGGCGAAATCGGCGACCACGTCGGGGGTGAGGTAGCTCCGGGGCTCGCCCATCTCGTAGAGCAGCTGCTCGCGCACGGTCTGGCAGCTCACCAGGCCGCCGCTGCCCGGGTGCTTGGTGATCGTGAACGAGCCGTCCCGGCGGCACTCGGCGATGGGGAAGCCCAGGTCGTCGAAGCTGGGCACCTTCAGCCAGTCGGTGAAGTTGCCGCCGGTGGCCTGGGCCCCGCATTCCAGGATGTGGCCGGCGACGATGCCCGCGGCCAGGAGATGATAGTCCTGGGGCCCCCAGCCGAACGCGTGGATCAGGGGGCCCAGGGTGAGGCCGGTGTCGGTGACCCGGCCGCAGAGCACGATGTGCGGGTCGAAACGCAGCGCTTCGGCCACCGGCATGGCCCCGAAATAGGCGTTGGCCGACAGCAGCTGCGCGGCGTGGGGCAGGAACGGCGCGCCGGTTTCCAGGTTGCGGAAGTGCACCCCCTCCGCCATCAGCCCGGGCACCTGGTCAGTGATGTCGTCGCCCTCCACCACGGCGATCGCCAGCTTCAGGCCCTTGGCCCGGGCCACCGCCGCCAGGGCCTCGGCGCAGGCCGAGGGGTTGACCCCGCCGGCGTTGGTGACGATCCGGATCCGCTTCAGCAGGATCTGCCCCAGCAGGGGCTCAATCTGGGTCACGAAATCGCCTCGCGTATCCGGCCTGGGGGTCCCTGGCTTTCTGCTTCTGCAGGATGCTCATGGTCACTTCGGCCAGGTAGTCGATGGAGATGTAGTCCAGGTCCAGCGGGCCGAGCACCTGCCGGCGCAGGGCGTGGGGGTCGTCGCCCCAGTAGCCGCCGGCGTTGCCGATCCGGATGAGTTCGCTTCCGTCCATGGTCACCCTCACATTCGGCAGCACGCCCATGCGGGTCGCTTCCACCGGGGTGGACAGGGCGCAGGCCAGGGATGTGGCCAGCACCGCGCGGGTGCCGCGCAGGTCCACCACCCCGTCGTCCCACAGCCGCGCGGAGGCGTAGAAGGGATGCCCTCCCGCTCGTACTTCTCCAGGATCGGCGCGTGCGATGGCCTCCGCTCCGGCGTCGTCCAGGCGCGCCGCCCTCGCGCTCGAGCTGCTCGCGCTTGACCGTCGACCAGCACCTTGGCGGCCTGCTCGCCGCCCATCACCGAGATGCGGGCGTTGGGCCACACCACAGGAAGCGCGGGCCGATAGGCGCGGCCGCACATGCCGTAGTTGCCGGCGCCGAAGCTGCCGCCGATGATCACCGTGAACTTGGGCACGTTGGCGCATGGCGACGGCGGTGACCATCTTGGCGCCGTCCTTGGCGATGCCGCCCGCGCTCGTACTGCTGCGCCGACCATGAAGCCGGTGATGTTCTGCAGGAACACGAGCGGGATGCGTCGCTGGCGCGCAGAGCTCGATGAAGTGGGCGGCCTTGAGCGCGCTCTCGCGAGAACAGCACGCCGTTGTTGGCCAGGATGCCGACCGGGTAGGCCCTGATGTGGGCGAAGCCGGTGACCAGGGTGGTGGCCGTAGCGCGCCTTGAACTCGGACAGCCGGCTGCCGTCCACGATCCGGGCGATGACCTCGCGGACGTCGCACGGCTGGCGCAGGTCGCTGGGACCAGGCCCCGTAGGATCTCGTCCGGGTCGTAGGCCGGCGGCTCGCGGGCTGCGCAGGGCGACGGCCGCCTGGGGCGCGGGGCCCAGGTGGCCCACGATGCTCCGCGCAGGATCTGGATGGCCTGGGCGTCGTCCTCGGCGAAGTGGTCGGCCACCCCGGAGAGCTCGCGTGTGCACCTCGCGCGCCGCCCAGCTCCTCGGCGCTCACGTCCTCGCCGGTGGCGGCCTTCACCAGGGGCGGGCCGCCCAGGAAGATGGTGCCGGTGCCGTTGACGATGATCGTCTGGTCGCTCATGGCCGGCACGTAGGCGCCGCCGGCGGTGCAGCTGCCCATGACCGCGGCGACCTGGGGGATGCCCTGGGACGACAGGACCGCCTGGTTGTAGAAGATGCGCCCGAAATGCTCCTTGTCCGGGAACACCTCCGCCTGCAGGGGCAGGAAGGCGCCGCCGCTGTCCACCAGGTAGACGCAGGGCAGCCGGTTCTCCAGGGCGATCTCCTGGGCCCGCAGGTGCTTCTTCACCGTGAGGGGGTAGTAGGTGCCGCCCTTGACCGTGGCGTCGTTGGCGACGACCATGCAGGGCCGCCCGTGCACCATGCCCACCCCGGTCACCAGGCCCGCCGCCGGCACCGGGTCCTCGTAGACCCCCAGGGCAGCCAGCAGGCCCACCTCCAGGAACGGCGCGCCCGGGTCGCACAGGGCGGCGACGCGGTCGCGGACGAACAGCTTGCCCTGGGCGGTGTGCCGGGCCATGGCCTTGTCCCCGCCGCCCCGGCGCGCCAGCTCCTTCCGCTCCCGCAGCGCCTCGCACAGGGCCAGGTTGTGGGCGCGGTTCGACCGGAAGGCCTCCGAGGACGTCTGCAGCCGGCTCTGGATCAGGGTCACGCTCCGGTCTCCTTGACGATGTGGCGGGCGATCACCATGCGCAGCACCTCGCTGGTGCCCTCGCCGATGGTGCAGAGCTTCACGTCCCGGTAGAACTTCTCCACCGGGTAGTCCTTGATGTAGCCGTAGCCGCCGTGGATCTGCACCGCCTCGTCCGCCACCCGGCAGGCCATCTCCGAGGCGAACAGCTTGGCCATGGCGGCGGCCTTGCCGTAGGGCTGGCCCTGGTCCTTGAGGCAGGCGGCCTGGTACACCAGCAGGCGTGCCGCCTGGATCTGGGTCTGCATGTCCGCCAGCTTGAACTGGATGGCCTGGTGCTCGTGCAGGGCTTGCCGAAGGTGCGCCGGATGCCCGTGTACGCCACGCAGGCGTCGAACGCGCCCTGGGCCATGCCCAGGGCCAGGGCGGCGATGCCGATGCGGCCGCCGTCCAGGGTCTTCATGGCCTGCTTGAAGCCGACCCCTTCGGCCCCCAGCAGGTTCGCGTCGGGCACTCGCACGTCCTCCAGGATCAGCTCCGAGGTGTCGCTGGCGCGCATGCCCAGCTTGTTTTCCTGCTTTCCGGCCCGGAAGCCCGGCATGCCCTTCTCCAGGATGAAGGCGCTGATGCCGTCGGTGCCCAGCCCGGACCGGGTGCGGGCCATGACCACGGCGACGTCCCCCACGGTGCCGTGGGTGGCGAAGGCCTTGGTGCCGTTCAGCACCCACCCGTCCCCGTCCCGGCGGGCGGTGGTGCGCAGGGCCCCGGCGTCGCTGCCGGAACCGGCCTCGGTGAGGGCCCAGCAGCCCACCGCCCGGCCGCTGGCCAGGGGCTTGAGGTACTTCTGCCGCTGCGGCCTCGTCCCCCTGGGTGTAGATGTGGTTGGAGCACAGGCTGTTGTGGGCGGCGACGCTGAGCCCCACGCTGCCGTCCACCCGGGACAGCTCCTCGATCACCACCGCGTACTCCAGGTAGCCCATGCCGGCGCCCCCGTACTGCCTCCGGGAACAGGACCCCCATCATCCCCATCTCGCCCAGCTTGCGGATCACGTCCAGGGGGAAGGTCCTGCTTTCGTCCCAGACCATCACGTGGGGACGGATCTCCTTCTGGGCGAACCGGCGGACCTCCTCCCGGAGGGCCTCGACGTGATCGGGCAGGGTGAAGTCCACGGCGTCCCTCGTAAAAAATAATCATGAAATTATAGCTTCAAGCACGTGTTTAGGTCGGCAATTTCTGAGTCATACCCATACTATAGGGATCTTCCGATTGCCGGTCCGGAAATTATCGCTGGCGCCCGGATGGAGATGGCGTATCTCCGAACAGGAAGGCTATCGCCCGGGGGTGATCGTCCAGCGCGACGAGGGCAACCACGCGCCCGGCGCCCGCACCACCATCCTGGTGCCGCTCGCCACCAAGGAGCGCCCCTTCGTGTGCTACGTGCCCGTGCCCTGGGGGGCGGGGACCGGTCTGCGCGCCGATTCCTGGGCCAACTGCACCCAGGTTTTCACCGTGGAGCTTCCGGATCGCGACGATCATCAACCACTTCTGGAACGAAAATGAAGGATTTCCAGGAACCGTCAGAGCGCGAGGTGGGCCCCGTCCCAAGCCATGACCACCTGGTGATGGTGCTTGAGTTCCCGCACCGTCTCGGGCCGGAAGCCGACCACGGCGCTCCCCCCGGCTGAACGTACGCTGGCATAGGCCAAGCCCCGTTCCGTGGAACGGCGTTCCCGGGCGAACCGCTGGCCGGCGCGGTCGTCATCGGGGGCATAGACCGCCGGGAGGCGCGCATGGCGGATGTCCAGAAAGGCCCCTTCCAGAGTGCCCAGCAGCATGCGAAAGTCCAGGCGGGTGGCGGGAGACCGGTCGCCCCTGAGGTAGCGGGCCTGCCAGAAGCGGACTTCCTCCAGGGCGGTTTCCGGCTCCAGGGCGACGTAGATGGTGCCCCAGGTGCCATTGTTGAAGCGGCTGGGGGTGCCTCCGAGGCTGTAGGCGAAGGCCGCCGCCACATAGGCGTTGGCATGGCCGAAAGCCCGGATGCGCCGGTTGGATCGTGCCTCCAGCGCGTTGAGCAGATCGTAGTCGGCGGGATCGGCCACCCGGGCCAGGAGGTCCGCCGAGGGCACCCGGGTCGGGATGAGGCGCCAGGCCTTCGTGCCGGTGAGATCGACGTGCTTGAGCCTCATCCCCAGCCGCCCCTGCGGGCGTCCAGGTGGCGGCGGACCTGGGCCAGCCCTTCCATGGAGAACTGCATGAGCGCCAGGGGCGAATCGCCCATGAAGGGAAAGTTGTCGTTGGGACGGTGGATCCACTGGTCGGCGATGTCGTTCTGGGGGAACAGGACCGCCAGGGCCTTCCAGATGCCCAGGAGGTTGCCCAGCCGTTCCAGGGTGTCCGGGCCCAGTTTCACCGAGCCCCCGGCGGCCTTGCCCTTCCAGGCGAAGAGGGTGCTGCGGGCCGTCAGTCCGAGCAGGCTCAGCTGCTGCTCTTCGGTGAGACGCCACGCCTTGGCGATGTTGAAGAAGGCGCGCAGACCCGCGCCCGCCATGGCTTCAGGGGAGGATTCCGGGGCTGCCCCGGTTCGAGCCTCGAGGTGCGGCATGGGGACCTCCTGGTTCGAGTATAGTCTATTTCAGGACAATTCAAGCATCATTTATCCAATGTTGGACCTCCGATAGCCTATTACGGCCGAGCCGCAGCTCCCGGTGGCGGCGGAGCCGCAGGATCCGCTGCGGCTGGCGGCGGGGCGGCGGGCGCCGGCAGCGGTGCCTTGCTTTCCGCCTTGCCTTCGGCCGCGGGCAGGTCCATGCAGGTCGTCAGCGGGCCGTCCGGGAGGTCCAGTTCCGCGAAGCCCCGGCCCAGGGCCAGGATGCACATGCCGTTGCCGGTGATGCCCAGGGGGCCCGGTCGGCCCAGGGCGGCGCACTGGTCCAACGGCAACATGGGATTGGGATAGATGAGGGCGATCGCCATCACGGCAGCGACCCCAGCAACTGCTCCAGATAGGGCTTCCACACCGCCGCCCGCACCGGCAAGACCAGAAGCAGACCCAGGAAGCTGGTGAGGATGGCGGTGTTCATGGTTCCCCCGCGACGATGGCGGATTCCAGTCTACCGGGCGGGGGCGGCCTAGGCAGGCCTATCCGCGGCTTTCAGCGCCTGCTCCAGAAGGTCGATGATCTCGGCGTTCTTGAAGCCGCCTGGCCGCTCCATAGGTGGGTCAGACCGCCGCTGCTGCGAATGGGTATCGGCCCCTGCTCCAGCGCGATCTGGCCGATGGGATCCTTGCTGCGTTCGTTGTGCACGAAATTGATCCGTCCGGAGAGGGGAAGGGGTCCTGGATCACCGCGGCGATGGCGTCCTGAGACATTTGCCCCGGCGGCCGAGCAGTCCAGGATGGCGGGGCAGGCGTCTCAAGGGGGACCGAGGTGTAGTCGCCGTAGAACGGATGTTCCGGCCAGGATTCCGACTTCAGGGCGGCCCATGCCCCACCAGGGCGAGAGGTTGAGCTGCTTCGGGCTGGTGGCGGCAAACATCCCGCCCTTCTTCGGGGGGAACCCGGCCAGGGCCTGGCCGCCGGTGAAGACCAGAACCCATGCTGAAATTAATCTCCATTCGACGAACGCCTTGCCCCCTTGCGGATGCCCGCTTTGGGCGCCCGGTGGGACGAAAGGATAGCTTCGTCGAATTCGAGCGTCCAGATCTCCCACTGGTTGCATGAATAGAATATACCTATTACCCGGATATGGTAGTGAAGATCCTCGCCCGGGTTGATGAACTTGTCCAGTTCGCTGTTCTGCTGGCGTTCGTAGGCTGCCGGTCGCGCCCGCCCGGGCCAGGGAGTTCGGCGTGCACCCCGCGCTCCACGATCCGGCCCGCCTCCACCACCAGGATCTGGTCCGCGCTCTCGATGGTGCTGAGCCGGTGGGCGATGACGAAGGTGGTGCGGCCGCTGCGCAGGCGGCGCCAGGCCGTCCCGGATAGGGCTTCGCTTTCGCTGTCCAGGGAGGAGGTCGCCTCGTCCAGGATGAGGATGCGCGGGTCGGCCAGGATGGCCCGGGCGATGGCCACCCGCTGCCGCTGGCCGCCGGAGAGCCTGACCCCGCGCTCGCCCACCACGGTGTCGTAGCCCAGTTCGAACCGCTCCACGAACTCCTCCACGTGGGCGATCCGGCCCACCGCCTCGATCTCCTCCCGGGTGGCGCCGGGCTTTGCGAAGCCGATGTTGTCGGCGACGGTGCCGTCGAACAGGAAATTGTCCTGCATCACCACCCCCAGCCTGGCCCGGTAGTCGCGCAAGCGCAGGCCGAGGAGGTCCTGGCCGTCCACCAGCACCTGGCCCCGCTGGGGCCGGCTGAAGGCCATCAGCAGCCCGATGATGGTGCTGTTGCCCGAGCCGCTGGAGCCCACCAGGGCCGGGTGGAGCCGCCGGCACCTGGAAGGAGAGCCCGCGCAGCACCGGGGCGCCCGGTTCGTACTCGAACGCCACGTCACGGAACGCCACCTGGCCCGACAGGGCGGGCGGGGGCGCGCGGGCGGCGTCCTCCTGGTCCTCGGTGGGCAGGTCCAGGATCTCCCGGATCCGGTCGAGCCCGGCGAAGGCTTCGCTCACCTGGGTGCCGATGTTGGCGATCTGCACCACCGGCGCGGCCAGCAG
>CAWFOJ010000073.1:0-7681 GCA_963816585.1 uncultured Holophagaceae bacterium | reverse complement strand
CGCGCCGGCCGGGGGCACCAGCTTGGGGGCGGGAGCTTCCCGGAAGCCCACGTCCTTCTTGGCCTCCTCGATGAACTCCTTCGGCAGCTTCTCCCGGCGCTCGGGGACCATCTGCCTGCGCACCTGGTCCTTGACGCTTTCGAAGTCCGATTCCTGCTTGGGGCTGCGGGATCCACCAGGATCAGGTGGTAGCCGAAGCTGGTCTTGACCGGCTCGCCCACCTTGCCGATCTCCTGGGTGCGCACGGCCTGCTCGAACTCCTTGGCGAACCGCCCGAACGGGATGTCCTTGTAGAGGCCGCCGTTGTTCTTGCTGCCGGGATCGTCGGAATATTCCTTGGCCAGGTCCTCGAACTTCTTGCCGGCCTTGAGCTCCGCCTGGATCTTGGCGACCTTGGCCTTGGCCTCCTCGTCGGTGAGCCCCTTGTCCCCGGCCCCGGGGCTGCCCTTGACCGCCACCAGGATGTGCCGGGCGGTGAACTTCTCCGGGGTGGCGAAGCGTTCGCTGTTGGCCTTGAAGTAGGCCTGGACCTCGTCGTCGGTGGGGTTCTCGGCCCGTTCCTTGATCTTCTGCCCGTCGCTCCCGGGCCGGTCCTCGTCCAGCAGGACCCGGGCGTAGGCCTGCTGCTTCAGGGCCGCCAGGGTCGCCTGGAATTCCTTGGTGTTCTGGAGGTTCTCCTGCTGCCCCTTGGCGGCGAGCACCTGCAGGTCCAGGTACTGGTGCATGGCCTGGTCCCGGCTGCTGGGGATCCTGCGGATCACCTCCGCACGGGGGCCCGCCATCACCGCCAGCCAGGCCGTGAAGTCGCCGTAGCGGATGACTTTCTTGCCCAGGTAGGCGATGGGCTGGTCGGCCTTGGGTTCAGGGGCGCCGGCGGGCATGCCGGCCGGAGGGGCGCCGTGCATGGCGGGCATCGGCCTCGCGGAGGCGGGCGGCGCGGGCGACTGGGCCATCAAGGCCATGGGCAGGAGGAGAGCGCAGGTTTTGATCATGGGCATCCTGTTGAAATTGCGAACCATTCCATGATGGAAGGTCCGGAAGTACCTAACCATTTTGCACCACTCTGTCCAGGCCCAGGCGCTGGAATGCCGCTTCCAGCGGCTCCGTGTCAGGATCCCAGGCGGGGATTTCGGGCCACTGGTTGCGGAAGAAGGTGACCTGACGCTTGGCGTAGGCCTGGGTGTCGCGCACGATGCGCTCCGCCGCTTCCGGGAAACTGTCCAGCAGGGCCTCGTAGCCCAGCGGGCGCAGGCGCCGCAGCGCAGGCTCCAGACCCCGCTCCCGCAGGCGCAGGGCCTCCTCCGCCCAGCCGTCGGCCAGCATCCGGCGCACCCGGGCGGCCACCCGCTGACGGCTGCGCTCCCGGGCCGGGAGCACCAGGAGGGCCCGCCAGCCCTCCGGCAGCCCGCGGCCGATGCCCTCCATGAGGAGGGAAGGGCGGCGGCCGGTGGCCAGGTGCAGGGCCAGGGCCCGCTGGACCCGGGCCCGGTCGTTGGGATGCAAGGCCCGGGCCCGGTCCGGGTCCACCGCCCGCAGGTACCGGTGCAGGGCCGGGGCGCCCAGGACGGCGCACCAGCGGCGCACCTTTCCCGCCACCGCCGGGGACACCTGGGGAAGGTCCGTGAGCTGGCCCCAGACCGCCCTCAGGTACAGCCCCGAACCGGTCACCAGGACCGGCCGGGGAGCCCGCAGCCAGGCCCGGACCCGGGCCCCGAACCGGGCCGGGTCCAGGCGCACGGTCAAGGGGTAGAGGCCGTAGCCCCGGTGGGGCACCCCGCCCCGCTCCGCCGCCGTGGGCTGGCCGGTGCCCACAGGCAGGTCCCGGTAGGCCTGGAACGGGTCGCCGTTCACCACCGTGCCCTGGATCCGGCCCGCCACCGCCGCCGCCAGGGCGGACTTGCCGGAGGCGGTGGGCCCCAGGATGGCGATCTTGGGCCATTCAATCATGCGAACCGTCCGGATGCCCCTGGGGGAGCATCACCAGCACCCGGGCGGCGGCGTCCCGGGCCAGCCTGGCGGCTTCCAGCGCATGGGCCAGGGCGTCCCCCGGGTCCTGGCGCAGGGTGAGCAGGGCCTGGCACTGGGCCTTGAGCCGGGCCAGGTTGCCGTCCGGGTCCGGGACGTCCCGCAACGCCGCCGCCTCCAGGATCTTCAGGAAGCAGCGGAGGGCCCCGCAGGCGGAGGTGACCGCCGCCTGCGGACGGCGCCCGGCCCGGATGGCCATGGCCGCGGCCAGGAGCCGGAGCCCATCCTCGAAGGTGGACTGGTAGCGCCCCGGAAGCCCGACGGGCTCGGTCATCCGCGCCCGCCCGCGGGGGGCGGCACCGGGTAGTCGCCGGTGAAGCAGGCGTAGCAGAAGCCCTGGCCGTCCCGGTCGCCCATGGCGGCCTGGAGGTCCTCCAGGGTCAGGTAGCCCACCGAGTCGGCGCCGATGAACTGGCGGATCTCCTCCACGTTCCGGCTTGCTGCCAGGAGGTGCTCCCGGCTGGGCGTGTCGATGCCGTAGAAGCAGGAGTGGGTGGTGGGCGGGCTGCTGATGCGCATGTGCACTTCCGTGGCGCCGGCGGCGCGCACGATCTGCACGATCTTCCGGCTGGTGGTGCCCCGCACCAGGCTGTCGTCCACCAGCACCACCCGCCGGCCCCGCAGCAGCTCCCGCACCGGGTTGAGCTTCACCTTGACCCCGAACGAGCGGATCGCCTGCCGGGGCTCGATGAAGGTGCGGCCCACGTAGTGGTTGCGGATGAGGCCGAAGTCGAAGGGGATGCCCGACCCCTCGGCGAAGCCCAGGGCCGCGGAGACCCCCGAGTCGGGCACCGGCACCACCAGGTCCGCCTCCACCGGGCGGCGTTGCGCCAGGAGCCGGCCCATGGCCCGGCGGGAACCCATGACGCTCAGGTCGTACACCAGGGAATCCGGGCGGGCGAAATACACGTGCTCGAACACGCAGGGCTTGGGCCGAACCGGGGGATGGGGGTGCAGGGACCGGCAGCCCTCCCGGTCCAGGATCACCACCTCGCCGGGCTCCACCTGGCGCAGGTACTCGGCCCCCAGCAGGTCGAAGGCGACGGTCTCGCTGGAGAACACGGCGGCCTCCCCCAGGCGGCCCATGGCCAGGGGCCGGAAGCCGTAGGGATCGCGCACCGCCATCAGCTGGGTCTCGGTGAGGAGCAGGATGGAATAGGCCCCCTGCACCTGGGCCAGGGCCTCCAGCAGGGCGCTCTCCAGGGTCCGGGCGCCGGCGTGGTTGATGAGCGCCAGGAGCACTTCCGAATCGGACGGGCTGGTGAACACCTGTCCGCCCTGGATGAGGCGGGAGCGCAGCTGCTCGGTGTTGGTCAGGTTGCCGTTGTGGCACAGGGCCAGCTGGCCGAACCGCCCCTCCACCAGGAACGGCTGGGCCGCCGACACCACGTTGCCGCCGGTGGTGGAATAGCGGGTGTGGCCGATGGCCGCGTCCCCGGGCAGGCGCTCCAGGACCGCTTCGACGAACACGTCCGCCACCAGGCCCTTGCCCTTGTGCAGGTGCAGCCGCCCGTCGGCGCGGGAGCAGATCCCGGCCGCCTCCTGGCCCCGGTGCTGCAGGGCGTAGAGTCCCAGGTAGGTCTGTTTCGAAGCCTCCGGCGTGGGCCAGACACCAAATACGCCGCATTCATCCCTGAAAGCCATGCCCCCCCCAATGAACCAGCATAACCCATGCGATCAGGGGACGGCTTCGGTCTCCAGGGCGCCCGGCTCCTCCCCTGCCTGGGGCGCGGGAGGGAGGGCCCACGCCTGCAGCGTCCGCAGGAGGGCGGTGCCCTCCTCCGCCGGAGCGGTCCTGGGCCCCAGGGCCACCCCCGCCAGGTGCACCTCCAGGGAACGCACGTTCCCCCCGGGCAGTGCGGCGCTGAAATAGGCCAGGGCCAGGAGCCCGGGGGCCACTTCCGCCAGGTAGGCGTAGGCGCCAACCTCCCGGGGGACCTGCACCTGCCATAGCCGGCACCACCGGTGGCCGATGGTCATGCCGGAGGGCAGGGGCACCGTCTGGTCGGTGGGGCCGGAGAAATAGCACAGGCTGAGGGCCCGCATCAGCACGGCCGGGGTGGGCGCCGCCCCGTTCCCGGCCAGGGGCTCGATCCGCCATCCGCCCATGCGCGCCCGCTTCACCCGGCTGCGCACCTTCAGGGCCGGAGTGGTGACCAGCCGGAAGCCGCTTGCCACCGGGGCGGCCTGGTCTTCCAGGCGCGCCGTGAAGCGGTAGTCCAGCACGGCGCCGTCCCCGTCGCCCGCCCAGAGCGGCAGGGACAGGATGACCATACCCAGGATGGTTGAAAAGAACCTCATTCCATCACTCCAGCCGGCCCGGAGGACGCGCCCTCCCGGGCGACCGTCCCCAGCCATGACCCATTGTAAGGCTAGAATGGATCCATGCCTCTCTGCTTCGATCTGGACGGCACCCTGGGCCTGTTCGGCGGCGGCTTCCACCTGCTGCGGGCCGCCCTGGGGGACGTGTGGGGCGAGGTGCCCAGCCCCGCCGACCTGGCCTCGTGCCGGGGCTCCACCGACTGGGAGATCGTTGCGCAGCTGTACCGGATGCGCTTCGGCCAGGACCTGCCGGAACCGGTCTACGCCGCCTACGACCAGGCCTGCCTGGCCCGGTTCTCGGCCACCTTCCGTCCCCAGGGGACCAGGCCCACGGTGTTCACGGGCATCATCGCCGGGATGGCCAGGCTGGCGGACGCCGGCCACCGGGTCTGGCTGGTGTCCGGGAACACCCCTTCGGTGCTGGATTTCAAGGCCCGGACGCTGGGCGTGGACCCGCGCATCCCGCGCCTGGGCAGCCTGCCCCGCCTGGACCGGGCCGGGCTGATCCGCAAGGCCCTGGAGGGCTGCCCCGGGCCGCACCTCTACGTGGGCGACCGCCCCCACGACCGGCTCGCGGCGGAGCAGGCGGGTGTGCCCTTCCTGGGGGTGGGCAGCCTGGTGCCCGGGGACCATCCGATCGTGGACCCGAACGCCGAGGCGGAGCACCTGGTCCAGGCCGTGACGGTGCTCCTGGGTCTCACCGGGACGGCGGGAAACGCTTGAGCAGGTTGGCCACGGCCTGCCGCACGGCATCGTCCGCCTCTTCGGGGCTGTCGGAACTGCGCAGGGCGGATTGGGCGGTGCCCTTCCAGACCACGGTCCGGGTGCGGGCGTCCTGGATCTCCAGCACCAGGGCGCCGATGGCCTCCACATGACGCTCGCCCACCGGGGCCCCCACCCCCACGCCCACCGGTCCGAACCCCAGGCCCAGGCCCAGGTGGGCCTGGCTGGACTTGGAAGCCTGGCGCAGGGGGTAGGAGGTCACCAGGAAATCCGCCGGACCGCCTTCCGCCGCCAGGCCGAAGCCCTTGGCGGCGAGCCCCGCGTCCACGGCCCGGTGCACCCGGCCTTCCATGATGGCGGTATCGAACGCACCGCCCTGGGGCCGGCCTGGAGGCGGCGCAGGCAGCCAATCGTAGGTATGGAACCTGCTGAAGTTGGTCCCGGCGTCGAAGTGGTCCTGCACCGACGGGCCGGAACAGGCCAGGATCCCGGCCGTCAACCCCACCGCCCATAGAGATGTGCGCCACGTCATGGGGAACCCCCAGAGAAAGAATTACCTTGCCTGAAGACCCGGAAGCCGGGGCCCCGGTTTACCCTGGGCCTTCCCCGGCGCTGATGCCCGACGGTCCCGCCGGCGGCGCAGGCTCGCTTCCGGAGGAAACCTCGCGGATCACCGCCAGCAGTTCCGCCGCCCGGCCGTTGTCCTGGCGTGCGAAGACAGTCATCCGGCATTTGAACCAGCGATAGATCCCCTGCTTGTCCCGGGCCCGGAAGGCGAGTTCGTGGATGGGCTCCCGGTCCTGGGGCGGCGGGGCGCCCGCGGGTGGGCCGAGGATCTGCTCGAACTGGGCGCTGACCGCCGGCAAATCCTCCTCGTGCACCAGGGAAGCGAAGAACGGCAGCCCGCCCTTGAGGAAGTGCTGCTCGCCGTAGCCCAGCAGGTTGGCCACGGCCGGGTTCACGTAGAGGAAGTTGCGGCTGCGGGCCTGAATGATGGCGTGGATGTCCTGGGACAGGTCCGCCACCGCTTCGATGTAGCGCTCCCCTTCCTCCAGGGCCAGTTCCGTGTCCCGGGCCCGGATCATGAGGCCCCTGAAGGCCACCACCCCCACCACCCCCATGGCCGCCACGCCGAGGCCCGGCAGCGGGCTGGCCGGCCCGGGCAGGAACAGCAGGGCGCAGGCGGTGGCCACGAAAAGCAGGCCGAACAGGCCGACCAGTATGGGCGTGGCGGACAGTCTCGGCCGGGGTGGGTTTGCCATGGATCACCTTCCCGTGCAAGGGGATGCATTCATTTCACCAGCAATAGCCGTCGGCGGAACGCTATTTCTCGTGCCAGCATAGAGGGTCACGGAGGCCGTCATGCCGTTCCCAGCGGTTGTCCCTTGCAAGGAAATCCCGTCCGGGAGCCTGCTCCTGGACGCGCGTCCCGGCACCGCCGCCTTCGCCCGGGAACACCTTCCCGGCGCCGTGCATGCGGATCTGGAACGGTGCCTGAGCCTGGCCCGGGCCCCGGGCGCCGATCCGGCCCGGGGCGGGCGCCATCCGCTGCCGTCCCCGGCCCAATGGGCCGCCCAGCTCGGGGCCTGGGGCGTCACCCCGGACACCTGGGTGGTGGCCTGCGACGACGCCGGCGGCGGCAACGGCGCGGCCCGCCTGTGGTGGATGCTGCGGGCCCTGGGCCACCGGCGCGCCGCCATCCTGGACGGGGGCCTGCAGGCGGCCCTGGAGGCGGGGCTGCCGGCTCCCGGCGCGGCCCTCCCCCCGGCCCCGCCCTACCCCGCCGACGGTTGGATCTGGCCCACGGTCACCCTGGAGGCGGTGGACCGCCTGCGCCGGGACCCGGCCTGGAAGGTGCTGGACGTGCGCTCCCGCCCTCGCTACCTGGGCGAGACGGAACCCATCGACCCGGTGGCCGGGCACATCCCCGGCGCCCTGAACCTGCCCTTCGGCGAGAACCTGGACGCCCGGGGACGGTTCAAGGCTCCCGATGAACTCCGGCGCATGTATATGGATTTCCTAGCCGATACCCCTCCCGGCCGCCTGGTGGTCCACTGTGGCAGCGGCGTCACCGCCTGCCACACGCTGGCCGCCCTGGACCGGGCGGGGCTGGAGGGGGCGGCGCTGTATGTGGGCTCCTGGAGCGAGTGGTGCCGGAATCCCATGCCCAGGGCCACGGGCTGCTAGCGCCGTCAGGCCCATCGGAATCGAGGCGTCCGTCCCAGGCACAAGCACCCCTAGCTGGATGCGAGGGCGAAGTTGTCCATCAGGGCGAGAGTCTCGCGGTGGGCTGGCCCGGCGCGCACCCAGGCCGCGACGCACACGAGCAGACACCAGCGCAGCGGCGCGGCGAACGCGGAACGGGTCGGCATTGCCGATACGGTATCATACCTCTTGATCAACCGACTGGTAGTGGAGAACCTGCGCAGCCGCCCGGTGCGGACGATGGTGAGCGCGCTCGCCATCGGCGTACAGGTCACCATGGTGCTGACCCTGGTGGGGCTGAGCCGAGGGATGGTGGAAGACGCCCAACAGCGTGCCCGCGGGGTGGGCGCCGACATCGTGGTCCGCACGCCCGGCAGTTCGGTGTTCTCCTTCAGCGGCACGTTTT
>CAWFOJ010000072.1:0-4305 GCA_963816585.1 uncultured Holophagaceae bacterium | reverse complement strand
ACGCATCCAGATGTGGCCAGGCTTGGGATCGACGACCCAGGGCACCCCATGGGCCCGGCACAAGTCGCGCACCCGGTCCATCACCGGTTCGCTCACGGTGCCCTTGGCGTAGTCGGAGATGATGAGGGCACAGGCCTGCTCCATGGCCTGGGCCAGGCGCTGGCACAGCTCCTCCACCGCCGCCGGCCGGCAGGCGCCCTGTTCCTCCCGGTCGATGCGCAGCATCTGCTGCTGCTGGCCGATGACCCGGGTCTTGATGATGGTGGGCCGGGTGGGATCGATCACCAGGCGGTCGGCGCGGATCTCCAGGCCCCGCAGCAGCGCCTGCAGGCGGTTCCCGGCGATGTCCTGCTGCAGGGTCCCCACCAGGATGGGCTCGGCGCCGATGGACTTGAGGTTGGCCGCCACGTTGGCGGCGCCGCCCAGCACCGCCCGCTCCCGGACCACCCGCACGATGGGCACCGGCGCTTCGGGCGAGATGCGGTCCACGTCCCCGAACAGGTATTCGTCCAGCATGAGGTCGCCCACCACCGCCACCTGGCGCCCCTTCACCTTGGCCAACAGGCCCTCGGCCTGGCTGCGGTCCAGTCTCATGGCCGCTCCTGCAGGGCGCGTTCCGGGAGCAGGACCGGAATGCCGTCCTCCAACGGATAGAGCCGGCCGCACTTGCGGCAGCGCAGGCCTTGGGCCCGCTCTTCCAGGTCGCCGTGGCAGGGGCCGCCATCCTGGTCGGCCGGGCAGCAGAGGATTTCCAGCAGGTGCGGATCGAGCATGTGGCGGGTTCCCCCCGGACAGGTCAGCAAAGGGGTGTACTCGGGACCGCCCCCGCCTTCGGGGGGCGTCCAGATCACGTTTTCTTCGGGGCACTTGATGTCGCAGGTCTTGCAGTGCACGCAGTTGGAATAGGCGATGGCGACCTTCTGCACCTGCCCCCGGTCGTCCGGGTGCATCTGTACACCTGGGCCGGGCAGAACACCGTGCAGGGGCTGCCCTTGGTCTCCCAGCAGGTGACGCAGACCTGGTCGCCCTTGACGATCTTCAGGTGCCCCGGCTGGTGCTCGTCGTGCATGGCCCCGGCGGCGTAAACGTCGTCCAGCTTGGAGATGCACCGGCGGCCATCGAACTTCACCCCCCAGTCCAGCTGGTCGCGCTTGAGCCCCGCCCTGCCGTAGTAGTCCTCGGTGGTGACGGTGCGGCGGGCGTCGGCCTCGCCCCGCAGGGGATCCCCGGGCACCCAGCCCCCGGCCACCAGGCTGACGCCCAGCTTCACCGCCGCCGCCGGGGTGAGCCCGTGGGCCAGGATCTGGTGGAAATTGCGGGTCCGGTACAGCTCGGTCCCGGCCCAGGACGCCAGGTAGTCCCGGGCGTAGCCCATGAGGAACTCGGCGCTGGCATCGCCCGTCAGAAGGGCCTTGAGGATGGTGCCGGCGGCGCACATCCCGCTCTTCATGCCCAGGTGGATGCCCTTCAGGCGCGCCGCGTTCACCATCTGGGCCGCGTCGCCCACCAGCATGCCGCCGGCGAAGGCCAGGCGCGGCATGGAGTACCAGCCGCCGATGGCCAGGGCCTTGGCGCCGTACTGGACCATCCGGCCCCCCTCCAGCATGGCCTGGATGCGCGGATGGGTCTTGAACTTCTGCAGGGCCAGGTGGGCGTCCGAGAAGGGATCCCGGGTGTCCAGGCTCACCACGTAGCCCACCGCCAGGCGGCTGCCCGCCATCTTGTACACGAAGGAGCCGCCCGATTCCCCATCCGCCTGGGGCCAGCCGGTGCTGTGCAGGACGAAGCCGTCCGGGACCCGTCCGTCCTGGATCTCCCAGATCTCCTTGGCCCCCGTCTCGTAGAACTGCGGGTTGACCGCGTCCGCCTGGAGCCCCAGCACCGCCTCCAGTTCCCGGGCCAGGTGGCCCCGGGGCCCTTCCCCGAACACCGTCACCTTGGCCTTCAGGCGGTTCCCGGGCTCGAAGTTGGAGCGGGGCGAGCCGTCGGCGTTGACGCCCTTGTCGGCGGTCTGCACCCCGGCCACCCGCCCGTCCTCCCACAACACCTGCATCCCGGCGAACCCCGGCAGGAGCATCACGTCGATCCCCGGCACCTCCCGCCGCTCGATCTGCCCGGCCATCCAGCGCACCATCCGGGACAGGGAGATGATGGGAAACCCGTGGTTGCGCAGGAACGGCGGCGGCACCGGCGCGCGCATGCCGCCCCGTTCGGTGAACAGCCAGACCTCCTCTCGCTGCACCTCCCCCTCGCTGGGGAAGCCCCGCTCCCGGTAGTCCGGGCACAGTTCCACCAGGGCCGCCGGGTCCAGCACCGCGCCGGAGAACGCGTGGTCCCCGATGGCGTCACCTTTCTCGATCAGCCCGATCGTCAGGCCTTCCAGCCTGGCGGCGCCGGGGGTGGCGTTATGGGCTTCGATCAGGTCCAGAAGCCGCCAAAGCCCGGCGAGGTTGCTGGGTCCGGCGCCCACGAACAGGACGTCGAATTCCAGCTCCTCCCGCTCCAGGCCCGGGCGGGCGGACTGGGTCGAAAAATCGCGCATGGGCATCTCCAAGCTCGCCAAATGCCAGTTTACCCGCAGCGGTGTCAGAATCGGGGTCATGGTTGAACCGCCCGCCTCCCGCCCCCTGAGCTTCGAGGCCGCCGTGCAGCGGCCCTTGTCGGTGGTCTACCGCTCCGCCGCCGGCGCCTGGGAGGGCCATGACTTCACCGTTGAGGTCGTCGCCGCCAGGGAAGGCCTGGATCCCTTCGACGTGGTGGTGGACTTCCGGGAGCTGGAGGCCGCCCTGGACACCCTTCTGGCGCCGCTGCAGGGGCGGCTGCTGGAGGACCTGGGCCTCAAGGACCCCCTGGACCTGGCCCGCCGGCTCGCCGCCGCCCTGGGTCCCAAGGTCGCCGCCCCGGCCCGGATCCGGGAGGTGGCCCTCACCGACGGGCGCGGCCGCCGCCTGGCCCTGCGCTTGTAGGCCAGGCAGGGCTGTCCAGCCGCACATCCGGTAAGCTTGAGGCTTGGCTGGAGAATGTTCCATGGACAGGTTGGTAATCCAAGGGGATGTGCCGTTGACCGGCCGGGTGGCCGTTTCCGGCGCCAAGAATGCGGCGCTGCCGTGCCTGGCGGCGGCTCTGCTGACCCCCGAGCCGGTGCGGCTGCGCCACCTGCCGGCGGTCTCGGACATCCGCACCATGGTGCGGGTACTGCAGGCCCTGGGCTGCGCCGCCGAAGTCCAGCGGGACGAGAACGGGTTCGAGCTGGCCGTGGACCTGTCGGCGTCCGGGCTGGAAGCCGGGGACCTCAAGGCCCCCTACGACCTGGTCAAGACCATGCGCGCATCCATCCTGGTCCTGGGACCGCTCCTCGCCCGGTTCGGCCGGGCCTCGGTATCGCTGCCCGGCGGTTGCGCCATCGGCGCCCGCCCGGTGAACCTGCACCTCCAGACCCTGGAGCGCATGGGCGCGGTCCTGGCCATCGACAAGGGCTATGTGGAGGCGCGGGTCCCGGGCGGGCGCCTCAAGGCCATCGACCATGGCTTCGAGAAGGTGAGCGTCGGCGCCACCGAGAACGTGCTCATGGCCGCGGCCCTGGCGGACGGCGTCACCACCTTGCGCAATGCCGCCATGGAGCCGGAGGTGGGGGACCTGGCCCGCCTGCTCACGGCCATGGGGGCCCGGATCCAGGGGATCGACACGCCCACCCTCACCATCCAGGGCGTGGAGCGCCTGGCCGGGTGCGATTACGAGGTGATCCCGGACCGGATCGAGGCCGGCACCTTCCTGTGCGCCGTGGCGGCCGCCTGCGGGGACGTGGTGCTGGAGCGGGTGGTGCCGGACCACCTCCGTTCGGCCATCGACCTGCTGGAGCGGTGCGGATGCGTGTTCACCGAACGCCGCTCGGCCGAGGGCACCTGCCTGCGGATCCAGCGGGAGTGCGGCCAGAAGCTGCGGGCCAAGGACCTGGTCACCGCCCCCTACCCGGGCTTCCCCACCGACCTTCAGGCCCAGGTCATGGCGGTGCTGACCCAGGCCACCGGCATCTCGGTGATCCGGGAGACCATCTTCGAGAACCGGTTCCAGCACGCCATGGAACTGGAGCGCCTTGGCGCCAACCTGCGCATCGACGGCGGCACCGCCATCGTCGCGGGTCCCTCCCCGCTCACCGGCTGCACGGTCATGGCCACCGACCTGCGGGCCTCGGCCACCCTGGTCATCGCCGGCCTGGTGGCCCAGGGCGAGACCATCGTGGACCGGATCTACCACCTGGACCGGGGCTATGCGGGCCTCGAACTGAAGCTCCGGGACCTGGGCGCC
>CAWFOJ010000071.1:0-3233 GCA_963816585.1 uncultured Holophagaceae bacterium | reverse complement strand
ATGTCTTCTACTTCGTTCAGTTACGTGTACCCGTGCCACCCCATCCTGATCATGAATTTCCATGCCCCGGAGGCAACATGAACATTCGCAGGCGGCAACCGGATGACCTGGACTCTGTCCGGGTCCTGTTGGAAGGGGCGGATCTGCCCGCGAAGGGTATTGAACGTACCGAGGGCTGGGTGGCCGAGGAGGATGGCCGCCTGGTCGGTCATGTGGCTCTGGAACGGACAGCGGACGCTGCCGTCCTGCGTTCCCTGGCAGTCGCGCCTTCCGCCCAGGGCCGGGGCCTGGCAGAAACGCCTCATGGACCTGGCCGAGAGCGAGGCAGGGAACCGCACCCTGCTCCTCAAGACCAGGACCATCGGCCCATGGGCCGAACGGCGCGGGTATTTCCGTGCCAACCCCGACCAGATCCCGGAGAGCGTCAAGGGCACGACGGAATTCGAGGGCTCGCTTTGCTCGGGCTACCCGGCCTATGTCAAGCCAGTGGCGGGAAGCACTCCCGCTTCGTGCTGGGAACCGTCCGTCCCCAAGGGTGATTGCGGCTGCCGCGGCTGAAGAACCTCCCGCGGCCATCCGCGCCCCGCCGCGGCCGGCCCTCAGCGGCTTCCGCCACTCAGCATCTTCAGCGCATACAGCGCATAGATGAGCGTGTGCACGTGGATCCGCTCGATCTTCACGTGCTCGTTGGGGCCGTGGGAGATCTCCAGCAGGCCCGGGCCGTAGGCGAAGGCCGGGATGCCCTTGTGGGCGTACCAGCGGATCTCCAGGCTCCCGGGGCACATCTCGAAGGCAGGGCGCTCGCCGGTCACGGCTTCGATGGTTTCCGCCAGGGCCCGGGCGGCCGGGTCGGTCTCGGCCACGCCGCTGGACAGGATTTCCTGCAGGGTCTCCACCTCCAGCCTGATCCCGCGCTGGCGCATCCGGTCCAGGAGGTCGAGCAGCCGCTTCTTCTCGGTCTCGAAGTCCTCCTCGGGGTTGAAGCGCCGCTCGAGGGTGAAGGAGCACCGTTCGGGCACCACGTTGAAGTTGGTGCCGCCTTGCACCTGCCCGCCGAGCATGAGGATGGACCGGGCGGCCTCGGCCGGCTCGATGCTGAAAGCGCTCCGGCGCTGTTCCACCTCGGCCTTCAGGACCTGCAGTTCCCGCACCACCTCGACCATCTGCTCGAAGGCGTTGATGCCCTGGAACTGCAGGCCCACGTGGGCCGGACGGCCGATGACGGTGACGCGCAGGGTGATGGCGCCCCGGTTGCCGTTCCAGATCACGCCGCTGGTGGGTTCGGGGGTGACCATGGCGATGCCGCCCCTGCCCAGCAGGCCTGAATCCGCCAGGTAGCGGGAACCGCCCTGGCCGCCGGTCTCTTCATCGGCCACCACGCACAGGCCGATCCGGCCATCCAGGGGCGCTCCACCTTCTTCAACAGGTAGGCGGCATAGATCATGACCGCCAGCCCGGACTTCATGTCCGACGACCCCCGTCCGAACAGGACCCCGTTCTTGACCTGGGGCTCGAACTGGTCCCGGCGCTGGGCGGGCACCACGTCGTAGTGCCCGTGGAAGTAGAGCGTCCGGTCGCCCTCGCCCACGAAGGAGAGCAGGTTGTAGCGCGGGTGCTCGGGAAATCCCGGCACCTCCACCAGCTCGTGGGTGAGCCCCAGCCGGTCCAGTTCCTGCTCCACCCGCCCGATGCACTCCCGGTAGGCGACCCCCGGGGGGTTCTCGCTGGGGATGCGGATCAGGTCCTGGGTGAAGGCGAGGATCGCCTCCCGGTGCTCCCCGAGGGCCTGCTGCAAAACGTCGCGCCATGCCATGACCAGCCTCCTTGGGGCGTTCCAGGATGTTAGCGGGAGCCCATGGTATTCAAAAAGATTCAGTTGAGCGTTGATATAATGGTTGCAGTTCGAGCGACAAAGGAGCCCAGGACATGGAGGCGACGATGAGCAGGACCGAACTGGTGTGGTTTGACGGGAAGTGGGGCGCCGGCGCGCCGCTGATCGGGCCCACGGACCATGCGTTCTGGATGGCGTCGACGGTCTTCGACGGTGCCCGGGGGATCCAGGGCCATCTGCCCGACCTCAAGGCCCATTGCGAACGCGCCATCAGGTCCGCCCTCACGCTGGGCATGGAGCCCAAGCTCACCGGCGCCGACATCGAGCGCCTGGTCCGGGACGGCATGACGCAGCTTCCGCAGCAGACCGACTACTACATCAAGATGCTGTTCTTCTGCCCCGGCGGATTGCTGCTGCCGGACCCGGCGACCACCACCTTCGCGCTGCACATCTTCGAAGCCCCGCTGCCGGAGGATTCGGGCTTCAGCGCCACCATCAGCAAGTACCGCCGGCCTGATGCCACCACGGCCCCCACCGATGCCAAGGCCTCCTGCCTGTACCCCAACTCCCAGCGTGCCGTGCGCGACGCGCTCGCGCGCGGATTCAGCGGCGCCATCATGCTCGACCCCGAAGGCTACGTGGCCGAGTTCGCCATCGCCAACATCTGGATCGTTCGCGACGGGGTCGCTCTGACACCGGAACCCAACGGCACTTTCCTCAACGGGATCACTCGCCAGCGGTGCATCAAGCTGCTGCGGGAGGATGGCATCACGGTCCAGGAGGCTCGCCTGCTGCCCGAGGACGTGCTCGCGGCGGACGAAGTCTTCAGCACCGGCAATCATGGCAAGATCCTCCATTGCAACCGCGTCGAGGAACGCCTCCTGCCGCACGGCCCGGTCGCGCGGCGCACCCGCGAGCTTTACTCGCAGTACACCCTCAGCTGCTGAACCGGCCGGTCACCATGCCCGTGGGCGCGAGCCCCGGGGGTGTCCCACCGCCTGCGCCGTGGGGATGAGCCGCAGGTAATCCTCGCGATTCAAGACGGCCCCCCCGTGACCGAAGAGCATGGCGCCGCCGGTGACGGCCGCGAACAGGCCCGCCGCCGGCAATCCGGACACCCGGCCGGCACCGCTGTTCACTCCCGGCGCCTATCCTCGTCCTGGAAGAACATGGGTGCCGGGGCGGCCTCGCCCCGCTGCAGGTGCAGGATCACCTCCTTCAGGGTCTGGATCCGCACGGCCTGGTTGTCGATCAGTTCGCTCATGGCTCCTCCGCCGGCGGTGGCGGTGGTGAACTACCCCGGGCTGCCCACCCATCCCCAGCACGGCCTGGCCCGGCGCCAGCAGAAGGGTTTCGGGGGCATGGTGAGCTTCGAGCGCAAGGATGCCGGCCCGGCGGCGGT
>CAWFOJ010000070.1:0-4761 GCA_963816585.1 uncultured Holophagaceae bacterium | reverse complement strand
CATAGTCACACTCCTAGCGTCCCGCCAACAGGTCCAGGAGCCGGTCCGGGTCCGGGTCGCAGGGCAGCTCCGCCATCCCGGAGGGCGGAATGAAGCCCTCCGCCCGGGCCCGGGACAGGAAACCGAGCAGCCCGTCCCAGAAGCCGTCCCGGTCCAGCAGGCCCACCGGCTTGCGGTGCAGCCCCAGCTGGTTCCAGGCGACCATCTCGAACAGCTCCTCCAGGGTGCCGTAGCCCCCCGGCAGGGCCAGGAACGCGTCCGCCAAGCCGGCCATGCGCGCCTTGCGGGCATGCATGTCCGGGGTGATGATCAGCTCGGTGAGGCCCCGGTGGGCGTTCTCCCGGTCCACCAGGCCCTGGGGCATCACCCCCACCACCCGCCCGCCCCCGGCCAGGGCGGCGTCGGCCATGGCGCCCATCAGGCCGGTGTGGGCGCCGCCGTACACCAGGGTCAGGCCCCGGCGGGCCACGGTCCGCCCCAGCCCGGCGGCCAGGTCCAGGAAGCCGGGGTCGCGGCCGGGCTTGGACCCGGCGAACACGCAGATGGAGGAAAACGGACGTCCGGACATGGCCTCGACTGTGACCAGCACCGGGTCTTCACCGGATCCGGGGCCTGCGGGGCCGGTTCGCGGGAGGACCTCTCGCCTTGAAAATTTCTTGCCTTGCCTTCCAAGTGCCAACCCTGGCTATGATGACTTTTTGAATGGAACGCCCGGATCTCCCTCCCCCCACCGGGTCCTTTCTGGAGACCACATGCGAAAAGCCGTTGCAATCCTCACCATGAGCGCAGCTTTTTTCCTTGCCGCCGCGGAGCCCCAGTTCGGCGTCCAGGCGGGTCTCTCCTTGCCATCCGGCGACCTCAGCGACAACGGTTACCTTGGCCCGTACCTGGGCGGCCACGCCCGCTGGTACTTCGGGGGCGGCCACGGCCTGATGGCCCGGGCCGACCTGACCTTCTACGGGTCCAACAACAGCATCAGCGTCACCGGCTTCGGCGTGGGCGCCGACTACACCTACCACCTGGACCAGCGCCTGGAGGGCCTGGACTTCCTGGCCGGCCTGACCCAGGAGAGCTTCCACACCTCCTACCCCGGCTATTCCAGCAACGACAACGCCCTGGGCATCGATTTCGGCGTGGGCTACGACATGGACCGGCACCTGGGGCTCCAGGCCCGGTACGAGACCCACAACCTGAACCACATGACCTACTCCGCCCTGGACCTGGGGGTCACCTACAGCTTCTGACCGCCGGATCCCGTGTATCTTGAGGGGAACGGAGGGGCCGCATGCTGAAACTGGAATCGTTCCCGGTGGGTCCCCTGGCCTGCAACTGCACCCTGCTTTGGGATCCGGACCGGGGCACCGGGGTGGTCATGGATCCCGGCGGCGAAGGCCCCCGCATCGCCAGGCGGGTGCGGGCCCTGGGCTTCAAGGTCACGGCCCTGCTGCACAGCCACGCCCATTTCGACCACGTGGGCGCCACCCGGGAACTGCAGGACCTGTGGCAGTGCCCGGCCTTCCTGAACGAGGCGGACCGGTTCCTGGTGGATGCCCTGGACCTGCAGACCGGCATGTTCGGCATGGACCCGGTGCCCCGCCCCGAGACCGCCGCCCTGAACCCGGGCGACCTGCACCTCGGCCTGGCCACCCTGCACACGCCCGGCCACACGCCCGGTTCCTGCTGTTTCCACGGGGCGTTCGAGCGGGGCTCGGTGGTGCTGGCCGGGGATACCCTGTTCCAGGGCGGGGTGGGCCGCACGGACCTGTGGGGGGGCAGCTGGGAGCAGCTGGAAGCCAGCATCCAGCGGGAACTCTATCCCATGCCGGACGCCACCCTGGTGATCCCCGGCCACGGCCCGGCCACCACCATCGGCGCCGAAGCGGCGGACAATCCGTACATACGCAGATCCAAACGGTGAGCTCCGTGCCAGAATGACGGAAACCGCACGGAGGCCGTCATGCAGGAAATAATCACGGGTCTAGGCTGCTTCACACCGATCCTGGTGGTGGTGATCATCTGGCTGATCGCCTGCATACGGGTCATCAACGAGTACGAACGGGCGGTGATCTTCACCCTGGGCAAGGTCGCCACGCAACCCAAGGGCCCCGGCCTGATCTTCGTGCTCAGGCCGCTCCAGCGGGCAGTGGTGGTGAGCCTGCGCACGGTGGTGCTGGACGTGCCCAGCCAGGACATCATCACCCGCGACAACGTGAGCCTTAAGGTGAGCGCCGTGGTCTACTTCCGGGTGCTGAACGCCCAGCAGGCGATCCTGGGGGTGGAGAACTACTACTACGCCACCAGCCAGATCGCCCAGACCACCCTGCGCTCGGTGCTGGGCGAAGTGAGCCTGGACGAGCTCCTGGCGGAGCGGGAGAAGCTGAGCCAGCGCCTGCGCGAGATCATCGACACCTCCACCGAGCCGTGGGGCGTGGAGGTGACCAGCGTGGAACTCAAGTCCGTGGACCTGCCGGAGCAGATCCAGCGGGCCATGGGCAAGCAGGCCGAGGCCGAGCGGGAAAAGCGCGCCAAGGTCATCGCCGCCGAGGGCGAACTCATGGCCTCCCAGCAGTTGCTGGAGGCCGCCAACAAGATCAGCCAGAACCCGGTGGCCATCCAGATGCGCTACCTGCAGACCCTCACCGAAATCGCCGTGGAGAAGAACAGCACCATCGTGTTCCCGCTGCCGGTGGAGCTGCTGCGGCTGATGGAGCGCTTCAGCGGCAAGCCTGAGGTCAATCCGTGACCCTGGGCCGTTGAGCCGTCCACACCGTCGGCGGCGGAACCTTCCGCCCGACGGGTTGCAGGGGTTCCCGCGGGGCTGCCCATTTTTGGGGGGCCCGCCTTCAACTTCCAGCCCTCCGGGCGGTCTCTTAGCCGTGAGGGATCCCCATGCGACGCCCTGGGCTTGCAATAATCATCGTGACCGGAATCCTGATCGCGGCGGGCGCGGGCCTCTGGCTGTCCCGGGCCAGGGGGAACAAGATTCCCTTCCGCACCGTGCCGGTGAAACGGGGCAACCTGGTGGCCACCATCAGCGCCACCGGAACCCTCGAGCCCCAGGCGGCGGTGGACGTGGGCGCCCAGGTCCAGGGCATCATCATCTCCTTCGGCAAGGACAAGCGCGGCCAGGAGGTGAACTGGGGGTCGGAAGTGGACGCCGGCATGGTGCTGGCCAAGATCGACGATTCCCTCTATGCCGCGGCGGTGGCCACGGCCAAGGCGCAGCTGGCACAGAGCATCGCCAATGTGCAGGCGAGCCAGGCCAACGTGCTCCAGCAGAAGGCCAACCTGCTCTATGCCAGCCAGAACTGGGACCGGGCGCAGAAGCTGGGCCCCTCCGACGCCCTGGCCCAGAGCGCCTATGACCAGTACAAGGCGAACTTCGAAGTGGCCCAGGCCAACCTCGCCGCCGCGGAAGCGGCGGTGGTGGTGGCCAAGGCCAACGTGGAACAGGGGAAGGCCACCCTTCGCACAGCCCAGATCAACCTGGACTACTGCACCATCATGTCGCCGGTGAAGGGCGTGGTGATCGACCGGCGGGTGAACATCGGCCAGACCGTGGTCTCCAGCCTCACCGCGCCGAGCCTGTTCCTCATCGCCAAGGACCTGACGCGCATCCAGGTCTGGGTCTCGGTCAACGAGGCGGACATCGGCAGCATCCACCCGGGCCAGAAGGTGACCTTCACGGTGGACGCCTTTCCCGGCCAGGCGTTCCACGGGCAGGTGGGCCAGGTCCGGCTCAACGCCACCATGACCCAGAACGTGGTCACCTACACCGTGGAGGTGAACACCGACAATTCCGACGGCAAGCTCCTGCCCTACCTGACGGCCAACGCCATGTTCGAGATCGGCCACCGGAAGGGGGTGCTCCTGGTGCCCAACGAGGCCCTCCGCTGGCAGCCGAAGCCCGGCCAGATGGCGCCCGAAGGCCACAACGGCGGCGACCGGGCCTTGCGCCGCGACCCGGGCGCCGCCGGCGCGCCCGCCGCGGTCCTCTGGGTCCAGGCGGGCAAGTTTGTCCGCCCCCTCCGGGTCAACGCCGGGCTCACCGACGGAACCTTCACCGAAGTGGACGGCCGGGACCTGACCGAAGGGCTCCGGGTGGTCACCGGCGAGGGCATCCGGGAGGCGGATGCGGGCAAGACGGACGAAAAGAATCCCTTCGCCCCGCAGAGGCCCCCGTGGCAGCAGCGCGGCGGCCAGGGCCAGGGCCAGCAGGGCCAGGGCCAGGGAGAGCAGGACCAGAACGCCCCTGCGGCCCACAGCCGCTAGCCGGTGAAGAGGGAGCGCCGGTGCACGAACTGATCCGCTTGAGCAACATCCACAAGACCTACCACCTGGGTGAGATCGATTTGCCCGTGCTCAAGGGCGTCTCGCTTTCCATCGCCCGGGGCGAGTTGGTGGCGCTCATGGGCGTCAGCGGTTCCGGCAAGAGCACGCTCATGAACATCCTCGGCTGCCTGGACCACCCCACCTCGGGCGAATACTGGCTCGACAATCTGGACATCTCCCAGTACCGAGCCAAGGAACGGGCGCGTCTGCGCAACCGTTTCCTGGGCTTCGTCTTCCAGAGCTTCAACCTCCTGCCCCGCATGACCGCGCTGGAGAATGTGCTCATGCCCCTGGACTACTCCCGGGAGCGCCTGACCGACGCCCTGAGCCACCAGCGCGCCAGGTCGATGCTGGCCAAGGTCGGCCTGGCCGACCGGCACGATCACCAGCCTTCCCAGCTTTCCGGCGGAGAACAGCAGCGGGTGGCCA
>CAWFOJ010000069.1:0-26384 GCA_963816585.1 uncultured Holophagaceae bacterium | reverse complement strand
GTGAGCACCAGGTGCCCGGTCATGGCGGCCCGGAAGGCGATGCCGGCGGTTTCCGCGTCCCGGATCTCCCCCACCAGGATGATGTCCGGATCCTGGCGCAGGATGGCCCGCAGGCCGGAGGCGAAGGTGAGGCCGGCCTTGGGGTTCACGGCGAACTGGGCCACTTGGGCCAGTTCGTACTCCACCGGGTCCTCCACCGTCACCAGGCAGCGGTCGGGGGTGTTCAGGCGCTGCAGGGCCGAGTACAGGGTGGTGGTCTTGCCCGATCCGGTGGGGCCGGTCACCAGCAGCATCCCGTGGGGCCGCTCCAGCATGGCGGTGAACGCCGCCAGGAGTTCGGCGGGCATGCCCAGCTGCTCCAGCCCCAGCACCCGCCCGCCCTGGTCCAGGAACCGCAGCACCACCTTCTCGCCGTGCTGCACCGGCAGGAAACTGGCGCGCACGTCCACGGTCCGGCCTTCGCCCGGCAGACGGAACTTGCCGTCCTGGGGCCGGCGCGATTCGGCCAGGTCGGCCCCGGCCAGGACCCTTCAGCCGGGCCGTCACGGGGGCCTGCAGGGCCTTGGGCAGGTCCGGCCCGGGCACCAGCGCCCCGTCCACCCGGTAGCGGCAGCCCAGGGACTGTTCGCCCGGCTGCAGGTGCAGGTCCGTGGCCCGGTCCCGCAGGGCCTTGAGCAGCAGCTGGTCCACCAGGCGGGTGATGGGCGGATCCTCCGCCGCCTCGGTACCGGCCTCGACCTGGCGCAGGGCCTCGGCCGCCGCCTGGTCCAGGCTGGTCCGGTCGCCGTAGGCCAGGGCCAGGCGCGCGCGCAGGTCCTCCTCGGCGGCGCCGGCCATCGCCACCGGCAGGCGGCAGTGGGCTTCCACCTGGGCCAGGGCGTCCAGGTCGAAGACGTTGGCCATGGCCAGGCGCAGCACCCCTTGCTCCAGCGCCACGGGCAGCACCCCCAGCCGGCGGGCCAGGGGCTCCGGCACCAGGGCCAGGGCCTCCGGGGCGATGGCCACCTTGGCCAGGTCCAGCCAGGGCAGGCCGGCCTGGGCGGCCAGCGCCGGCCCCAGGGTCCGGGGCGCAAGGTGTCCCAGGCGCACCAGGGTCTCGCCCAGGAGGGCGCCGGTGCGCTGCTGTTCCTGGAGGGCCTCGGCCAACTGCCGGGGCGTGATCTGGCCACCGCCCAGGAGGCGTTCACCTATCCGTTTGCGGGCCGGCAGGGTGCCTAGGATGGAGGCGTTCATGGTTTGCCTGCGGGTGGGGCCGTCCGGGCATGGGTCAATGCACGCGGAGGACGATGTTGCGTTCCGAGCCGGGGAGGCCATAGTTCCACGCCCGCGGCAGGCGGGCGCCGCCCAGGCCGAGGTTGCCGGCATTGATGGTGCTGTCCGGGCCCGCGCAGACGATCCAGACGGCGCCCATGTCCCGGTGGCCGTTTTCGTTGTAGCCCAGGATGACGTAGGCGCGGCCCCAGGGGTCGGTGCGGGTGGCGACGTCCCCGCCAAGGTAGGGCCGGCGGTATCTGGGCGCGTGCTGGCCGCCGTAGGGCATGGCCCCCAGGTTGAACAGCCGCATGCCGAGCGGATCGTCGAGGTCGAACAGGTTGTTGAACCGGTTGTTGGCGGGATCAGGCAAAGCGCCACCCCCGACCACGCCCGGCGGGTCTCCGGCCGAGTACCAGACGGCATTGCCGGTGCCGTCGGGGCCGCCGGCCACGGCCGATCGGGGCATGGCCCCGGTGTCGGCGATCTGCTGCGCCACGGCGGCGCCGATCACCTTCAAGTCGCTGGTGGCCTTGGCGATCCGCGCCCGCTTGACGTACTTGATGGTCATGGGCACGAGGATGCCGGCCAGGAGGGTCACCACCGCGATGGCGGTCACCGCCTCGAAGAGGGTGAACCCCTTGTTCTTTTCCATGGCATTTCCTGGAACGAAGCGTCGTGCCGGTGAAGGTGGCGTCCATGGCTGGTTCACGGGGCAGGCAGGAAGCCATCCGAAGATGGCTTCAGTGCACCCGGAAGGCGATGTCGTCGGTGGACTGGTTGACGTAGTTCCACTGCTGGCGCAGGGGCTCGCTCAGATTGGACCCGTCGATCATGTTGTCCGGCCCTGCGCAGACGATCCAGATGGGGCCATCCTGGCGGCCACCCTCCGCGTTGTAGCCCAGGATGAGGTATGCGCGGCCCCAGGGATCGGTGAGGTTGGCGACGTCGCCAGGCAGATAAGGCCCACGGTACCGGGGGGCGTGCTGGCCCGGAATCGGCGCTCCCAAGTTGAACACCGGCCCGCCGGCCGTAAATAGGTTGAGGAAGGTGTTCCCGGGATGAACGGCCGCCAGATTCGGGCCAGCGGGGCCCCCGGCGGCTGGAGGAACGAAGGCATTGACGACATTCGGTATCAACCCATTGGAATACCAGACGTTCACGCCGGTGCCGTCCATGCCGGCGGCCACCACCCGGGGCCGGGCTCCCGTATCGGCCACCTGCTGCATCACGGCCGCGCCGATCACGTGCATGTCGTTCATGGCCTTGGCGACCCGGGCCTGGTGGACGTACTTGACGGTCATGGGGATGAGGATGCCGGCCAGCAGGGTCACCACGGCGATGGCCACCACCGCCTCAAAAAGGGTGAAACCTTTGTTTCTCTTCATTTCAACTCCTTGAGAAGGTCCGGTCCGCTAAGGGAGTCCCGAAGAAGGCGGACACCTCTAGAGTCACGAATTAATAAAATATTAATCATAATAAAACATTGTCAAGGCGACGTTGAAATGTTTTTAATTAATAAATAAAATGATTTTTGCCAAATGCTCAACATCAAGTCCAACCCTGGACTTGATTAAAAATATTAAAAAATTATACATTCAAACCCTGGCACGCCTCAGCTCCCCACCAGCCCACCCCCTGCCCGCCGCCCCAGGCCCCGTTGGCTGCAGCATCCTGGGAACCCGTGCCGGCTGGGCTCACGCCCAACCCCAGACCAGCACCCGGCAACCCTGGCGGAGTTTGCTCCGCCAGGGTTGCCGGTGCCTGGGACCGGCGCTTCGATTCCGGTGAAGGTGACGGCGCAGGTGCAGGACCATCGAACCAGCGGCCCCGTTCCGCCCTGATTCGATGGGCCTGCCTAGGATCCGCTCTTCTCCCGCCCCACCGGCAGCAGGGTGATGATCTGCACCCCCGCCGGCAGCTTCAGCGCTTGGCCCACGGCTTCCATGTCCACCCCGCCGGCGGTGCCGGCGCCCAGCCCCAGGGCCGTGGCCTGGAGCAGCAGGCACTGGGCCGCGGCGCCCCCTTCGTAATAGGTCCAGGAGATGGCCTGGCCCTTGCCCGAGGGGTCCATGCGCGTCGGCATTCCGGCCAGCACGAACACCGCCGGGGCGGCGGGGATCCAGGACTGCATGCCCTTGACGGCGCCCAGCACGCTCTTGGGGGTGCCTTCGCCCTGCTTCCTCAGCTGGTGCCCGGCGCTCTGGTACTGGTAGAAGCCCGCCGCCAGGCCCTCGCCCCCTTCGGTGAGCAGGTACAGTTCCAGGGGGTACTTGGCGCGGGCGGACGGCACGGTGCGCCGGCCGGGACGGTTCTCCCCCTGGGCCGCCCAGAGCAGCTGGGAGGCCTCCTTCAGGGTCAGGCCGGGACCCGCCAGGGTGCGCACGGTCCGGCGCCCCGTCAGGGCCGCGCCGAGGGTCTGGCCGCCGTCCGCGGGCGGGGGCAGCCGCAAGGCCACGCTTTCCTGGGCGCCCAGGTACAGAGCGGTGCACAGAACCAGGGCGGAGCGGACGTAACGCATGGCGACTCCCGAAAAGACGGTGCTGCCAGGATACCGCCGCCGGGCCGGCCAGTCAGCGCTCTATCAGCACCGGCGGAGCGATGAGCCGGTCGAAGTAGGGAATGGTGCCGATGAGGGGCCGGGCGTAGTCCCGGAAGCTGTCGGTGATGTCGTGGCTGCCCTTCAGGTACTCGGGCGGCAAGGGCTTGATGTCCGCCGCCACGGTCTCCAGGGGGGTGAGGAAATAATCCACCGAATAGTCCCCGGTGCGCTGGATCGCCACCGATCCGTTTTCCTCCTTGCTGGACGCGAAGTGCACCGCCGTCTCGCCCACGTCCCGGGCCTCCATCACGTCCGACTCGGAGACCACCCCCAGGAACGAACGCTGCAGGTAGCCGAAGGTGTCGCACCGCACCCGCTTGATCTTGAGCCGCTGCTTGACCTGGTCGCTCAGGGCGTCCCCCAGGGTGCCGCGCCCGGAGAGCTGCAGGTTGCCGAACGGATCCACTTCCGCCTCGCCCTGCAGGGACATGAGCACGGGGTGGCCCTTGGCGTCGACGATGCCCTCGGACAGGGCCACCACGCAGCGGCCGTACTGGTCATAGACCCGCTGCACGTCGCCCAGGAACCGGTCCGTGTCGAACTCCCGCTCCGGGACGTAGATGAGGTGCGGACCGTCCTTGGGGTCCCGGCGGGCCATCACGGACGACGCGGTCAGCCAGCCCGCGTTGCGGCCCATGACCACGCCGATGAACACCCCCGGGATGGCGAAGTTGTCCAGGTCCAGGCAGGCGAAGGCGGACGTGACGAACCGGGCGGCGGACCCGAAGCCGGGGCAGTGGTCGGTGACCCGCAGGTCGTTGTCGATGGTCTTGGGGACGTGGATCACCCGCAGGTCGTAGTTCATCTCCCGGGCGTAGCTGGCGACGATCCGGCAGGTTTCCGCCGAGTCGTTGCCGCCGATGTAGAAGAAATAGCGCACCTCGTGCTTCTGGAACACGGCCACCATGCGCGCGCAGTACTCCGCGTCCGGCTTGTCCCGGGTGGAGCCCAGGGCCGAGGACGGCGTGGCGGCCACCATCGCCAGGTTGTGCGGGGTGGCCAGGGTAAGGTTCAGGAAATCCTCGTTGACGATGCCCCGCACCCCGTACCGGGCGCCGTACACGTGGCTGATGAACGGCCACTTCCGCGCCTCCTGGACCAGCCCTACCAGGCTCTGGTTGATGACCGCGGTGGGACCGCCACCTTGGGCAACGACTGCCTTTCCTTTCAAGTGATGCATGGATTCACCTTTCGCACCGGCGTGCGTACCTGGCCGTCCGGAAGTGGAAGCCGTCCAGGGAGTTATAAGGATTTTAGGACCTTCGCCCCGCCAGAGGCGAAGGAAAGAAAAGAATGGGTCGGGCTTGGATCGATTGCGTCCTGATGGTGCGCGAAGCGCAGAAAATGGCCACGAGGCTTGACGCAGCGTAAAAAAGGCGAATACTGCCCGTATGGCTTCCCCGCTGTTTCCGTCCGAAGCGCCCCCAGCCCTGTTCCACGGCCTCCGGGTGGAACCGGAGGAAGCCCGCAGCATCCTGCGCCCCCAGAGGGACGAGCGCCATGGTTTCGGGTTCGCCCTGAGCCCCTACCGGGGCTGCGGGCACGGCTGCCGTTACTGCTACGTGCGGGACTATCCCCAGCCGGTGCCCGGCGGAGGGTCCGGCGCCCTGCATGGGAGGGACGAATGGGGCCATTGGGCGGTGCCCAAGCTCAACGCTCCGGAACTCCTGTGGGCCCAGCGCCACCGCCTGCACGGCCAATCGGTGTTCCTGGCCACGGCCACCGACCCCTACCAGCCCCTGGAGCGGGAATTCCGCCTCACCCGCCGCTGCCTGGAGGTGCTGCTGCAGTGCCCCGCCACCCGGGTGCTGGTGCATACCCGCTCACCCCTGGTGCTGCAGGACCTGGACCTGCTGAAGACCTTCGGGGGCCGGCTCTCGGTGGGGTTCTCCATCCCCACCGACGACGACACCGTGCGCCAGGTGACCGAGCCCAAGGCTCCGCCCATCCCCTCCCGCTGGGCGGCGGTGGAGCGGCTGGCCCGGGGCGGCGTGCGGGTGACGGTGGCCGCCACTCCGCTCATGGCCATGCAGGACCCGGCCGTGTTCGCCCGGCGCGCGGCGGCCAGCGGCGCCTCCGGAGCCTGGGCCGGACCGCTCCGGCTGCTGCGCGACGATCCGTTCCATGCCCTGCTGGCGCGCCACGGCTGGCTGCACATCCTGGAGGCGGGCTACCTGGATTCGGTGCGCCAGGCGCTCCAGTCCGCGTTTCCCGCCGAGACCGCTCCACGCGGGCGGCGCGGGGGCGATACCCGGGAGGCCGCGCCGCTCCGCCTCCCGGCGCTGGTCCAGCAGCCGGGCCTGTTCGAGGGCTGGTGACCCGCTGTCTTCAAAGGCGCGATTCTCCATGGCGACGACAACGTCATCAAGAGCGATCCGCAAGCCGGCTTCCATGCCGGTCACATCCCATCATTAAGGGTGTAGGTCCTGGGGAAACCGCATTGTTCGATGGTCTGGGCCTCGGCGGCCGAGGGCGGCTCGAACTGCTGGCCAGCGTCGAGGGAGTGGGCCAGGGCCTGGATCCAGTGGCGGATCGCTGCATCGATCTCTTGCCTGATGGGAACGAGTGGTCTGGACGCGGGTTTAAGGCTCATGGGGGCTCCGGATGCTGGCCGCCGGCGCCTGGAAACGGGAAGGTCCATGCAGAAAACCCGTCCCCAGGATGCGGCGGACGGGTTGTTGGGAATTCCTTCGGGCTGTTGTCTAGCTCAGTGCCCCTCCCATGACCGGTCCGCCGCTGGTAAACCAGCGGTAGGCGTAGGCATAGGCAAAGGTGAAGGTGAGCATGGCGCCTCGGGTTGCAAGACGATAACCCAACCCGGGGTGACGGTCAAGCGCGCACTCGATTTCTTCTCTTCCCGAGGTTTTTTGCCTGATTTATTAATAGAGGCCCGCAGGACTGGGTCAGGTACTCTGATCCTGGCCACCGAACGGAGCTCGTCCGGCGTGGAGGTTCCGAAGCCGAAGAACTCCAGGTAGGCGGGGATCATCTCGAACAGCATGTCCGTGCCGACCGAGTACCGGCAACCGATCCCCAGGGCATGACGGAGCAAAGGGGTGATTTCGGTCTTCATCACCACCTCCCCGACGAAGGTCGAGGGCGACAGCCTTGAGACGTCGAAGGGAAGCGGGTCCTCCGGGTTCATGCCCATGGGGGTCGCGTTCACCACCAGGTCATAGCCCGCGGGGTCCGAGGAGGCGAGCTTCACTTCGAGCTTGGGGTAGTTCGCGGTCAACCGGCCGGCGAGGCTCGTGGCGGACGCTTCCCGGGTGTCGAACAGCGCGATCGATCCGACCTGTTCCGCGGCGAGCGAGGCGGCGATGGCGCACCCGACGCCGCCGGAGCCGACCACGAGGCACCGGGCGCCCTTCAGGGTGAAGCCCTTCCGCTGGACATTGCGCGTGAAACCCGTGCCGTCGAACATGTCGGCCAGCAGCGTGCCGTCAGGGCGCTTGAGCAGGGCGTTGGCCGACCCGGCGATCCTGGCGGTGACGGTGCATTCGTCCGCGAGCCCCACGGTAGTCACCTTGTGCGGCATCGTGATGAGCGCGCCGTGGATGTTGGTGAAATTGAAGATGGTTCGCAGCGCGTTGGGGTAGTCCTCGGCCTTCACCCCCATCGGCACGACCACCGCGTCGACCTCGTGCTTCTCGAACCACGGGTTGTAGATCATCGGGGCCTTGAACGGCTCCGTAGGATAGCCAATGTGGGCAATGAGCCTGGTCTTGCCGCTGATCATCGATGCCTCCTGTGGGTTGGGTTTGTGGTCGCAAGAGGCATCCAGTCAAATCAACCGCGCCAAGGGGTGGTTCTACCTGTTGCCTCTGAAGGAATCAGAGAATCCACTAGTGTTGTGGCCGTAGGATTCGACGGAGCGTCTCATGCTGCCGTCCATGGGTCGGCAGTCCACCGGTGCCCTATCGAACCAGCGCGGATTTGTTTTTGCCGGCCTCCACCTTCGCCTTCACATAGGCCTTGGCCGTTTCCAGGCATCGGAAGGCATGCTCCGCGTAGCCCTTTTCCCGGACACAGTCCAGGTTCGGCAGTTCGATCGAGTAGACCATCTCGGGCATGTGATTCAGGATGCTCGCCACATCGATTCCGCCTTCGCCGAGGTAGAGCCGCCCTTCTCTCATGATGCGAACCAGTTCCTCCCGCTCGGCGGGAATTTCCGCGGGGGCGTCGCACAGGTGCGCGAAGTGGAACCATTCCCGCGGCAGGCTGTCGAGATCCTCGACCCGATCGCCCGCCCGCTGGAAGTGGTGCGCGTCGACCATCAGCCCGGCATTGTCCCGATTCACGGCTTTGAGGACCTGGACCGCATCCGCAAGGGAACGCACGCCGGCGATGGGCACGTACTCCAGATCGACGGTCAGGCCGAAGGGCTTGGCCAGATCGCACACGCGCCCGAACATCTCGATGGCGTAATTCCGCTCCTCCGTCCAGATGCTCGAGAGCACCGCGCGGCCGCCCAGTTCGGCCGCCACTTCCATGGCCGGCAGGTACTTGGTGGGGTGCATATGGTCGTAGATGCGTGCCAGCTCGATGTCGTAGAGCTTGAGTCCCGTTTCGGCCAGCGCCCTCTTGGTCTGCTTCAGCATCACAGGATTCTCGGCCAGGGCGTAGTTCGGCTCGCCCGGCAGCCCCATGAAGATGGGGCGCAGGCTGACGAAGTCGTATCCGGCCCGGGCTGCGATGTAGGTCATCTCGGGAGGAGGGCAGCCGAGGACGGTCAGGTGGGCAAGTGAATACTGGGTAGCCATGGACGTACCCTCCCTGGGGTGAGTTGTGATCCTGCGTTCTGCGGCCCCAGCCTCCGCTGGGCCGTGCCTATGACAGACCGAGAGCTTGGTTATTTGTCGGTGGCGACGTGATGCACTTTGCGGCCGGGGGAATAGATGTCCATGATGTTCCAGTGACCGGCCGTGGGGGTCGGGATGTTCTTCATGTGCACGTCGATCACCACGGGCCGCTTCATCTGGATCGCCCGCTCGAGGGCAGGCCTCAGTTCCGCGGCCGATTCGATCCGGACCCCTTCGATGCCGTAGGCCCTGGCGATGGCCGCGAAGTCGGGAGAGCAGCTCTCGCCGTCCTTCTCGAACACGGTCCCGAAGGTCGTCCCGTAGTGCGCGAGTTCCAGGCCCGCGATGGTGCCGAAGGCATGGTTGTTCATGATCACCCAGATCACCGGGATGTCATCGACGAAGGCGGTGGCCAGGGCGGCCGGGTTCTGGCCGAACCCTCCGTCACCCACCAGGGCGACCACCACGCGGTCTGGCAGGGCCAGCTTGGCGCCCAGCGCGGCCGGTGAGCCGAAGCCCATGGTCGCGAAACCGCCCGGCGTGAAGATGGTGCCGGGCTCAAGGACCGGGTACTGCTGGGCGAGGCCGTTCTTGTTCCAGCCGACGTCCGTGCAGATGATGGAGTTGCGGGGCAGAGCCAGGCGCAGGTCGGCCAGGATGCGCTCGGGGTTCATCGGCCAGGCGTCGCTCTCCATGTTCTCCCGCCGGCTGGCGACGAAGTCCGCGCGGTTGGCGGCCATCTCGGCCAGGAGCTCCGGTCGCCTGATCCCGTTCGGGGCGAGCCTGCGTGCGGCCTGCAGCAGGGCCCCCAGCGCGGACTTCAGGTCGGCGACGGCGCCGAGGGCGACCGGATAGTTCCTGCCGATCTCGGATGGATCGATATCGATGTGGATCAGCTGGGTCGGTGGGAAGTTGAAGGTGTATTCAGGTTCCCAGGAGCTGCAGTCGGCCTCGGAGAACCGGGTTCCCAGGGCCAGGATCCAATCGGCCCCCTTGCACTTGTCGTTGATGAATTTGGTGCCCCAGAAGCCAGTCATGCCGAGGATCAGCGGGTGGTCGTCCGCAAGGGCCCCCTTCCCCATCAGGGTGTGGGCGACGGGGAGGTCCAGGTGCTCGGCGAACGCGCGCAGCTCGGTCTCGGCGTCGGCGAGCATGATCCCCCCGCCGACGTAGAGGAGCGGAGTCCTGGCCTCCAGGAGCGTCTTGACGATCCGCTCGGCGGTGCTCTCGTCCAGGCACGGCTTGGCCACCTGCCTCTTGTTCGCCAGCACGCGCTCGAACAGGGACGTATCGATCTTCTTGGAGAAAATGTCCATGGGCACGTCGATCAGCACCGGGCCGGGGCGCCCGCTCTCGGCGAGGATGAATGCCTTCTCGAGGATCTCAGGGAAGAGATGGGCCGAGTCCACGCGCCAGGCGCGCTTGACGAACGGACGGTAGATCTCCATCTGGGAAGCGTCCGCGTGCAGGTTGACCTCCTGGTGCGGGTGCTTCCCGAAATAGTGCGTCGGCACATCGCCGGCGATCACCACCATGGGGATGGAGTCCAGCGAAGCGTTGGCCACCCCCGTGGCGGCGTTGGTCAGGCCGGGGCTCAAGTGCGTCAACAGCACCGAGGCCTTGCGGGTCGCGCGCGCATAGCCATCGGCGGCATGGGCGGCGATCTGCTCATGCCTGGTGTTGACGAACTTGATCTTCTTGCTCTTGGAAAGGGCGGCCAGCACCGCAATGTTGGTGTGCCCGCACAGGCCGAACACGTGCTCTACGCCACGCGCTTCAAGGTAATTGACCAACTGGTTGGCAATGAGGTCTTCCATGGCGTCGCTCCTTTGATGCTCGCTCGTGGCGCTACCAGATGTCGTCTTCCAGGGCAGCGTCGTAGAAGGGGCCGAACAGCTCCTCATCCGACGGCTTGTCCTCCTTGATCGGCACGGAGACCCAAGTGGTGTTCATGTAATGTTTGAGATGGACGTTCTCGGAGATGATGTTCCCGCCCCAGGTCCCGCATCCCAGACTGGACGTCATGGGCATGCCGTTGTTGAAGGCGCCGGCGTTGGCCTTGGACTGCGGCTGGCGGACCATGATCCGGGACACCGGCGCGGCGAGCCCCAGGCGATTGATGTGGTCGGCGTTGAAGGAGTAGATGCCGCAGGAATGGCCTTTCCCGCCCACGTTGTAGATGCCCTGCATCATTTCCAGGGCCTGGTCGAAGCCCTTGTACTTGTACAGCGCCAGCAGGGTGGTGAGCTTCTCGCTGGAGAACAGGTGCTGCTTGCCGATGCCGTCGCCGTGGACCATGATGAACTTGCGGTCGGCGGGGATGGAGAATCCGGCCGCGGCGGCCAGCTTCTGCGGAGCGATGGCCACGGTGTCGGGCGTCCGGTGCCCTTCCGCGTCCCACATGGCCTTGCGCAGGAGTTCCTTCTCTTCGGGGGAGGCCAGGTAGCCCCCTTCGGCCTGCAGCTGGGCGACCATCTTGTCGAAGATCCTTTCCTCGATGATCAGGTTGCCGTCGGCGGAGCAGCCGGAACCGTAGTCCGAGGTCTTGGAGAGCCGGGTGTTGCGCGCCGCTTCTTCGATGTTGGCCGTTTCGTCGATGATCATCGTCGAGTTGCCGGAGCCCACCCCGTACGCCGGGGTGCCGGAGCTGTACGCGGCCCTGACCATCGGCTGCCCGCCGGTGGCGATGATCACGTCCGCGCGCGCCATCAGCGCCTGGGACATGGGAATGTTGACCTTGGTCAGGCACTGCAGGATGTCCGCCGGAGCCCCTTCGCGCTCCAGGGCTTCCCGCATCAGGCGCACGGTCTCGAAGGAGGTCTTCTTGGACCGGGGGTGGGGGGAGAAGATGACCACGTCGCGCGCCTTGATGCCGTAGATGGCGTTGCCGGCGGGCGTCAGGTCCGGGTTGGTGGTCGGCACGATGCAGGCCACGATCCCCGCCGGCTTGCCGTACTTGACGATGCCCTTCTCGGGGAGCTCCTCGATGACGCCCACGCTCTTCTGGCGCAGGGCGTCGCGCAGGACGCCGCGGATCTTCATGCGCTTGCCCATCCGGCTCTCGGGATCCCCGAGCCGGCTCTCCTCGATGCCCATCGCCACCAGGCGCGTGAACGTCTTCTTGTTGGCCACGGCCCAGGCCACGGCCTGGCAGAGACGGTCCACCCGCGCCTGGTCGTAGGTCTCGATGACGGCCAGCGCCTTCGCTGCGCGCTCGAACACCTCATCCAGTTCCTGCTGCTGCTCGGCCGTGAGCGGCTTCTGCGTTTCGGTTGCGGCCATGTTGTTCCCTCCTTGTGTTGTTGTGGTGAATCCAAGACCTGCTGATTCAGCGGCCCTTCAGGGATGCGCGCCTGCGACCCCGCAGGAGAAGGCATCGGCAGACGATTCCACGCGCCTTGGCAGGGATGGAAAGGCGGGGTATGTCGGTCTGAACAATCCTGAAGGAAGCCATACACGATCCAAGACCCGAACGGAACCCAGGTTACCAGTGAGCCAAAAAATCATTAAATACCGTTTATGTATGCATGGTATATAAGGCCGGTATGCTGGCAGGCGGATCTTGCTGGACGGCGACCATCCATGAACCGGGCATCGACGGGGACGGGGCCATCGCTGCGAGGCCGCGCTCCTCCGTCGATACCGGGTGCCCTTGGGTGGCGCCGCCCGCTACCCGCGCTTCTTGCCCAGTTCCTCCATCGGCACGTTGTATGTCTCCCGGCAGGTCATGGCGGCGATCGCCGAGATGATCGCGGTCGCGCTCGTGAAGAGGGCGACCGCGGTCCAGCCGCCCGACTTCATGAGACCCCCGGCGATGGCCGGCGCGAACCCGCCCAGGGCGAAGCCGATCTGGGTCCCGATCGCCGTCCCGGAGAGACGGTAGCGCGTGTCGAACTGCTCGTTGAACATCGCCGGCCAGATGCCGTTGTTGGCGCTGTAGACGACGCCCGACAGGAGCAGGCCGAGCACGAAGATGAGCGGAATGTTGACGCTCTGGATGCTCCACAGGAACGGCCAGATCAGCACCGCGCACCCGAGCGTCCCGGTGAGGAAGATCGGCTTGCGCCCGACGCGGTCGGCGAGCATCGCCCAGAGCGGGATCGCGGCGAGCGCGATGACGTTGGCCAGGACCACGACGGTGAGCATCGTCGCTTTCGCGATGTGCATCTGGTTCACGCCGTAGGACAGGGTGTAGACCGCGAAGACCGTGCTGATCACCGAGTAGAAGCAGGCGAAGATGATCTTGACCACGTCCCAGGGATTCTCGCGGAACAGCACGGCGACGGGCAGCTTGACCTTCTTCGGCGCCTTCTGGGCCGCCTTGAACGCCGGCGTTTCTTCGAGCGACCGCCGGATCCACAGGCCTACGCCGACCACCACGACGCTGAAGAAGAAGGGCACCCGCCAACCCCAGGTGAGGAGCTGCGCTTCCGGCATCGAGCCGATGGGGAGGAACACCAGCGTCGCCAGGATCAGTCCGCCCTGGGTGCCGCTGAGGGTCCAGCTGGTGAAGAAGGCGCGGCGGTTCGCGGGGGCGTGCTCCAGCGACATGGAGTTGGCGCCCGCCTGCTCACCGGCGGCGGAGAGCCCCTGCAGGAGGCGGCAGGCGACCAGCAGGATCGGCGCGGCGATGCCCACCTGCTGGTAGGTCGGGAGACAGCCCACCAGGAAGGTGGAGATGCCCATCAGGATGAGGGTGAGGATGAGGACCTTCTTCCGGCCATACTTGTCGCCCAGGTGGCCCAGGAAGAACGATCCGATCGGTCGGGCGACGTAGCCGACGCCGAAGGTCGCGAGCGCGGCGATCGTGCCCACCATGGGATCCTTGGACGGGAAGAACAGTTTCCCGAAGATGAGCGCGGCGGCGGTGCCGTACACGAAGAAGTCGTAGGTACTCGAGCGCGCTGCCTATCCACGCGGCGATCGCCGCCTTCCTCGGAGTCCGGATGGCTTCGGGCTCCTTCGCACTCTCGGCAGGAGCTGTGGCTGGCTGGGTAAGCATTTGTCCTCCCTTGGCGGTCCCGAAGGACCTGGTGGCGTTCTGCTGGGACCTTGCAACAGAGCAGAGTTGAACTGACAGGTGGTTGTAACAGTGGCTAATACAACCCTCCAGGCCTGGTCCCGGAGGACATGGGCTGGACGAAAAGGCGCAGTACGGCAATATAACAATCCTGGAATCAGCAGGACACGATCTGGGACTCAAACGGAACGGAATGCTTGGACTATACTCCTGGGCTCAAGGCCCATGAAATACCGAAAATATATACTTGGCATAACCAATCGATATACTCGATCCCGACTTGCCCCCTGGAGCGCTTACCTGCCAGGCCGGACGGTACCGTGCAGGACTTCCCGCATCACCTCCCGGGCCGCGGGCGTCAGGTAGCGGTCCGGAAGGTGGATGATGGCAGGCTGGATGCCGTCCAGGATGCCTTCGAGTTTACGGACCCGGTACCGCTCATGGTAGTGCTTGGGGACCTGGTTCATCGGGAGGATGGCCGCTGCCCGCACCCCGGCGTCCAGGGCTCCCAGGATCACGCTGCTGTTCGGGCTGTCCAGGAAGATGCGCGGCGCGATGCCATGCCTCTGGAATTCCCTGCGCAGCTGGTCGTAGGTCCTCCCCCCGTGCCAGAGCCTGAGGAACATCAGGGGGATGTCCTGCAGGACCTCGACTCCGAACGTCCCATTGGCCGGCAATGGGATCAAGTCGTCCGGATAAACGACGCAGAAATGGTCCATCGGGAGCGATTGGACGTCGAATATGTCCTTCTTCGTTGGCAGCAGGACGATCGCGAAGTCGAGCTTCCTGGACTCGATGTATTCTTCGAGGGTCGTACTATCGGCCACAAAAACGCGGAACTGGAGAAGCGGGAACTTGCCGGTAAGCCTCGGCACAACTTCCGTGAAGTAGGCCATGAAGGACATGGAGACCCCTACGAATATTCGGCCCGTGAAACCGCCCGCGGCGTTCCGGACCTCCGTCGGTATCTCCGTGAGCTGGTTCAGCGCCTGCCGCGCCCGTTCGTAAAGCACCTTCCCGGCTTCGGTAACCTGCCAGAAATGCCCCTTCCGGAGGATGAGCTCCACGCCCAGTTCGTCCTCCAGGTCCTTGAGGTGCTTGCTCAGGGGCGGCTGGGAGATGTTCAGGATCTTCGCGGCCCGGCTGATCTGCCCCTGCTCGACGATCGTGCAGAAATACACCAGCCGTTTCGTATCCAAATTCACACCCCGCCTTGAGTGCAACAATAATACCCCGGATCCGGGAGAGCACCGAGGGTTTAAAAGGGTCCGGCCGGCGGGGCTGGGGTGGCATCCTGGCGATGGGTGCGGCCCCAAGGCCAGGTTGACCGGCCGTGGTGCAGATAAGACGAACAAAATATAAATAATTGTAAGCGGCTTTCAGCGACCCGGCGGTCGATGGCTTGGTCGGGCCTCGAGCACGGCGCCGGCGCCCTGGCGGCGCTGCTTGCGTCCGCCTCCCCTACTGAGATGAATCCTTACGCAGGCGGACATTATCTCCGGCTGCGGGATCGAGGCCGAACACGTCCAGCGTGCCGAGCAGCGAGATGGCGCCGATGATGACGAAGGCCGTGCGGAAATGGCCCAGGGGAATGGCGCCCGGGGCCGCGCCCGGGCTCAGCAGGCCCGCGATCCTGAGCGCCAAGGCGCCGAGGGCGATGCCCATGGCCATGAACAGTTGTTGCACCATGTTGAACACGGTGTTGGCGCCGCTCATCCAGCCCTCCGGCACCTCGGCGAACGCGAGGGTGTTGAGGGCGGTGAACTGCATGGAGCGGGTCAGGCCGCTGGCGAACAGCAGAGCGACAAGGGCCGGCACCGGGGTGGCTGGGGTCAGCAGGGCGCAGGCGAAGATGATGCCGGCGTTCAGTCCGCCGTTGACCAGCAGCGTGGCGCGGAAGGAGAACCGGCGCAGGAGGGGCGTGGTCATGGGCTTCATGACCAGGTTGCCGGCGAACACCGCCAGCACCAGCGTCCCCGCGCGGAAGCTGCTGAGTCCGAACCCGATCTGGAACAGCAGCGGCAGCAGGAACGGGACGGCGGCGATGGCCATGCGGAAACAGGAGCCGCCCAGGATGGTCACCGCGTAGCTGCGCAGGCGCATGGCCCTCAGGTCCATCAGGGGGTGCGCCTGGCGCCGGGCATGGATCCATGCGGCCCCCCAGATGGCGGCGGTGCCCAGCAGCACCGCGGCCACGGTGCCGTGGGCAGCCTGGTCCCGGCTCACCAGCTCCAGCCCGTAGACCAGGGCGAAACAGGCCGCGCCGGTGAGGACGAAGCCGATGCCGTCGAAGGGCCGCGCCGGCTCCCGCCCCTGGGGCAGCAGCCGGAGCGCCGCCACCAGGGCGGCGAGCCCCAGGGGCACATTGAGGAAGAAGATCCAGTGCCAGGACGCGTAGGTGGCGATGAAGCCGCCCAGGGGCGGCCCCAGCAGGGGCGCGGCCAGGCCGGGCCAGGTGATGGTGGCGATGGCGTTGATCAGCTCGTGCTTCTCGGTGGTCCGCAGCACGGCCAGCCGGCCCACGGGCACCATCATGGCGCCCCCCGCCCCCTGGAGGATGCGGGCGAGGGTGAACGCGGTGAGGGTCCGGCACACACCGCAGAGCATCGAGGCCGCGGTGAAGACCACGATGGCGCCGGCGAAGACGGTGCGCAGGCCATGGCGGTCCGCCACCCACCCGCTGGCCGGGATCAGGGCCGCGAGGGTCAGCAGGTAGGCCGACACCCCGATGTTCAGGTCCAGGGCATAGACGTGGAAGGAGCGCGCCATCTGCGGCAGGGCCGTGATGATGACGGTGCCGTCCAGGTTCTCCATGAAAAAAGCCCCGGCCACCAGCAACGCCACGGCGGAGCCGCGCGACAGGGGTGCTTTCAGGGTGGGCATCCCCCAAATAAACAATATTAAATCGTTTCTGGCAACCGCAGTTCCAGCGGGGTCCGCCTTGCGGATCGATTCAGCCGGGATCCGGCCCATGGTCCGTCCGTTGATTTGCCGGGCGTTCCGCCGGTCAGTCAGATATGCAACTCCGAAATCCGACCCCAAGGTCCGGTGGCTTTCTGTTGCCCCATTCCGAAGCGCAAACTTCCTCGATCCTGGAAGCGCCAATTAAGACAACCTTTAGCGAGTATATCGGCAGGGTATGCACCATATATAAAAACAGTATTTTCAGGATTTCTGAGTTTGGGGGTACCTACTAGGCACCCCATTTCGCTTGATCCTTGGTTTGCGGATTCGACCATCCATCCACGTCCATTTTGTCGCGGTTGACGCGAGTCGTGGAACGCCCTTCATCCTGGTGGACCCAGGACTCCTGTCCAAGGGGCATCTCGAGCAACTTGACTTGAAAAGAAAGGCAGCGCCCATGAAACCCATCCATCTCCATGGCCAGCCGATCGGTGGCCAAGCCCGGCCTCTCATCTGCACCCCCCTCGTAGGCAGGACGCCCGAGGCGGTGCTCGAGGAACTGATGGTTGTCCTGCCGAAGCGGCCGGACCTCCTCGAATGGCGCGTGGATTTCTTCGAGGCCATCGGCAGCGCAGCGACGGTCATCGAGGTCGCCGGCCGCATCAAGAAGGCCGCCGGCGCCATTCCGGTCATCTTCACCTGCCGCTCGATGAAGGAGGGGGGTGAGCGCATCACGCTCGACAATGCCGCCGTCGTGAAGCTCCATGGGGCCGTTTGCGCCGCCCGCTGCGTGGACATCATCGACTACGAGCTGAGCAATCCGGCCGATGAGCTCGCCCAGCTGCGCCAGGCATCGCGCGCCAACGATGTGGCGATGATCATGTCGTACCACAACTTCCAATCGACGCCCGATGCGGCCTTCCTCACCGGCAAGTTCCTGGAAGCCGAGCGGCTGGGTGCCGATATCGGCAAAGTGGCCGCCATGCCCAGGAGCCCCGAAGACGTGCTGACGCTGCTCGCCGCCATGTGGCGGGCCAGCGAAGCGGCCGGGATCCCGCTGATCGGCATGTCGATGGGCGGCTTTGGCGCCGTGTCGCGCATCGTCGGCGGTGTCTTCGGCTCCGCCGTGACCTTCGCCGTCGGCAAATCCAGTTCAGCTCCGGGGCAGATCCCCATTGAGGATCTGCGCGTCGCGCTGACCACGGTCGGCCGCTCGGTGACGGGCCCAATCAGCTAGGCTGAACCCTGGAATCACGAGGTGTCAGGTATGGGTTCGGCCTGGGCGGCCATGCTGGCCCTCGGCGCGTTCTGCAGGAACCGGGAGACCCGCTTCATCCACAGGAGGACAGCATGATCAGCGGCAAGACGAAATTGATCGCACTCCTCGCCTATCCCACGGAAACCGTCAAGGCGACGTACATCTACAATCCCTGGTTCGACCAGCACGGGATCGACGCCAGGGTGGTGCCGATGGGGGTCAAGCCCGAGGATTACCCGGTCTCGCTGAAATCCATTTTCCGGTTGAGCAACATTCACGGCGCGCTGGTCACGATGCCGCACAAGATCGCGACCATGGCGCTCATGGACGAATGCTCGACCACGGCCAGGATCGCCGGGTCGGCCAACGCCATCCTCAAGCGGCCCGACGGCACGCTGCTGGGCGACATGTTCGACGGCACGGGATTCCTGCGCGGGGTGCAGCGCAAGGGTTTCCTTTGCCCGGGCGCCAGGTGCCTGGTGATCGGTTCGGGCGGTGTGGGTTCGGCGATCGCCGCCTCCCTCGCTGCCGGGGGCAGTGCCTCGATCTCCCTGTTCGACATTTGCGCGGAGGCAGCCGCAGGCCTGGCGGAACGGCTGAGGACGCACTATCCCGATCTCGAAGTGAAGCTCACGTCCACGGACCCGGCCGGCTACGACCTGGTCGTGAACTGCACGCCGCTCGGATCGAGGCCGGGCGACCCGTTGCCCTGCGACGTCTCGCGCCTGGCGCCGAAGACCTTCGTGGGCGAGGTGGTCATGAAGACCGAAATCACCCCGCTGCTGAAGGCGGCGCGGGAGCGCGGATGCCGGTTCCAGGTGGGCACCGACATGCTGTTCGAGATGATCCCCGCCTATCTTGAATTTTTCGGTTTCGGCACCACGACGCCGGAAGAACTCCGTTCGGTGGCGAAGCTGGAGTACTGATCGACGCGCACCGCGAACGGCAGTAGGATCAAGCCTTCCACGATGACGGGCAGAGATTGCCCGGTTCGCTCGGGAGGATTGCGGTGGCGGTGCGCGGCATCTATCTCATCGGGTTCAGCGGTACGGGCAAGTCGACCATCGCGCAGGCCGTGGCGAGGGAACTGAATTGGCCCGTGTACGACCTTGACCAGGTCATCGTGGAACGGAGCGGGATGACCATTCCGGTCATCTTCCAGCGCGAGGGTGAGACCGGGTTTCGGCTCCGGGAGGCGGAGGCGCTGCGCGAGGTCTCCGGATCGGCCCCGTTCGTCGTCGCGTCCGGCGGCGGTGCCGTCGTCCGGGTCGAGAACCGCCGCCTGATGGCCAGGACGGGCTGGGTCGTCACCCTGGAGGGCCGGCCGGAGGCGCTCAACGCCCGCATCCAGCGCCAGCTGCAGCAAGGGGCCCCGGACGCCATCCGGCCGATGCTGGACGCCGTGTATCCGGTCGACCAGATCCGGGCGCTGAAGCACAGCCGCCAGCCGGCCTACGCGCTGGCCGACTGGACCGTCCATACCGATCGCCTCACTCCGGACCAGGTCGCGGCCGAGGTGGTGCGGGCCGTCCAACTGCTCGAGACCACCCCGGCACCGCCGGCGATGTTCGATGTCCCTGCCACACCGCTGCGCCACTCGCTCAATCCCGACCTTCCGCCTCCAGTGGTGGTGGCGGCCGGTCCCTGGCCCTACCAGGCGGTCGTGGGCTGGAACCACCTGCCTGCCCTGGGCGAGCAGGTCCGGCGCCTCTTTCCCCAGGCCCGGAACGCGGCCGTCCTCACCGACTCCGGCACCTGGGCGCGGCTGGGGGGCGCCGTGCGCGCCACGCTGCAGGCGGTGCAACTGACGATCCACGTCCGCGAGGTGGGGTCCGACGAGCGTCTCAAGACGCTGGAAGAGGCCAGCGCCATCTACGACTGGCTGCTCGACCAGCGGGTGCGCCGGGACGACCTGCTGGTGGTGGTGGGCGGCGGCGCGGTCGACGACCTGGGCGGCTTCGTGGCTTCGACCTACATGCGGGGCATCGCGCTGGTGAAGGTGCCGGCCTCCCTGGAGGGGATGGTCGACACCTCCATCGGCGGCAAGACGGCGCTCAATCACGCACGGGCGCGCAACCTCATCGGCACCTTCTACCACCCCCGCCTGGCCTGGTCGGACGTGTCGCTGGTGCGCGACGAGCCTTTGCGCCAGGTGCGCGCGGCCTTCGCCGAAATCGTCAAGTACGCCATGCTCGAAGGCTCCCTCATGCCGTACGAGACCATCGGCCCGACCATGCTCGAGCAGCTGGAAGGCAACGTCGGAGCGCTCAAGGCCCTGGAGCGCCAGGCGATGACCCACCTCGTGGCCCGGTGCGTGGCGCTCAAGGCGCTGGTGGTCTCGGCCGACGAGCGCGACGTGGGGCAGTTCCGCATCCTGCTCAACTACGGGCACACGGTGGGGCACGCGCTGGAAACCGCCACCGGCTATGCGCTGCTGCACGGCGAAGCGGTGGCCATCGGCATGGGGGTGGAAGCGCACCTGGCCGTGCGGCTCCAGTTGGCCGACGCGGGCGTCGAGAAACGTCTGGACGACCTGCTGGAGCGCCTGGAGCTGCCGACGCGCATGCCGGAGGTGGCGCACCACCAGCTGCTGGAGCTCATCCAGAGGGACAAGAAGGTATTCGGTGACGTACCGCGCTGGATCCTGCCCGCCACCGCCGGCCGGGCGGTGGTCCTGAGGAATGTGGCCGAGGAGGAGGTCGTCGCCGCTCTTCGGGAACGCCAGTAGCTTCGGAGCTGACAACAAAAGGTGTTAGAGCTCTCCAAGGGGAGGGAGGCTGGCAAGCATATCGTCAGGGTATGCACCACATATAAATTTTGTATTTTCAAATGCCTTGGGCGGGAGGTATCAATTGGACACCCAATACGCTTGACCCATGGATTGCGGTTTCGACAATCCATCCACGCTCATACGGCTTTTCCAGACACCATCCGTTTGGCCCTGGCAAGGTGGTGGTGATCCCTTGCCGGAACATCCTGTCCATCACCTTTCGGTGCAGCTGGCCGCACCGAAAGGGTTCCTGCTTACCGTGATTTCTTCGGCTTTTCTCTCATGGAGGCGAACAATGGCGACAAGGTCGACCACCAGTCCTCAGGGACTCAATCTGGATCTGGCGCAGGCAGCTGCCGAGCGCAGGTCACGCAAGGCGGCGCTCGGCAGCTTCGTCGGCGCAGTCGTCGACTGGTACGACTTCCTGCTTTACGGCATCACCGCTGCGCTGGTATTCAATTCGCAATACTTCCCGACCAAGGACCCAACGATCGGCACGCTGGCGGCGTTCGCCACCTTTGGCGTCGGGTTCCTGTTCCGGCCGCTGGGCGGCATCGTCTTCGGCCACTTCGGCGATCACCTCGGCAGAAAGCGCATGCTCGTGCTGACCGTCAGCATGATGGGGATTTCTACGGCGCTGATAGGCCTCCTGCCGACCTACCAGAGCATCGGCTGGTACCCCCCGCTAGGTCTCGTCACACTGCGGGCCATCCAGGGTTTCGCGGTCGGCGGTGAATGGGGTGGCGCAGCGCTTCTGGCCGTGGAGAGCGCACCGTCGGGGAAGAAGGCGTTCTACAGCAGCGGCGTGCAGGTCGGCTACGGCGTTGGCCTGGTCCTGGCCACCGGCATCGTGTCCATCCTGAGCCATTCACTGAGCAACAATGCGTTCCTGTCGTGGGGCTGGCGCATTCCCTTCGTGTTCAGCGTCGTGCTGGTGCTGATCGCGCTGTGGATCCGGACGAGCATGGAGGAGTCGCAGGAATTCGTCCAGAAAGTCGTCGTCCTCGGCGAAAAGAAGAAAATGCCGTTGCTCGAGGCGCTGCGCAGACACCCCGAAAGCTTCCTGCTCATCATTGCGCTGCGCATGGCGGAAATGTTCACGATGTACATCGTCACCGCATTCGCCCTGGCCTACTCCACCAAGAACCTCCACATGTCGCGCGACCTGTTCCTGAACATCGCCCTTACGGTCGGCGCGGTCAGCTGCGTGACCATTCCGGTCTTCGCCAAGGTGGCTGACCATGTTGGCCGCCGGCGCGTCTATTTGACCGGAGCGCTGATCGGACTGCTTTCCTCGATCCCGTTCTTCATGGCCATGGAAGCGCGTTCTACCCTCTGGATCGTGATCTGGTCGGTGATGCTCGCCAACATCGCGCACGATATGACCGTCTGCGTGCAGCAGCCGCTATTCACCGAAATGTTCGGCACCGAGTACCGCTACAGCGGGGCCGGCGTCGGCTACCAGGTCGCCAGCGTCGTCTGCGGCGGTTTCACTCCGTTCATCGCCACGGCGCTGCTGACAATTAATGGATCGTGGCACCCGGTCGCTGCCTACCTGGCCGGCGGGTGCCTGCTCTCGGTCGTCGTCTCGTGGCGCATGAAGATGCACGCCGTCGCATAGCCCGTTTTCCTCCTCCTCCGGCGGCGCGTCCAGCGCCGCCGATCCTGCAGCTGTTCACCCGGGTCCCCACCGCGCACCTGTTCCTGCGCGTGACCCCCTATGGCCTGGCGCTCGCACTGGGGGGGACCGGCTTCGGCTACCCGACCGGCTTTCTCATGACGGCCGGCGCTGTCGCAATGGCGCTGGCCGGCAGTATCTGGCTCTCCGCAAGGGCGAGGTTCATGGGAGAATGACCGTTCCTATGACCACTCTCGCCCTTAAATACCGTCCCCGCCTCCTATCCGACCTGGTGGGCCAGGAAGCGAGCGTCAAGGCCCTGACCAACGCGCTCCTGCGGGCCAAGGCCAACGGCGGCATCATGTCCACCACCAGGCCTTCCTGTTCGCCGGGGTGCGCGGCACCGGCAAGACCTCCCACCGCCCGGATCCTGGCCCGGGCCCTGAACTGCGTGGAGGGGCCCACGCCCCACCCGTGCGGGGTCTGCGGCCCTTGCCAGGCCGCCGAGCTGCCTGACCAGAACCTGGACATCATGGAGATCGACGCGGCCTCCCGCTCGTCGGTGGAGGACGCCCGGGCCCTGCGGGAGCAGGTGCAGACCCGCCCCGCCTTCTGCCGCTACCGGGTCTACATCATCGACGAAGTGCACATGATGAGCCGCAGCGCCTTCGACGCCCTGCTCAAGATCCTGGAGGAGCCCCCGCCCCACGCGGTGTTCGTGCTGGCCACCACCGAGCTCCAGGACGTTCCCGACACCATCAAGAGCCGGGTGCAGATCTTTCCCTTCCGCCTGATCCCGGTGCCGGTCATCGAAGGCCGCCTGAGGCACGTGTGCCAGCTGGAGGGGGTGGCCTTCGACGAGGGCGCCCTGCGCCTGCTGGCCGAGGCGGGGCAGGGTTCCATGCGGGACGCCCTCACCACCCTGGACCGGGTCATCCCCACCGGCCGCCGCCGGCGGAGGAGGCCCGGTCCAGGGTGGTGAGGGCGTCCCGCATGGAGCCCTGCCCCGCCTCGGCCAGCAGGCGCAGGGAACCCTCGTCCCAGGCCACCCCTTCCTGCTGGCAGACGTGCTTCAGGCGGGCTTCGATCACCGGCACCGGGATCACGCGGAACGGAAAGATCTGCACCCGGCTCTTGATGGTGTCGGGCACGTCCTGGAGCTCGGTGGTGGCCAGCACGAACACCGCGTGGGGGGGGGGCTCCTCCAGGATCTTGAGCAGGCATCGAAGGGGCTGCGGCTCATCATGTGGACTTCGTCGATGATGTAGACCCGGTAGCGGCAGAAGGCGGGGCGGCTCTGCACCTGTTCCCGCAGGGCCCGGGCGTCCTCCACGGAGGAGCGGGGGGCCGCGTCGATCTCCATGATGTCCAGGTTCTGGTCGGGCGGCTCGGCCACGGGCCGCAGACCCCGCACGGGTGGGGCGTGGGCCCCTCCACGCAGTTCAGGGCCCGGGCCAGGATCCCGGCGGTGGAGGGTCTTCCCGGTGCCGCGCACCCCCGGCGAACAGGGAGGCCTGGTGGTGGATGGCGCCGCCGTTCAGTCCCCAGCCCGCCGGAGCCCCGTGAGTCAGGGCCTTGACACTCGCTTCCTGACCCACCAGTCGGATAGGAGGCGGGGACGGTATTTAAGGGCAGAGAGTGGTCATAGGAACGGTCATTCTCCCATGAACCTCGCCCTTGCGGAGAGCCAGATACTGCCGGCCAGCGCCATTGCGACAGCGCCGGCCGTCATGAGAAAGCCGGTCGGGTAGCCGAAACCGGCCCTTTAGTGCGAGCGCCAGGCCGTCGGGGGTCACGCGCAGGAACAGGTAATTGTAGGTTTGGGTGAACAGCTGCAGGATCGGCGGCGCTGGACACGCCCACAGAGGAGGAGGAAAACAGGGCTATGAGACGGTATACATCTTCATGCGCCACGAGACAACAACCGAGAGCAGGCACCCGCCGGCCAGGGTGACAGCGACCGGTGCCACAATCCATTAAATTGTCAGCAGCGCATGGCGATGAACGGAGTGAAACCGCCGCAGACGACGCTGGCGACCTGGTAGCCGACGCCGGCCCCGCTGTCACGGTACTCGGTGCCGAACATTTCGGTGAATAGCGGCTGCTGCACGCAGACGCTGGGGATTGTCGTTGCGCGATGTTGGCGAGCATCACCGACCGGATCACGATCCAGAGGGTTGAGACGCGCTTCCCATGGCCATGAATAACAAAAAAGAGGAAAGGTATCCGATCAGCGCTCCGCTCAAATAGACGCGCAGGCCGCCAACATGGTCAGCCACCTTGGCGAAGACCGGAATGGTCACGCAGCTGACCGCGCCGACCGTAAGGGCGATGTTCAGGAACAGGTCGCCCGACACATGGAGGTTCTTGCGTTGTATAGGTCCTGTCGTAACGTACAGTGAATAGGGGTATCGTGAACGTTTCCGCCATGCGCAGCGCAATGAGGGTCAGGAAGCTTTCGGGGTGTCTGCGCAGCGCCTCCGAGCAACGAGCACATTCTTTTTGCGCCGAGGACGACGACTTTCTGGACGAATTCCTGCGACTCCTCCATGCTCGTCCGGATCCACAGCGCGATCAGCACCAGCACGACGCTGAACACGAAGGGAATGCGCCAGCCCCACGACAGGAACGCATTGTTGCTCAGTGAATGGCTGAGGATGGACACGATGCCGGTGGCCAGGACCAGGCCAACGCCGTAACCAGACCTGCACGCCGCTGTCTGGAGAACGCCTTCTTCCCCGACGGGTGCCGCTTTCCACGGCCAGAAGCGCTGCGCCACCCCATTCACCGCCAACAGGGAAACCCTGGTGTGCCGCAGTGTGACGAGACCTAGCGGGGCGTACCGGCGACAATACTCTGGTAGGTCGGCATGCGGGGTATCAGGCACCACGGATCCCCATGATGCTGACGGTCCAGCGCGAGTGTGCGCTTTTTGCCGTTGGTTGTTCCGAAGTGGCCGAAGTCGATACAGCCCAGCAGCCGGAATAAGAAGTTCCGACGCCAAAGGTGGCGACACGCCGCCAGCGTACAGATCGTTGGGTCCTTGGTCGGGAAGTATTGCGATCGACATCCAGCGCAGCGGTGATACCGTGAAGCAAAAAATCGTGCCCGTCGACGACTGCGCCGACGAAGCTGCCGAACGCCGCCTTGCGTGACCCAAATCAGGCCCATACAAGAGCCAGATCCAGATTGAGTCCCTGAGGACTGGTGGTCAACCTTGTCGCCATTGTTCGCCTCCATCAGAGAAAAGCCGAAGAAATCACGGTAAGCAGGAACCCTTTCGGTGCGGCCCGCTGCACCGAAAGGTGATGGACAGGATGTTCCGGCAAGGGATCACCACCACCTTTTCCAGGGCCAAACGGATGGTGTCTGGAAAAGCCGTATGAGCGTGGATGGATTGTCGAAACCGCAATCCATGGGTCAAGCGTATTGGGTGTCCAATTGATACCTCCCGCCCAAGGCATTTGAAAATACAAAATTTATATGTGGTGCATACCCTGACGATATGCTTGCCAGCCTCCCTCCCCTTGGAGAGCTCTGACCTTTTGTTGTCAGCTCCGAAGCTAGCTGGCGCTCCCGAAGAGCAGCAACGACCTCCTCCTCGGCCACATTCCTCAGGACCACCGCCCGGCCGGCGGTGGCAGCGCAAAGGACAGCACGATGCAAAACCGAATACCCTCTTGTCCCTCTCGATGAGCTTGCAGCAGGCCTGGTGGTGCGCCACCTCCGGCATGCGCGTCGGCAGCTCCAGGCGCTCCAGCAGGTCGTCCAGACGTTTCTCGACGCCCGCGTCGGCCGACTGGAGCCGCACGGCCAGGTGCGCTTCCACCCCCATGCCGATGGCCACCGCTTCGCCGTGCGGCGGCGCATAGCCGGTGGCGGTTTCCAGCGCGTGCCCCACCGTGCTCCCGTGTTGAGCAGGTGCGTGGCTGCCCTACTCGCGCTCCTTTTGTTAGACCACCAGCGCCTTGAGCGCCACGCACCGGGCCACCGAGGTGGGTCATCGCCTGGCGCTCCAGGGGCCTGCGAGCGCTCCGACATTGCCTTTTTTCTTTCGAGAGTGGTCGGGCCCCGACGCTCTCGTACAGGCATGAGGGAGCCTTCGAGCATGGCATTTACTTGACGATTTTGGCGAAGGCCGCGCGCACCCTGGCACAAA
>CAWFOJ010000068.1:0-8893 GCA_963816585.1 uncultured Holophagaceae bacterium | reverse complement strand
ATGTATTGCTGGAACTTGGTGGAGACGCCCAAGCGCGCGCCGCCTCCCCACCGCCCTGGCAGGTCAATCTGTGCAGGCCGGCATGGACGAGCGCAAGGACATCTGGCGCCGCCAGCTGCTGGACCTGAAGCTGTTCCGGGTGGTGCGCGAAGCTGCTCGACCTGCGCGAAGGGGAACGAACAAGGAGGAGCTGGTCCATGAGATCGCCAGCCGGCTGCCCATGGAGGACCCCGAACTCACCTTCGAGACCCTCGTGGCCTGGGGGCGGTTCGGCGAACTGTTCGCCTACCGCAAGGACCGCGGCGTGCTGACCTTCGAGTAGCTCAAGGGGGCGCCTGCGCCCAGCGCCCGGGCCACGGCGTCGGTGAGCGTCTGGGAATCGAGGGCTGGGACTTCGGCCACCCCGAGGTTGTGCAGGGGTTGGGTGGAACTACCTGGAGTTTGTCCCGGTGGGCGGTGAGCACGAGCACGCATGGCCTGCAGGCCGGGGTCCTCGTGGCAGACCCGGGCCAGGCTGATGCCGGGGCAGTTGGGCATGAGGAAGTCCATGACCAGCAGGTCGGGGGTGGTTTCCTTCACCGCCTTGAGCACGTCGAAGATGCTGGTGGGCTCTACTTCCAGCACGTCGTGTCCGGCCTTGCGCAGGCTGGCGGCGGAGAAGGTGCGCGCCAGCCGGCTGTCGTCGATGATCATGATTCTGCCCATGGGTGCCTCGAAAAGGGGCCGATGTTATGAGCCTATATCGTAATGGGGGAGACTGAATCATTATTTCTACCAGGAGTGGACCATGGCCGACTTGTTCGATCCTCTCACCCTGCGCGGACTCACGCTCCCCAACCGCATCGGGGTGTCGCCCATGTGCCAGTATTCAGCCCGGGACGGCCACGCCACCGACTGGCATCTGGTGCACCTGGGCGGCTTGGCCCAGGGCGGCGCCGGACTGGTCATGACCGAGGCCACGGCGGTGGCCCCGGAAGGGCGCATCAGTCCCCAGGACCTGGGCCTGTGGCAGGACAGCCACGTGCAGGCCCTGGCCAGGCTGGTCGCGTTCGTGCGCGCCCAGGGGGCGGTCCCGGGCATCCAGCTGGCCCATGCCGGGCGGAAGGCCGGCACCGAGGCCCCCTGGAAGGGCGGCGGGGTGGTTCCCCCGGACCAGGGAGGCTGGCAGGGGGTAGGCCCCGGACCGGAACCTTTCGACGCTGGCTGGAATTCGCCCCGGGCCCTGGATGAAGCAGGCCTGCGCCAGGTGGTGGAGGCGTTCCGCACCGCCGCCGCCCGGGCCCAGGCCGCCGGCTTCCAGGTGGTGGAGGTGCACTCGGCCCACGGCTACCTGCTGCACCAGTTCCTCTCGCCCCTCAGCAACCGCCGCCAGGACGCCTGGGGCGGATCGTTCCAGAACCGCACCCGCCTGGTGCGGGAGGTGGCGGCGGCGGTGCGGTCTGTCTGGCCCGAGCAGCTGCCGGTGCTGGTGCGCCTCTCCGCCACCGACTGGGTGCCGGGTGGCTGGGATCCGGACCAGTCAGTGGAACTGGCCCGGCTCCTGGGTTCCCTGGGGGTGGACCTGGTGGACTGCTCCTCCGGGGGCAACGTGCCCAAGGCCCCCATCCCCATGGCCCCCGGCTACCAGGTGCCCTTCGCCGCCCGGATCCGTCGGGAGGCGGGCCTGCCCACCGCGGCGGTGGGCCTGATCACCCGCCCGGCCCAGGCCCGGCAGATCCTGGAGGAGGGTTCGGCGGACCTGGTGTTCCTGGGCCGGGAACTGCTGCGCAACCCCCGCTGGCCCCTGGCGGCGGCCCAGGATCTGGGCGTAGAAGTGTCCTGGCCGGCCCAGTACGCCCGTGCCGCCGCGGGCCCGGTGCCGATCCGTCAGAGCCTGTCCCGGTAGCCAGGAGCCTGACTGCGCTAGTCTTCCCGGGCCTCGTCGCCCACGTCCGGATCCACCCCGCCCCACCGGGCCCGGGCCTGGAAGGCCGGATCCTCCAGCCGGGCCAGGAAGTCCCGCATGCGCTTGCCCCAGCCGGAGCCGGCGGCGCCGCCGGGGGGGGCGAACGGCAGCAGGTCCGCCGGGGCCTCCTCCAGGCACAGCTGCACCAGGGTGAGCTGCTGCTGGTAGGAGGCGCCCACCGGCACCAGGTTGGCCGAGAGGGTCAGGAGGATGTCCCCCAGTTCCCCGGGCGACTCCTCCCCCAGCCGGTCCAGGACCTCCGAGGCCTCCTCGCAGGCCCGCTGGAGCTTCCGGTTCAGCTTCTCCAGCTCCGGCGCCCCGGCCCGTCCGGCCAGGGCGTGGGCGGCGTCCTCCAGGTGGGGGTGGAGCTTCTTGAACAGGAGCTGGAGGGCCTGTTCGGCCGGGGTCGGTCCGTCCATGGGCCCAGTCTAACGCCCCAGGCCCGGCACCGGCCGCCACCCACCCTGCGCACCGGCAGCGCTGACCTTTCCCATGAAATTTCCAGCATTGGGCTATTCATGAAATCAAAAAATTACGATAGGCTGTCCGGCGCCGTCCCTTCCTCGGCAGGAGCGAATATGACCCCATCCACCAAAGGCGAGCCTAGCGAAATCACTGAATTTTATTTCCCCCCGGCCGCCGTCCAGGATGGATCCCTTGTGCCGTCCCTGGAGGCCTACCAGGCCCTGTACCGGCGCAGCATCGCCGAACCGGAAGCGTTCTGGGGCGACCAGGCCAGGACATCCCTGGAGTGGTTCCACCCCTTCAGCAAAGTGCGGGAATACGACTGGGAGTGGGGGCAAGTGCAGTGGTTCCTCAACGGCCGCCTGAACGTATGCCACAACTGCGTGGACCGGCACGTGGCCGACCGGGGCAACCAGCCGGCCATCATCTGGGAATCGGACACCCCGGGGGAAGGCCGGACCATCGACTACCGGGAACTGCAGCGGGAAGTGTGCCGGCTGGCCAATGTGCTGCGCCACCACGGCATCCGCAAGGGCGACCGGGTCGCCATCTACATGCCCATGATGCCCGAGGCGGTCTACGCCATGCTGGCCTGCGCCCGGATCGGCGCGGTGCACAACGTGGTGTTCGCCGGGTTCAGCGCCGAGAGCCTGCGGGACCGCATCAACGACGCCCGCTGCCGGGCGGTGGTGACCGCCGACGAAGGCGTGCGCGGCGGCAAGGTGCTCCCCCTGAAGCGAACCGTGGACGAGGCGGTGATGGCCTGCCCCACCGTCCAGAATGTGTTCATCGTCAAGCGCACGGGCACCAAGATCCCCTTCTACCCCCAGCACGACGTCTGGCTGCGGGAAGCCATGGACGGGGAGCGGCCCTTCTGCCCCATCGAGCACATGGACAGCGAGGACACCCTGTTCCTGCTGTACACCTCCGGGTCCACCGGCAAGCCCAAGGGCGTGGCCCACACCACCGCCGGCTACCTGCTCCAGGTCGCCCTGACCCACCGCTACATCTTCGATTACCGGCGCGGGGACATCTTCGCCTGCGTGGCCGACATCGGCTGGATCACCGGGCACTCGTACGTGGTCTACGGCCCCCTCTGCAACGGCGCCACCACCGTGCTGTTCGAGAGCACCCCCACCTACCCGGACGCTGGCCGGTACTGGGACATGGTCCAGCGCCTGCGCATCACCCAGTTCTACACCGCCCCAACGGCCATCCGGGCCATCGCCCGGGAGGGCGATGCCTTCGTGCACCGCTACGACCGGTCCTCCCTGCGCGTCCTGGGCAGCGTCGGGGAACCGATCAACCCGGAAGCCTGGCGGTGGTACCACACGGTGGTGGGCGAGGGCCGCTGCCCGGTGGTGGACACCTGGTGGCAGACCGAGACCGGCGGCATCCTCATCAGCCCGCTGCCGGGGGCCACGCCCCTCAAGCCCGGTTCCGCCACCCTGCCGTTCTTCGGGGTGGAGCCGGCGGTGCTGGACGAGAAGGGGGATGAACTGCAGGGCAACGGCGTTTCCGGCCTCCTGGCCATCAAGCACCCCTGGCCCGGCATGGCCCGGACCATCCAGAACGACCACCAGCGCTTCGTGGACACCTACCTGCGCCAGTTCCCCGGCTACTACATCACCGGGGACGGCTGCCGCCGGGACGAGGACGGCTACTACTGGATCACCGGCCGGGTGGACGACGTCATCAACGCCTCCGGCCACCGCCTGGGCACCGCCGAGGTGGAGAGCGCACTGGTCATGCATCCCGCCTGCGCCGAGGCGGCGGTGGTGGGTATCCCCACGAGATCAAGGGTCAGGGGGTCTTCGCCTATGTGGTGCTGCACGCCGGGTGGGAAGAGAGCCCGGAGCTCATCGGCGAACTGCGCAACGAAGTGCGCCACCACATCGGCCCCTTCGCCGCCCCGGACGCGATCCTGGCGGTCCCTGGGCTGCCCAAGACCCGCTCGGGCAAGATCATGCGGCGTATCCTGCGCAGCATCGCCGCCGGCAACTTCCAGGACCTGGGCGACACCACCACCTTGGCCGATCCCACGGTCGTGGACGCCTTGATCGCCAAGCGCGGCAACCTCTGACTGCCCGCGCCCAGCAATTACCATTTTATGAACCCGTACGAGGAGAAAAAGGCAAGCAGGAAGGGGGGAAAATCCTTCCTGTTTCGATGATTTAACTTGACAGGTTGGTAAAACATGAAATTCTTTATGCCTGGATCCCCAAAGCAGGTTTTTTCTCCTTCGCGCTCCCTGATTACCAGCGCTCGCTGGTATCCGCTCCCCGTCTCCACGACCGCGGCACGTTCCCGACCCGGCCCATTCCTCCAACCTCTCATTCCACAAGGAGTGCCCCATGAAGTTCCTTGCCTTCTCGGCGGCCATGGCCGTCATCGTAGCCGGTACCTTCCTGGCCTGTGACAGCGGCAGCAAGACCTTCAACCTGGGCGGTGTCGCTCCGGTCACCGGCGAAGCGGCCACCTTCGGCGCTTCCACCCACAACGGCATCGAGTTGGCCGTGAGTGAATGGAACGCCCAGGGCGGCGTGCTGGGCAAGCAGATCAAGCTTGCCTTCGCCGACGACAAGGGCGACCCGGCCGAGGCCGCCACCGTCTACACCAAGCTGATCGAGCAGGACAAGGTCTCGGCCATCGTCGGCACGGTCATGTCCAAGTGCTCCCTGGCCGGCGCTCCCATCTGCCAGAACGCCAAGGTGCCCATGATCAGCCCCACCTCCACCAACCCCAAGGTGACCCAGGTGGGTGACTACATCTTCCGGGCCTGCTTCATCGACCCGTTCCAGGGCACCGTGGGCGCCAAGTTCGCCTTCGACACGTTGAAGGCAAAGAAGGCCGCCTGCCTGTTCGACGTCGGCAACGACTACACCAAAGGCCTGTCCGAGTTCTTCAAGGCCAAATTCACCGCCCTGGGCGGCGAGATCACCGGCTTCGAAGGCCACGCCACCGGCACCACCGACTTCAAGGCCCAGCTGACCAAGATCCTGGCCGGCAAGCCGGAAGTCCTGTATGTCTCCGACTACTACAATGACGCTGCCCTGATCGCCAAGCAGGCCCGGGAACTGGGCTTCAAGGGCCCCCTGATCGGCGGCGACGGCTGGGACTCCCCCAAGCTGGTGGAAGTGGGCGGTGCGGCGGTTGAAGGCTGCTACTTCACCAACCACTACTCCCAGGACGACACCCGCCCGGTGGTGCAGGACTTCGTGAAGAAGTACAAGGCCAAGTTCAGCAGCGACCCGGACGCCCTGGCCTGCCTGGCCTATGACGGCACCAACCTGATGCTGGACGCGGTCAAACGCGCCGGCAAGGCCGAAGGCCCCGCCATCCGCGACGCCCTCAAGACCGCCGACTTTGCCGCGGTCTCCGGCCAGGTGAAGTTCGACGCCGACCGCAATCCGGTCAAGTCCGCTGTGATCATCGAGATCAAGGGCGGCAAACAGGTGTACTGCGCCACGGTGAACCCGTAGTCGCGACTTGAGCTCCAGGAGAAGAGCGGTGGGCTTGTCCCACCGCTCTTTTTTTGGGGGTTCGGGTCCCCCCAACCGTCCGTCGCCCCGACCCCGCCCAACCTCATCTGGGCCCGGGAAAGGAAGGCGGCGGGAGGGCCCGGAGGCCCTTCCCGCCGCTCGGTAACAGGTGGTTGCTAGACGCCCAGGTAGGCTTCCCGCACCCGGGGATCGGCCGCGATGTCCTTGGCCGGTCCGGAGATGGTGGTGTAGCCCACTTCCAGAACGTAGGCGAAGTCGGCGATCTCCAGGGCTTCGGTGGCATTCTGCTCCACCAGCAGCACGGTGGTGCCCTTCTTGTTGATGGCCACGATCTTGTCGAAGATCTCGTCCACCAGCACCGGGGCCAGGCCCATGCTGGGCTCGTCAAGGAGCATGAGGTCGCCGCCGGTGACCATGGCCCGGCCCACGGCCAGCATCTGCTGCTCGCCGCCGGACAGGGTGCCGCCCAGCTGGTTGATGCGCTCCTTGATGCGGGGCAGCATCTGGAACACCTCTTCCATGCGCTCCTTGACGGTTTTCTTGTCCTTGATGACCCAGCCGGCCAGTTCCAGGTTCTCCCGCACGGTGAGGGTGGGGAAGATCTTGCGGCCTTCGGGCACGTGGGAGATGCCCCGGGCCACCAGCTGGTGGGCGGGAAAGCCGGTGATGTCCTGGCCCCGCAGGGTCACGCTGCCGCCGGCGGGCACTTCCAGGCCGCTCACGGCCCGGAGGGTGGTGGTCTTGCCGGCGCCGTTGGCCCCGATCAGCGTGACGATCTTGCCCTCGGGGACTTCGAAGGACACGTCGGTGATGGCCGCGATCTTGCCATAGGTGACTTTGAGGTTCTTGACGCTCAGCATACGACCGCCTTCCGCCCGAGGTAGGCCTCGAGCACCTTGGGTTCCTTCATGACGTCCTGGGGCTTGCCTTCGGCGATGGTGGTGCCGAAGTCGATCACCTTGACCTGCTCGCACAGGTTGGCCACGAACTTCATGTGGTGCTCGATGAGGAAGACCGTGACCTTGAACTCGTCCCGCACCCGCCGGATCAGACCCGACAGGTCCTCGGTCTCCCTGGGGTTCATGCCCGCCGCCGGCTCGTCCAGGAGGATAAGCTTGGGCTTGGTGGCCAGGGCGCGGGCGATCTCCAGGCGCCGCAGTTCGCCGTAGGGCAGGTTCTTGGCCTGGTCCTTGGCCCGCTTCTCCAGGTGCATCAGGTCGATGAGGTGCATGGCCTCGCCCATCACCTCCTTGGACTCCCTCATGAAGCCGGGGGTGCGCAGGAAGGAGGCGAACAGCCCGCTCTTGGAGGTGAAGTGCCGGGCGACGCGGATGTTGTCGACCACCGACATGTTGCCGAAGATGCGCAGGTTCTGGAAGGTGCGGGCGATGCCGCCCTGCACGATCTTGTACGGCATGTGGCCGGTGATGTCCTTGCCCTGGAACACGATCTTGCCCTGGGTGGGGGTGTAGATGCCGGTGCACAGGTTGAAGATGGTGGTCTTGCCGGAGCCGTTGGGGCCGATCAGGCCGTAGATGACGCCTTCAGGAACGTCGAAGGAGAAATCCGAGACGGCCTTCAAACCACCGAACCAGTGACTCATGTCCTGAATGGAAAGGATCGCGCTCATGCCTGCTTCTCCTCAATGGTGAGGACCTTGGATTCCCGCATGCCCATGAGTCCTTCGGTCCTGAACAACATGATGAGGATGAGGAGGATGGCGTAGATCACCATGGTCCACTCGGTGCCGATGGGGATCCCCACGGTATCGCGCAGCCAGTCGATGCCCACCCGCAGGCCCTCGGTGAGGAAGGTCAGGGAGAAGGCCGCCAGCACCGAGCCGGTGAGGGAGCCCATGCCGCCCGCGTAGACCATGATCAGGATCAGGGCCGAAGCATAGAAGCCGGTACTGGGTCGGGTGGGCGATCTGCAGCAAGTGGGCCAGCAGCCCCCCGCCGATGCCGGCGAAGAAGGCCCCGATGACGAAACCGAGCACCTTGTAACGGGTGGTGTCCACCCCGATCAGTTCGGAGGCCAGCTCGTTCTCGCGGATGGAGATCATCGCCCGCCCGTGGGAGGAGACCACCAGGTTGCGCAGCAGCACGATGGTGAAGAACGTGAACATGAAGATGGTGAAGAAGGTGGAGAACTTGGGAATGCCCAGCAGCCCGCGGGGTCCGCCCACGTAGGAGATATTGTTGAGGATGGTGCGGATCACTTCGCCGAATCACTTCCTCTTCAGCTTGGAGATGGAATTCTTGCTTACGGCCGCCGCTTGGCTCGGGGTCAAAAGCGCCGAGCGGCTGCGCCCTAGGGCGGGGAGAAAGACGCTCATCCTGTGCTCGATCTTGTACCTCATCGCGCTCGGCGTCATCGGCGCGCGCCGATATGACGCGCTCGTCGCGCTCACCATCGCCGCCGCCGTATACGGCCTAGTCGCGCGAAAACCGTCGCTCGCGGGTTTTGCGTTCGCCCTTTCGATGATCGCCAAGGCCGCGCCGGCGCTCATCGCGCCGATCGGCGCCTGGGGCCTGTGGCTCGAGCGCCCGCGCGCCTTTGGACGCGCCGCCGCGGCGGCCGCGACGACTCTCGTTGTCGGCCTCGCCGGCTACGCCGCGCTCGCCGGCGGTCACGCGCTCGATGCGCTAGCCTATCACTCTGCCCGTCCGCTGCAGATTGAAAGCCCTTACGGCGCGGCGCTGATGATCGCGAACGCGTTCAAGCCGGGTCTGATTCGCGTCGAATACGGATTTGGCTCGCTCAACATCGTGGCGAGCTTCGAACCCGCCCTTCGCACCTTCGCAACGGTCTTGACGATCGTGGCCCTGATCGCGGTCTACGCCCTCTACCTGCGAAACGCGGCGCGGATTGGCGATCAGGCGTCGCGGCTAAACCTCACGCTCGTGGCGGCCAGCGTGGTGTTTATCGCCTTCATCGGACTCGGCAAGGTGTTCAGCCCGCAGTACATGACTTGGTTGCT
>CAWFOJ010000067.1:0-19745 GCA_963816585.1 uncultured Holophagaceae bacterium | reverse complement strand
ATGTATTGCTGGGGAGATGGTGCGCAACTTGCTGAATTTCGCCCGCCGGTCCCCGGTGCAGACCCGGGACGTGGACCTGAACAGGGTGATCCGGGACGTGACCCAGCTGCTGGAGCGGACCACCCTGGCCAAGGTGCGCCTGGACCTGGACCTGGCCCCGGACCTGCGCCCGATCATGGGGGATGCGGGGGCCCTGGCCAACACCCTGGTGAACCTGGCGGTGAACGGCGTGGACGCCATGAATGGGGAAGGCACCCTGTTCCTGCGCACCCGCAACCTGGACCCCGGCCGGGTGGAAGTGCAGGTGGGCGACACCGGCCCGGGCATGGCTCCGGAGGTGCTGCGCAAGGCCCTGGACCCCTTCTTCACCACCAAGGAGACCGGCAAGGGCACCGGCCTGGGCCTGTCCATCGCCTACAGCACGGTCAAGGCCCACCAGGGGCTCCTGGACATCCGCAGCGAGCCCGGGCGGGGCACCTGGGTGACCCTGCGCTTCCCGGCCAGCTCCGGTCCGGTGCCGGACCGGCGGACGGAGGCGGCCCTGCCTGCGATCAGGGCCAAAGGCAGCCTGCAGGTGCTGCTGGTGGACGACGACGAGTTCATGAACGCCTCGCTCCAGAGCCTCCTGGACGCGCTGGGGCACCGGGCCGAGTCCGCCGGCAGCGGCGAGGAGGCCTTGGCCAAGCTGGAAGGAGGGTTCCGGCCGGAGGTGGTGTTCCTGGACGTGAACATGCCCGGGCTGGGCGGCCAGGGCGCCCTGCCGCGCCTGCGCCAGCTGCTGCCGGGGGCTCCCATCGTCCTGGTCACCGGCAAGGCGGACCAGGCGGTGCTGGACCTGGCGCGCGCGCACCCCAACGTGTCCCTGCTGCCCAAGCCGTTCACCCTCGAGGAACTGCGCCGGCACCTGGGCACCCTGGGCTAGCATGGGAGCCGGCATGCCGACCGGACCCGGACCCCTCCCAGGAGGCTATTACCTCCTGAATTTCCAGACCGTCCTCCAGGACGTGCAAGGCCGCTGCGCCGACTTGCTGCGTCCCGGCGAGCGGGAACTGGCCGAGCGGTTCCTGGCCCTGCCGGTCCAGGCCCGGCGGCTCTATGTGCGCATGCTCACCCGGAAGGGGCCCTGGTTCCGCCTGGACGGGCTGCGCTACCCGGAGATCCCCGACCTGGGGGAAGCCCTGGCGGTGCTGCGGGGCGCCGGCTTCGCCGCCGCGGGCGATGCCGCAGCTCCGGAAGACCTGCTGCCGCTGGCCCGCAAGGAGGAGATCCTGGAATGGCTTCGGGACCCGCCCCAGGCCCGGTCCAGGTCCCGGGGGGACCTGGCGGCGAGCCTGCTGGCCCGGGGCGGCCCCGGCCTGGGGCCCGCCCTGGCCGCGGCGGTGCCGGCGGCCGCGCCCCTGCACCTGGACTGGGCCCGGCTGATGTTCCTCCTGTTCTTCGGCAACGGGGACCAGGACCTCACCGACTTCATCCTGGCGGATACCGGCCGGGTCCGCTTCGAAACCTATCCCCTGGATCCCGGCGGGCGGTTGTTCCAGTCCCGGGAGGACGTGGACTTCCTGCTGGCGCTCCAGGACCTGCGCGGTGCGTTCGGGTCCGCCGCCCGGGACGGAGACCTCCAGGCCCTGGGCCGGATCACGGACGCGCTCCTGGCCACCTGTCCCCATCCCGGGGTGCGCCAGCAGCGCCGGTTCCACCGCCTGCTCAATGACCTGGGCCTGGAGTGGGAGCGGCGCCGGGAACCGGACCGGGCCCTGGGCTGCTACGCCCTGAGCCGGCTGCCCCCGGCCCGGGAGCGGGCCGCGCGCATCCTGGCCGGGCGCGGGCGGCTCCATGCGGCCGCGGAACGGGCGGCGGAGATGGCCGCGGCCCCCTGGGACGTGGGCGAGGAGCAGTTCGCCCACCGGTTCCTGCGCCGCCTGGCCCGGCACGAGAACCTGGCCGCCGCCTGGGTCCTGACCCACCGCTCGCCGGAACCGGTGCCGGAAGTGCGCCTGCTCCTGCCGGGGCCCCGGCCCGGGACGGTGGAGCAGGCGGCGCTGGAGGCGGCCCGGGCCGAGGGGTGGGACGGGTTCTTCAGCGAGAACGTCCTGTGGCGGGCCCTGTTCGGCCTGGCCTTGTGGGAGGTGCTGTTCGCCCCGGTGCCCGGGGCGTTCCAGCACCGGTTCCAGGCGGCTCCGGCGGACCTGGGCGGCCCGGATTTCTTCCTGCGCCGCTCCGGGCTGGTGGAAGCCCGCCTGGCCCGGCTGGCCGAGCCCGGGGCCTTCGCCCGGGAGGTGCGGGCCGCCGCCGGGGCCAAGCGCGGCATCGCCAACGTGTTCGTCAACTGGCGGGCCCTGGATCCTTCCTGGCTGGAGCGGGCGCTGGACGCGCTGCCCGGGGCGGCCGCGGTGTCGGTGCTGGCGGCCATGGCGCCCAACCCCCTGGCCTTCGCCAGCGGCTTTCCGGACCTGTTCCTGTTCCGCCCGGATCCGCCCCGGTGCCGGCTGTGGGAGGTCAAGGGCCCGGGGGACGCGCTGCGGCCCGGGCAGGAGCGCTGGCTGCGGCATTTCAACCGGGCGGGGATCGACGCCCGGGTGGCGCGGGTGGAGTACCGGCCCTGACCCGGGAAGCCGGGATCAGCCCTGGCCCGCCCGCCTCAGCACCAGCAGGGTGAGTTCCGAGGGCACCAGGAACCGGTTGGGGGTGCCCCAGAACCCAGTGCCGACGCTGGTGTAGATCCACATTCCGCCCTGCTTGCCCAGGCCCGCGGGGTGGGCGTACAGGCGCTGGATCACCACGCTCCAGGGGAAGAACTGCCCTCCGTGGGTGTGCCCGGAGAGCTGCAGGCGCACTCCGGCCCGTTCGGCGGCCACCGTGCCGGTGGGGGGATGGTACAGCAGGATGGGCACCGCATCCGGAGGCACCCCCGCCAGGGCCTGGGCCAGGTCCGGCCCGGGGCCCCCGGCCGGGTGGGTGCGGGCCGTGGGGTCGGGCATGCCGGCCACCGCCAGCCGGGCGCCCCCGTGCTCCACCAGCAGGTGCTCGTTGTGCAGCACCCGCCAGCCCAGGTCCCGGAACAATTCCAGCCAGCGGGTCACGCCCGAGTAGGTACCTCGTGGTTGCCGGTGACGAAGCAGACGCCGTGGGTGGCCCGCAGGGCGCCCAGGCGCCGGGCCTGGGCCCCCACCTCCCCGTCCGTGGAGCCGTCCACCAGGTCCCCGGTCACCGCCACCAGGTCAGGGGCCAGGGCGGCGCTGGCCGCCAGGATGTGGTCCACCTGGGCGCGGCGCACCAGGGGGCCCAGGTGCAGGTCCGAGATCTGCACGATGCGGAAGCCGTCCAGCCCTGCCGGCAGGCCCCGGATGGGCACCTCCACGCGCCGCACCGGCACCAGGCGCAGGGCCGTGGCCAGGCCCGCCAGCACCGAGCCCAGGGCGGCCGCCGCAGCCAGTGGCACCAGCCACGGTCCGGCCTGGACCCCCGCCAGCATCCTGGCCAGGGCCTGGAGCAGATCGGCCGCGGCCAGGTACAGCAGGTAGGTGGCCATGAACCCGAACAGCCCGTAGCTCAGGGCCGTCAGGAATGGCCGCCAGCGGACCAGGGCCCGGACCCGGCGCAGGGCGGACACCCCGAACAGGAGCCCGGCGAACAGGGCCAGGGCCCCCCACACCAGGGCCGGGTGGGCGGCCGCGGCCGGGCTCAGGGCCAGGGTGCGGCCGCCCATGTAGGCGCAAGCGGCCGCCATCGCCAGGAGCACCACGGTCAGGAAAAGCGGAAACCGCATGTTGCTCCTGCTCCTTCTCCTCAAGTTCAACTATCATCCTAGCCCGGAGCGTGAACCATGACCCAAGCCATCCGCATGCACCAGAACGGGGGACCCGAAGTCCTGCAGTGGGAGCCGGTGGAGGTGGGCGACCCGGGCCCCGGCCAGGCGCGGTTGCGGCACACGGCCGTGGGCCTGAACTTCATCGACGTGTACCACCGCACCGGGCTCTACCCCAGTGCCCTGCCGGCCACCCCGGGCATGGAGGCGGCCGGGGTGGTGGAGGCGGTGGGCGCCGGGGTGACCGAGGTCAAGCCCGGGGACCGGGTGGCCTACGCCTCGGGGCCCATGGGCGCCTACGCCGAAGCCCGGGTGATGCCCGCGGACCGCCTGGTGGCGCTGCCGGCCGGGATCTCCGACCAGCAGGGCGCCGCCATGATGCTCCAGGGCCTCACCGCCCAGTACCTGCTGCGGCGCACCTATCCGGTCAGGGCCGGGGACACCGTCCTGGTGCAGGCGGCCGCCGGCGGGGTGGGCCTGATCCTGTGCCAGTGGGCCCGCCACCTGGGCGCCACGGTGATCGGCACCGTGGGTTCGGACGCCAAGGCCGAATTGGCCCGCGCCAACGGCTGCCACCATCCCATCGTCTACACCCGGGAGGATTTCCTGGCGCGGGTGCTGGAGCTCACCCAGGGCCGCAAGGTGCAGGTGGTCTATGATTCGGTGGGCCGGGACACCTTCGCCAAGTCCCTGGACTGCCTGGCGCCCCTGGGCATGATGGCCCTGTTCGGCCAGTCCTCGGGCCCGGTGCCGCCCTTCGACCTGGGCCAGCTGGCGGCCAAGGGCGCCCTGTTCATCACCCGGCCCACACTGTTCGTCTACAACGCCAGCCGCGCCGATCTCCTGGCCAATGCCGCCGAACTGTTCGACGTGGTGGGCCAGGGCATCGTGAAGATCGCCATCAACCAGCGCTACCCCCTGCGGGAGGCGGCCCAGGCCCACCGGGACCTGGAGGCGAGAAAGACCACCGGCTCGACGATCTTTACGGTCTAGGATTTATCCAGCCTCGCCAGCTGCCGGGACAGGTGGGGCAGGAGCTGCTTCTTGCGGCTGACCACCCCGTCCAGCCGGAACAGGTGGCCTTCCAGGCGCGGATAGTCGATCGCCGCCACCACCCGCTCGTCCCCGGCCGTCAGCAGGAGGCTGTCGTTCTTGGAAATGTCGGTGACCAGCAGGCAGGCGAAGTCCAGGCGCTTTTCCCGCACCAGGCTGTCCAGGGCTTCGGCCAGTTCCCGCCGGCGGTGGTGGAAGTGCTCGAAGCCCACCTCCTCGATCTGGGCCACGGCCAGCCGCCAGGGCCCTTCCGTGTACTCCTTGCAGTCGGCCCGCAGGGCCTCGGCCGGGGCGCACAGCTGCAGCACCGAGCCCACCGCGAAGAACGCCTCGGCGAAGGCCGCCGGGTCGAAGCCGCAGGCCTCGCCCAGCCACTGGAGCATCTGCCCGTCCACGGGGGTGGTGGTGGGTGAACTGAGGTTCAGGGTGTCGGAGATGATGCCGGCGGCCAGGCACCGGCCGATGCCCGGGGGCGGGACCATGGCGTCCCGGTGGTAGCAGCGCGCCACCAGGGTGCAGGTGGAGCCCACCGGGTCGTTCTGGAACAGGATCGGCTCCCGGGAGATGAGCCCGCCGCCCAGGCGGTGGTGGTCGAGCACCTCCAGGATCTCCGCCTCCTCGGCGCCGGTGACCGCCTGGGCCAGTTCGTTGTGGTCCACCAGCACCAGCCGCACCTGCTCGGGATTGGCCAGGTCGTCCTTGGAGAACACCCCCACCAGTTCCCCCGCCTCCCCCACCACCGGGAACAGGTCCTGGTGCACCGGGTGGACCTCCTTGCGGGCGTTCCGGGCCAGCACCGGCTCCCGGAAGCGCAGGAAGTCCCGGTCGATGGACGCGCCGATGCCCTTGGCTCCCCGGATCATCATGGTGGTGGTGGCGGTGTCCCACGGGCTGGAGATGACGCTCACCCCCCGGGCCCGGGCCTCGTCCAGGAGGGCCGGCTCGGGGTTGCTGCCGCCCGTGACCACCATGCACCGGGCCCCGAAGGCGATGGTGAGCCCCTGGATGTCCTGGCGGTCGCCCACCACGATCAGGGCCTGGGCGGAAGGGAATTCCCGCAGGCGGCCGCTGAACTTGCCGGTGCTCATGGCGCCCACGCTCAGGAACAGGGATTCCACCCGGTCCGCGTCCACCCGGTGCAGGAAGCTGCCCGAAAGGGCCCGGCACACCAGGTCCAGGCTGGTTTCCACCAGGCGCGGCCGCTCGTGCACAACCCGGTCCGGCAGGAGCAGTTCCAGCAGGCGGGACAGGGTGACCATCCCGGCCAGCCCGCCGCTCCGGTCCAGCACCGGCAGGGCATGCAGGCGGTGCGCCTGCATGCGGTGGTACACCTCGAAGAAAGCTTCGTCCTCCCGGGCGGTGACCACCTGCCGGCGGCATACCTGGCCCACGGTGGGGCGCACGTCCATGACCAGGCGGGGCGGCTCCACCCCGGCCTGGCCCAGCACGAACTGGGTGCGCGGATTCACTTCGCCGCAGCAGGCGGGCACCGCGTCCGGGAGGCGGGTCTGGCGCAGGTAGTGGGCATAGGCGATGGCGGAGCAGATGGAATCCGTGTCCGGATTCTTGTGGCCCATGACGAGAACCGGCATTCATCCTCCTGTTTAAAGTCTAGGTGAAGCTTGCATCCTCAGAGAGCTATGAACAAAATGCATTAATCGATTTGGGGGACCATGGCCGAGGAACGCACGGACACGACCATCCGCAATGCGGGGCTGATCCGGGAAGCCCTGCATAACGCCTGTGCCCGCAATGAGATAGCCATCCTGTCCACCCCCTATTTGCGGTTCGAGACCTCCTTCCTGCTCCTGGCAGGCGTCCCAGTTCCACTGCCACGCCAACATGGAACTGGAGGACGCCAAGTACCGGCATGCGCTCCCCGAACTCTCCATCCGCTTCCCGTACGGCCAGCACTTCTACCAGGGCGCCACCCGCCTGCTGGGGCTGGGCCGGGCCCTGGGCCGCCAATCCCTGATGCTGGCCATCCCCGCCACCCTGGAGGACGGCGAGTACCGCCGCGCCTACCGGGTGACCCGGGTGGGACGGGTGCCGGTCACCTTCAGCACCCGGAAGTACGAGCTGTTGTCCGGGCACCTGGTGAACATCAGCACCTCCGGCGTCCTGGTGCATTTCAGCCGGGACTACGAGGAGGGCGAACTGCTGGTGGGCGACACCGTCCACGTGGCGTTCGGCCTCAACGACAGCCTCAGGATCAACGCCAGGGTGAACATCCGCCACGTGCGGGAGCGCCTCTTCGGCGCCGAGTTCCGCCCGCCCCTGGAGGAGGAAGTGCTGGAGGGCCTGTCCCGGTGGGTGTTCCAGCGCCGGGAGGCGGAGGTCTTCGCCCAGGCCCCGGGCCCGGCCCCCAAGGAAGAGGATACCCAGGAGGCGGGGCTGATCCTGGTGAGCGCCTCGGCGGAACTGGGGAACGCCTGGCGCCCCTCATGCCTGCGGGCCTGCCCCCCCTGCGCCGGGTGGCCCCCACCCTCCAGTCGGTGAAGGACCTGGGGCCGGTCCGCAAGGCCCTGGTGATCCTGCACACGGATTCGGCCGCCTGGGAGGCGCGCAAGCGCCTGCGGACCCTGGCCGAGGCCCTGCCGCCCGCGCTGCCGCGGGTGCTCATCGGCACGGGGGTGGACCCCGGCCACCTGGCCGAAATGGGGGCGGAGGTGAAGGCCAGTTGGACCTACCCCCTGCAGCCGAGCCCCGGATCCATTTTCGGGCGGCTGCTGCTCGGAATCTTCCGCAAGCACTTCCCGCAGCATGGCTAGTCGAGCCGCCCCAGGCGGCCCTGGGCGTAGTCCAGGAGGGCTTCGTCGATCTCTTCCCGGGTGTTCATGACGAACGGCCCGTAGTGGGCGATGGGCTCCTCCAGGGGTTCCCCGGCCAACAGCATCACGCTGGCGCCGCCGTCGGTGGCCAGGGCCAGGTGGGTGCCGTCCTTGGCCAGGCGCGCCAGGTGGTCGGGGGGCACGTGCACTCCATCCACCCGCGCCGAGCCGTGCAGAGGCACCAGGGCGGCGGTCCAGCCTTGGGGCAGGGGATGCCGGAACTCCGCGCCCGGCTCCAGCTCCAGGTGGGCGTAGGCGATGCGGGCGGGGGTCCGGGCCGGCCCCTCGGACCCCAGCCATGCCCCGGCCAGGGCCCGCAACCTGCCGCCGGGGACCGCCCGCCAGGGCATGGACTCCGGCTGCAGGTCGGTGAAGCCGGGGCACGAGCGCTTGTGGGCCCTGGGCAGGTTGATCCACAGCTGCACCCCCTCGATGGGGCCGCCGGTCTCCAGATGCTCGGGCACGGGCATCTCCTCGTGCACCAGCCCCGCCCCGGCGTTCATGAGCTGGGCGCCCCCCGGGCGCAGCAGGCCGGCGCCGCCGGTGCTGTCCCGGTGCCGGAAGGCGCCCTGCAGCAGGTAGGTCAGGGTCTGGAAGCCCCGGTGGGGGTGGGGCGGGAAGCCGGCGTCGGTGCCCGGGGGCAGCTGCAGGGGACCGAAATGGTCCATGAGCAGGAAGGGATCCATGGACCGGAACGCGTCCATGCCCCGCTGGCCGGTCCCGGGGATCAGGCGCGTCAAAGGCACCCGGTTCCCGTCCTGGGTGGCCGATCCGGGAACCAGGGACTCGACGGTGCGGTCGGTCATGGCCTCCTCCTGGAGCTGAAAGCAAGGCAATCATAGGATATCGATAGGAAAATTCCATCACGTTCTGATAGAGTCGGGGGACGACCCCCCCGAACCGCCCCTCCAAGGCATACCTCCATCCCATGCACGCGAACGAACAAATAAATCATACCGAGCCAACCCCCACCCCCCAGCAAGGCGGCGGCACCGTTTGGCTGGTGCTCTCCCTGGTCTGGGCCGGGGTGATCTTCACCTTCTCCACCAGCGTGTTCTCCGCCGAGCACACCGGACCCGTCCTGCGCTGGATCCTGGACGCGCTGGGGATCCACCTGAGACCGCACCGGTTCGACGTCCTGCACTTCATCATCCGCAAGCTGGCCCACCTGACCGAGTACGCGGTGTTCGCCCTGCTCCTGGGCGCCTGGCTGCGCCGCCGGCCCTGGTGGCGGCGGGTGCCGGGGGCGCCGGTGCTGGTGGTCCTGCTGGCGGGGTTCTACGCCCTCACGGACGAATTCCACCAGATGTTCGTCCACGGGCGCACCGCCTCCCTCCGGGACTGCGCCCTGGACACCGCCGGAGCCGCCCTCGGCCTGCTGTGCTACGCCTTGCTGCGCTCCGCGGTCCGGGCCTACCGGAGCCTGACGGCCTGAGGAGCCTGTCCAAGTGATATTCGGCCCCGACGCGGGGCCGAATATCACTTGGACAGGCTCCTGCAGAGGGTGTTCAGCCTTCCGTCAACTTCAGGAACGCCTCCCGCAGGGGCATGGCTTTCCGGTCCAGGTTGTGCACGGCCCGGATGTGGCGCACGGTGCCGCTGCGGGCGCGCATGAGGATGGAGTGGGTCTCCGCCTGGTGGCCGATGAGCTTCACCCCCGGCAGCAGGGAACTGTCGGTGATGCCCGTGGCGCAGAACAGCGCGCTGTCGCCCACCACCAGGTCGTCCGCCCGGAAGATCCGGTCCAGGTCCCCGGGATCCACCATGGCCGCCACCTGGTCCCGGTGTCCGGGATGGCGCACCGGATCGAACCACATGCGCAGCTGGATGTCCCCGCCCAGGCACTTGAGGGCCGCGGCCGCCAGCACCCCCTCCGGGGCGCCGCCCATGCCCACGTACAGGTCCACCCCCGAGCCGGGCATGGACGGCGCCACGGCGGCGGTGATGTCGCCGTCGGAGATGAGGCGCAGGGCCGACCCCACCTTCCGGATCTGGCGAATGATATGTTCATGCCGGGGCCGGTCCATGGTGACCACCACCAGTTCCCCGACCCGCTTGCCCAGGCTCTCGGCCACGAAGGCCAGGACGTCCTCCAGGGCCATGTCCAGGAAGTCGGTGTCGTTCTTGGCCGCCAGGGCCGCCCGCACCGCCGGGCCGTAGGCGATCTTGTGGCAGTAGTAGCTGGGCAGGTTGCGCATGGCGTGGGTGGCGCCGTTGGCCACCTGGGCCGCGGCCAGCACCGAGATGCTGTTGGGCAGCCCCTTGGCGATGTTGGTGGTGCCGTCGATGGGGTCCATGGCCAGGTCGAACCGGGGCGCCTCTTCACGCCAGCTGCCCAGGCGCTCCCCCAGGAAGATGCCGGGCGCCTCGTCCTTGAGCCCCTCGCCGATCACCACCTCGCCCCGGATGTCCAGCTGGTCCAGGATCCCGGCGATGGCCGCGCAGGCGGCCGCGTCGGCCTTCTCCTTCTCGCCCCGGCCGGACCAGTGGATGGCCCGCAGGGCCGCGTTCTCGGTGGCGCGCACGAACTCGAACTCGAGGATGCGCTCCCGGTCGAAGGGGAAGCCGGGGGCCTGGGAGGATGGGCTGGCGCTCATGGGATCACCTTCTGGCATGGAGGAAAGAGGCATGCCGGAATCCACGGTAACATCCCTCCGGCGCATAATGGGGTGAAGGCGGGAGGCGGACATGGACCTGCGCAACCTGGGCGAGAGCGGCATGAGGATCAGTCCCCTGGGCGTGGGCGCCTGGGCCATTGGCGGGGGCGGCTGGGCCTTCGGCTGGGGGCCCCAGGACGACCGCCAGTCCATCGCCGCCATCCGCGCCGCCCTGGAGGCGGGCTGGAACTGGATCGACACGGCCGCCGTCTACGGCCTGGGGCACTCGGAGGAAGTGGTGGCCCAGGCCCTGGAGGGGGTGGCGGCCCGCCCCTATGTCTTCACCAAGTGCGCCATGGCCTGGGACGCCGCCGGCCGGATCGAGAACCGCCTGAAGCGGGACTCGGTGCTGCGGGAGTGCGAGGCCAGCCTGCGCCGCCTGAAGCTGGACTGCATCGACCTGTACCAGATCCATTGGCCCAATCCCGCCGAGGACATCGAGGAGGGCTGGGAGGCGCTGCAGCGCCTGAAGGCCCAGGGCAAGGTGCGCTGGGCCGGGGTCTGCAACTTCAGCGTGGCCCAGCTGGAGCGCATCCAGGGGCTGGGCCCGGTCACCTCCCTGCAGCCGCCGTACTCCGATCATCTCCCCGGAGGTGGAAACGGACCTGCTGCCCCATTGCCAGGCCCGGGGCATCGGCGTGATCGTCTACAGCCCCATGAAGTCCGGCCTGCTCTCCGGCAGGATGACCCCGGAACGGGTCCGGGCCCTGCCCGAGGACGATTTCCGCAAGCGGGCCGTGCACTTCCAGGAGCCCCGGCTGAGCCGGAACCTGGCCCTGGCGGCCCTGCTGGGGGAGATCGGCGCGCCCCACGGCCGCAGCGCCGGGGAGGCGGCCATCGCCTGGTGCCTGCGCCAGGGTGCCGTCACCGGGGCCATTGTCGGCCTGCGCAGCCCCGACCAGGTGCGGGGCGTGGCCGGGGCGGCGGACTTCCGGCTCGCCCCTGAGGAGGTCGAACGGATCGGGCAGTTCATGGCCACCCACAAGGCGTAGCCGTGGACGCCGGGATCCGGTTCCCAGAAGCCAGGGTGCGGGCGGCCCTGCCCGGGATCGTCGGCCTGCGCCGCCGGCTGCACGCCATACCCGAGCTGGGCATGGAGCTGCCCGCCACCGCCGGGATGGTGGAGACGGAACTGCGCGCCCTGGGGCTGGAGCCGCACCGGGTGGGTTCGGGCATGTGGGCGGACCTGGGGGACCGGGGACCGCTCGTGGCCGTCCGCGCCGACATGGATGCCCTGCCGGTGGAGGAACGGACCGGGCTCGCCTGTGCCTCAGGCCACCCGGGGCGGATGCACGCCTGCGGCCACGACGCCCACACCGCCGGCCTCCTGGGGGCCGCCGGGCTGCTGGTCCAGGAAGCGGCCCAGGGGAGCCTGCCGTTCCGGGTGCGCCTGGTGTTCCAGGCGGGAGAGGAGGGCTCCTTCGGGGCCCTGCCGCTCATCGAAGCGGGGGTGCTGGACGGGGTGGCCGCCATGGTGGGCGGGCACGTGGGCGGCTTCGGCACCGGCCTGAAGCCCGGGCAGGCCGGGTTCCTGCACGGGCCCATGATGGCCGCCGCGGACCGGTTCCAGGGCGCCTTCCTCGGCCCCGGCGGCCACGGTTCCGAACCCCACGCCAGCAAGGACCCGGTCTCGGCCCTGGCGGAGTATGTCCTGGCCCTGAACACCCTGCGCGCCCGGGAGGTGGACCAGACCCGGCCGGCGGTGATCTCCGTGTGCACCGTCCACGCCGGCGAGACCTTCAACGTCATCCCCGCCCGGGCCGAGTTCTCGGGCACCGCCCGCAGCGTCCACCAGGACGTGCGCGCCGTCCTGGCCGAGCGCATCGGCGCCGTGGCCCGGAGCATCGCCCTGCAGCACGGCCTGGAGCTGGAGTACCAGTGGCTGGAGGGCTACCCGCCGGTGGTGAACCACCCCCGGGCCTCGGCTCTGGCCGCCGCCGCGGCGGAGCAGCTCCTGGGCCCGGAACGGGTGGTGGTGATGGCCCGGCCCAGCATGGCCGGCGAGGATTTCGCCTACTACCTGGAGCGGGTGCCGGGCTGCTACTGGTTCCTGAACACCCAGGCCCCGGAGCGGGGCATCACCTACCCCAACCACAGCGCCCGGTTCGACCTGGACGAGGACCTGTTGTGGGTCCTCACGGCCGTGAATCTGGCCGCGGCCGAGCGCTTGGCGCTAGAATTTGGCTAAGTGTCTTTTTCGTCTTGAATAGGCACGGTCCCGGAGGCCGCCCATGCAGTACCGTTCCTTCCCGCGCGTTCCCGGTTTGCCCGTGTCGGTGCTGGGCTTCGGCTGCATGCGCCTGCCGGTGCTGGGCGGCGATCCCAAGCGCATCGACGACGAGGCCGCCCAAGGCCTCCTGCGCCGGGCCATCGACGCGGGGGTGAACTATGTGGACACCGCCTATCCCTACCACGGCGGGGAAAGCGAGCCGTTCGTGGGCCGCGCCCTCCGGGACGGCTACCGGGACAAGGTCCTCCTGGCCACCAAGCTGCCCGTGTGGCTGGTGCAGGAGGCGGGGGACTGGGAACGCCTGCTGGACGAGCAGCTCAGGAAGCTGGAAACGGACCACATCGACTTCTACCTGCTGCACGCCCTCAACGCCGACCGCTGGCGGACCGTCCTGGACCTCAAGGGCCTGGCGGCCATGGAGCGGGCCAAGGCCGACGGGCGCATCCGCCACCTGGGCTTCTCCTTCCACGCCGCCCTCAAGGTGTTCAAGCCCATCATCGACGGCTATGACTGGGAGTTCTGCCAGGTCCAGTTCAACTTCGTCGACACGGGCTACCAGGCCGGGACCGAGGGCCTGGATTACGCCGCCGCCCGGGGTGTGGGGGCCATCGCCATGGAACCCCTGCGGGGCGGCACCCTGGCCGGACCGCAACCGCCCGACGTGCAGGCCATCTGGGCCCGGGCCACGGAGCTGAGGCCCCCGGCCGAATGGGCGCTGCGCTGGGTCTGGAACCGCCCGGCGGTGGTGACGGCCCTTTCCGGGATGAACGCCATCACCCAGTTGGCCGAGAACCTGGCCGCCGCCGACCGGGCCCGGGCCGGCGGGCTGGACGCCAGGGACCTGGCCCTGGCGGAGGAAGTGCGCAGCCTGTATGCCGCGCGCATGCGGGTTCCCTGCACCACCTGCGGCTACTGCGCCCCGTGCCCCAGCGGCGTGGCGATTCCGGACGTGTTTGCCAGCTACAACACGGGTTCCATGTTCGGCAACTGGCAGGCCGCCGGCGGCGGCTACCGGGCGTTCGTGGCCGGGCCCGGCCACGGCGCCGACCGGTGCCTGGCCTGCGGAACCTGCGAACCCCTGTGCCCCCAGCAGATCCCCATAATGGAGAAGCTGAAGGAAGCCCACGCGGCCCTCAATCCCTGACCGCCGCCGGTCCTCCCCGGCGCCGGCAGGAGGAGCGCCCTCAGCCCTTCTTTTCCTCTTCCTTGGTTTCCTTGGTGCCTTCCTGCACGGATTCGCTGAACTCGCGGGAAGCCTTCTTGAACTCCTGGATGCCCTTGCCGAGGGCCTTTCCCAGTTCGGGGAGCTTGTTGGGTCCGAAGAAGATCAGGAGGGCGATGCCCAGGAGGAGAAGTTTCTCGATACCGATGCTGCCCATGGCGCCTCCGCTTCAGGTACAGGATCGCCTCGCCGGGGGCGCTTGGCAATGCCTGGCCGGAAATCTCACCGCTCGCCCCGGCCCCGGGTCACCAGGTAGATGCCCCCCAGCACCAGCACCCCGCCTCCGATCTGGTTGAACTTCAGGTACTCCCCCAGCAGGGGCATGGCCGCCAGCGCGGTCACAATCACCTGGGCCAGGAGCGCCACCGACACGGGGGCAGCCCGCAGGTGCCCCAGGGCGTAGCTGATGGCCAGCCATCCGCCCAGCTGGGAAACCAGGCCCATGCCCGCCAGGGCCAGCCAGGCGCGCCTGGAGAAGCCGGCCAGGGTCGTGCCCAGGGCCAGGTTGAGGAGCAGCAGCACGGCGATGCTGGCCAGGGTGGAGAGGGTCATGACCGAGAGCAGGTCCACCCGTTTCCGGGCCCGGTGGGTGGCCAGCAGGTAGGCGGCGTAGAACACCCCGGCCAGCAGGGCCAGCAGGTTGCCCGGGCCCAGGCGCAGGTGCCGGTAGGCGTCGCCGCCCACCAGCCAGACGGTTCCACCCATGGCCACGGCGAGCCCCAGCCAATAGCTGCCCGAAAGGCGCTCCCGGAACAGCAGGAACGAGGCCAGGCCCACCCACAGGGGCGAGTTGTTCGCCAGGAGCGTGGCGGTGGCCGCGGTCGTGTACAGGATGCTGGTGTTCCAGAGGGCGATATCGATGGCGAAGAAGAGTCCGCCGGCGAGGATCAGGCGGATGTCCTCCCGGGGGGGAAGGGGGCCCCGGCGCGCCAGCCACCAGGGCAGCAGCACCGCTCCGGCCACCGACACCCGGTACAGGGCCGAGACCGGGCCCGGAAGGCCGGCGAGCTTCACGAAGATCGCCGAGAAGCCGATGCCCACGATCCCCGCCCCCAGGGCCGCCAGGGCCGCGGCCCGATGCTTCCGGGGCCGGGCCGGGGCCTCCCCGGCGGCCATCAGGCCAGCTCGAACAGGATGTCCTGGGCGCCCTGCCACAGGGTCTTCTCCCCCAGGGGACGCAACCCCTCCCGGCCTTCCTCCACGGTCAGAAAATGGTTGCCGGCCAGCTGCCCCACCTTGCTGGCGAAGCAGCAGCTGCCGTAGGCCAGGAGGATCTCCGTCTCGCTCAGGCCCCCGGGGTGGAACAGCAGGTCCCCCGCCGACGGATGGCTGGTGGCGTTCTCGTAATCCACTCCCAGCTGGAAGCCGCCCAGGGGGATCCAGCAGGCTTCGCCGCTCCAGCGCACGTGGATGAGCTTCTGCCGGTAGGGCAGCAGGCCCAGGAAGGCCGCCGCCGTGCGGGGCGCCGCCGGGTGGGTTGCCGCGATGAACTGGAAGCCTCCGGCCGAGATGCGGACCCTGGTCATGGTGATTCTCCGGGTCCCATCCTCTCATGAGTTGATCGCACGACAGGTTCCTAGGAAAACGCCAGTCCCCGCGTCTCGTTGAGGCGCGGCCCGGTCTCCAGGAAGCCCAGGGCGGCCGCCCGCACCTCCTCGGGGGTCCGGGCTTTCTGGACGCCCCGGAACATCTCGTGGCCGAAGAAGAAGTTCTTGGCGAAATAGAAAGTGAACTCCTTGAGCCGTCCGAAGGCCCGCTCCGGGGGCAGGTCCTCCAGGGTGTACCGGTACAGGCGGTCCCACACCTCCCGGTAGTCCACCGCCACCGGAGCCAGCCCGGCGAACTCCCGGAAGATCCAGGGCTTCACCGCGGCGATGCGGCCCAGCATCAGCCCGGCCAGGGGCGCGAAGGCCTCCCGGTCGCCGGTGACGTCCTCGGGGCAGCACACGTCGCCGTTGCCGATCACCGGCAGGCGGGTGTGCCCGGCGATCCAGGGGAATTCCCGCCACCGGGCCCGGCGCTTGAGCTTCTCGAAGGAGAAGCGGGGGTGCACCGTGACGGCGTGCACGCCCAGGTCCTCGAACAGGCGCAGGCGCTCCAGGAACGGGTCCCGCCACCGCTCCGGGTCGTCCCCCAGGCGCACCTTGACCGTGAGGGTGCCGTCGTAGCGGCGGCGGATCCCCTCCAGCACCGCCCGCAGCTGGGCGAAATCCCGGAACAGGGCGCAGCCGGAGGCCTGGGCCTGGATCTTGGGCGCCGGGCAGCCCAGGTTCAGGTCCAGGCCGGCGCACTCCAGCAGGGGCAGCTTGGCGCACAGGGCGCCCAGATCATCGCCGGCGGCGATGCGGAACTGATAGAACACCGGGCCTTCGCATTCCCGCCTGCGGGTGAAGGGCGACGCCTGGGGGTCCTCCCGCAGGAACGCCGCGGCGGAGACCATCTCGGTGAACAGCGCCCCGTAGCCGCCATAGTCCGCCAGCAGGCGGCGGAAGGCGCTGTGGGTCACCCCGGCCATGGGGGCCAGGAACAGGGCCGGCTGGTAGTCCCGGCCGTTGATCCGGATGCGTTCGAACACCCCTAAGGATAATCCCCCCGGCGGTGGGCCGTGCCCCGGGTCTGGGAAGCCCAGGCGCCCAGCAGCGCCAGGCCGGCGCCGGTGAACATGGCCGCCCGGTAGCCCCAGGCGAAGGCGTCGGCGGCGCCCGAGCCGCTGGCGTGGCGCAGCAGCAGGTTCCAGCCGTCGGAGCCCAGGCGGCTGGCGGCGATGCTGCCGAGCAGGCCCACGCTCAGGGCCTGGCCGGTGACCCGCATGGTGGACAGGAAGGCGCTGGCCACGCTCAGCTGGTGCCGTTCCACGCTGCCCATGATGGCGCTGGTGTTGGGGGCGCTGAAGGCGGCCATGCCCAGGCCCACCACAGTCAGGGCCCCCAGCATCTGGCCCAGCCCGGCGTGGCGGCCGGAGAGGGCCAGCAGGGCCATGCCCAGGGCCACGATGAGCATGCCGGCGGTGGCCAGGGTGCGGGAGCCCCAGCTGTCGCTCAGGCGCCCGGCCAATGGGCTCAGCACGGCCTGCATGAGGGGCTGGGCCAGCATGATCCAGCCGGCGACCCGGGCCGGGTGGCCCAGCACCAGCTGCAGCTGCATGGCGGTGAGCACGCTCACGGCGTAAAGGGCGCAGTAGTTCAGGAGGGCCGCCAGGTTGGCGGCGGCGAACAGGCGGTTGCCCCGCAGCAGGGCCAGGTCCACCAGGGGCGCCGGGCAGCGGGCCTCCCGGGCCAGCAGGCCCGCCAGGGCCGCGGGCGCCAGGGCCAGGGGGCCCCATACCGCCGGAGCTCCCCAGCCCCACTCGGTGCAGAAGGTGAGGGGCACGATGAGGCAGACCAGGAAGGCCCCCAGCAGGGCGGCGCCCCAAAGGTCGGCGCCGGCGCCCCGGGCTCCGGGGCGGACCGGGGCGAGCAGGCGCCAGCCCCACGCCAGGGCCGCGGCTCCCACCGGCAGGTTCACCAGGAAGATCCAGGGCCAGCCCAGGTGGTCCACCAGCAGCCCGCCCAGGGGCGGTCCCACGCTCAGGCCCAGGTACACGCACATCACGTTGATGCCCAGGGCCCGGCCCCGCTCCCCGGCCGGGAACACGTCGGTGACGATGGCGGTCGACGTGGCGCTCAGCAGGGCGCCGCCGCAGCCCTGCACCACCCGGCTCAGGATCAGGTCCGCCCCGTTGTGGCTCAGGGCCGCCATGAGGGAACCCAGGGTGAACACGACGATCCCGGCCAGATAGAAGCGCATCCGGTCGGTGCGGTCGGCCAGGCGCCCCATGGGGATCAGCAGCACCGCCATGGCCAGGAGGTAGGCGGCCTGGACCCACATGCTGGCGGCGAAGCTCAGGTTCAGGTCCGGGCCCATGCGGGGCAGGGCCACGGCGACGATGGAACCGTCCAGGGGGGCCATGAAGGCGCCGATGGAGGTCAGGGCCAGCAGGGCCCAGCGGCGGCGGGACGGGACGGGTTCCGGGGGCAGGCTGGCCATCTCCTATGATCCTAGCACTACTGTGCCGCCCGGCTTGGCCCCAGGGAGGCTGTCAGGGCCAAGCCGGGCGGCCCAGGCGTGCCAGGGCGACGACCCGATTCCCCCCAAAAACGTTTTTAGCTTCAGAACATCAAATAACTTTGCGGGCGCTCATCCGAGCCCCGCGGGACCCCCCCAAAAAAAAACAAATGGCTAATTGCCGATTTGGGAGAACAACATGGACAAAAGGCTGCATTCGCGCATCAACGTCGAGAACCAGTGCAAGGCCCGTTTCCAGTTGGGCGGCCAGACCTACAACAACATCGTCGTCCGGAACCTGGGTGCGAACGGCTGCTGCATCGAGATGCCCACCAAGAACGTCTCCGACCTCCAGGAACGGTCGACTCTCGAAAGCTGGGAACTGATCCATCCCTCCCTGCCCAAGGGCACCATCAAGGCCCGGATAGTCTGGACCCATGGCCAGGACCAGCCCCGGACCGACACCATCGAGACCGGGGTGCAGTTCGTGGACGTGCCGGCCGGCTACAGCAAGGACCTGGACCGGTACGTGACCACCCTGGTCCGCTCCAACCCGTCTTTCCACTGACGCTGGCCGGGGACCCTCCCTTTAAAAAGTCTCTTAAAAAATCATTTAAGAATTTAAATATTCATAACATGGCCACCTGGGCCGGGGAATGGGGTTTGGGCCCTTCCTCCCCCCAGCCCGGCTGGCCTATTCCTGTTCCGACGGGTGAACCAGGCGATGGGTCCGTTCGAACTTGGCCACGTCCGCCAGGGTCGTTCCATGGAGTTCGGCCAGGATGCGCTTGCGTTCCTCGGACCAGAAGGTATGCACCGGGCAGGCCCGCTCGTCCGTGCAGGTGGCCAGCCCGAGCAGGCAGCTGTTCTGCCACTCCTCCCCGTCCATGGCGCTGGCGATCATGTCCAGGGTGATCTCCCGGGCCGGGCGCATGAGGATCACCCCGCCGTTGCGCCCGCGCTTGGTGGCCACCAGCTGGGCCTTGCCCAGGGCATGGAAGACCTTGGACAGGTAGGGCCCGGGAGCGCCGATCCAGGTGGCCACATCCTGGACCAGGATCGGCTCGCCGCCCGGGTCGTCCAGGCAGCTGAGGGCGAGAATGGCGTATCCGGCGGATTGGGATAGTGGATGCAAGGAGGCGCCCCGTGGCAGAAAGTCAGCGTATGCTGAACTTAAAAGATGAGATAGTCCTCTTTCCCGCGCAAGGGAATATTATTTCATCTTCACCAACTTCCCCTCTCGGCGGGCCTTGGCCAGGGCCCAGGAGGTGAACCCCACCGCCAGGACCAGCCAGCAGGCTAGGGTGGCCAGGAAGCGGACCGGGTCCCAGTGGGCCATGCCCAGGGTCGCCTTGAGCAGGTTGAAGGCGTGGGTGGTGGGCAGGGTCTCGGCCACCGCCCGCACCGGCCCGGGGAACACGCTCACCGGGTAGAACACGCCGCTCAGCACCGCCACCGCGTCCGGGAAGGCGAAGATGAAGGCGAAGGCGTCGCCGCGCTTCAGGAACGCCACCCCCATGCTGAAGATGGACAGCACCAGCCCGCAGCAGGCGCACGCCAGGAAACCCAGGAAGGTGGCGGGCCAGTCCCGGACCGTGAAGTGGAACACCAGGTGGCCGAGCCCCAGGAACAGCAGGGCGATGGCGGCGATCTTGGCCACGGCGCTGATGGCGCCGCCCAGGATGAACTCCCACCAGCGCACCGGGCTGATCATCACGTGCTCGATCATGCCCATCCAGTAATTGTCCATGTAGAGCTGCACCGCCTCCATCTGGAAGTGGTAGATGATCCGCCAGCCCAGTGCGCCCAGCACCACCACCCCGATCACCTCCCGGCTGTGGGTGAAGGCGCCGGCGAACAGCGTCATGCTCAGGAACAGGACCAGGGGCCACAGGGTCACGTC